>CACEGG010000009.1 GCA_902559035.1 uncultured Bacteroidota bacterium
AAGTCTTAAATTAAAAACAATTAAATCATGAAAAAAATAATATTAATACTCACAACTGTTTTGATTTTGTCGTGTAACAATACTACCCAAAATAAAGATAAGGTTGACTCGATTCCTATGACTAAAATAAATGCTGCTTATGATAACGAGTGGGTCTCTTTGATTCAACCAAATTCTATGGATGGTTGGCATTACTATCAAGACAATGGAAAAAAAACAGGTTGGGACATTAAAGACGGTGTTTTGACTTTTACATCTGCAAACGCATCAGGAGAAGGGGATAAAAGTTTGGTTAGTGATAAAGAGTACACAAATTTCAAAATTCATCTAGAATGGAAAGTTAGTCCAGGATCTAATAGTGGCTTTTTCTGGGGCGTAAAAGAAGATGAGAAGTATGAATTTCCATATGTAACAGGTCCTGAAATACAAATTTTAGATCCTGCAAATCCTGATCCTCCGTTAATCCAAGCTGGCGCATTATATGGCATGGTCGCACCATCTGAATGGGTGACAAATCCTGCTGGAGAATGGAATTCATACGATATAACAATTAATCACAATGTAAACAAAGGAATAGTTGTTCATAATGGCACAAAAATTGTTGAGTTCCCTTTAAGTGGTGATGAGTGGGATGCAATGGTTGAGCCAACTAAATTTAATAATTGTGATGAAAAACCTTGGCAAAACTGTGACTTCGGAAAGTTCAAAACAGGAAAAATTAGTATTCAAGATCACCCTGGTGTGATTTCTTTTAGAAACATAAAAATATTAGAACTATAAATTAAGTAATCAAAACAAAGCTCAAATAATGCAAATAAAACAAAGCTCAAAAGAATATGATGTAATAATAGTTGGTTCGGGTGCTGGAGGTGGAATGGCTACAAAAGTACTTTCTGAAGCAGGACTTTCTGTTGCTGTAGTTGAAGCAGGTCCTTACTACGACCCAGCAAACCCAGAGCAAATGACGCAATTAAAACCCGCTTATCATTCTCCTAGAAGAGGTGCGGGAACTACACGTTTTTTTGGTGATTATGACCAAGCCTATGGTGGATGGGATATTGATGGAGAACCGTACAGTCAAAATGACGACACTGATTTTAGATGGTTTAGATCCAGAATGCTTGGTGGAAGAACAAATCATTGGGGAAGGATTTCTTTAAGATTTGGACCTAATGATTTTAAAAAGAAATCCATTGATGGTTTAGGTGAGGATTGGCCTATTGGATATGATGATATCAAACCTTACTATGATAAAGTTGACAAATTGATTGGTGTTTTTGGAACCAAAGAAAATATTTACAATGAGCCTGATGGGTTTTTCTTACCACCACCAAAACCAAGACTTCATGAACTATTTTATGTAAATGCAGCTAGAAAAAGTAACGTGAAAGTAATGCCATCAAGATTATCTGTACTTACTAAAAGATTGAATAATGATAGAGGAGTTTGTTTTTATTGTAATGGTTGCGCAAGAAGCTGTAATGTTTACGCAGATTTTTCATCAGGATCATGTCTGATTTTTCCAGCCCAAAAATCTGGTGGACAAATTGATTTATTTGTCAATTCAATGGTTCGAACTGTTACTACTAACAATGAAGGAAAAGCAACAGGTGTTTCCTTTATTGACAAAGAAGATAATACTGAATATAAACTTAAGGGTAAAGTGGTTGTTCTTGCTGCTTCTGCATGTAGCTCTGCTAGGATTCTACTCAATTCAAAATCAAAACAACATCCAAATGGTTTAGGAAACAGTTCTGATTTAGTTGGTCGTTATTTACACGATTCAACTGGTGGAGACATGATGGCGTTTATTCCTCAATTAATCAATAGAAAAACATATAATGAAGACGGAGTTGGTGGTATGCATGTGTATTCTCCTTGGTGGCTTGACAATAAAAATCTAGATTTTGCTCGTGGATATCACATAGAAGTTTGGGGTGGATTGGGTGCTCCATCTTATGGAACAGGATTTAATGTAAACAGTTTTAATAAATTTTTTGGAATAAACAAGGCTGGTGGGTATGGTAATAGTTTAAGAGATGACATGAAAAAATATTATGGGTCTACTATTGGCCTTTCAGGAAGAGGAGAGTCTATCGCTCAAAAAACAAATTATTGTGAGATTGATCCCAATAAGGTTGATAAATATGGCGTACCTGTACTTAGATTTAACTATAAGTGGACAGACAACGAAATTAAACAAGCAAAGCATATGCAGGACACTTTTGAGGAAATTATTCATAACATGGGAGCTATACCGTTGTGGGGGAAACCTGGAAAAGAAGCCAATTATGGCTTAACAAAGCCAGGGCAAATCATTCATGAAGTTGGTACTACAAGAATGGGTTCAAACCCTAAAGACTCAGTTGTAAACGAATTTGAACAGTTACATGATGTATCAAATGTATTTGTAGTTGATGCTGGGCCTTTTGTTTCACAGGCAGATAAAAATCCAACTTGGACTATTCTTGCTTTAGCTATGAGATCATCTGAAAAAATTATAGAAGAATTTAAAAAACAAAATTTTTAATATGAACAGAAGAGATTCAATTAAAACTATAACCTTTGCATCTATAGGTGCTGGTCTTTTACTGGAAGGATGCTATGGTATTTCTAGAGAAAAAATAAAGAGATCATTAACAAGATATGAATACGGAAGGACCCCTGAGGAAAAACTTTATGACGATAAACTATTTGCTGAAAAATATTTTACAAATTATGAATTATTCACTTTTGATAAACTATGTAACCTTATTCTTCCTCCAAATGAATTTGGAAATATTAGAGATGCTGAAGTAGTACAGTTAATCGAATTTATGGCAAAAGATATCCCCTCATATAAAGAACCTTTGAGGCAAGGACTAATATGGATTGATTCGGAGTCTAAAAAAAGATTTAATAACGTATTTGTTGATTGTGAAATGTCTCAGCAAAAAGAAATTTTGGATGAAATAGCATATTATGATCCAAATAAAAGTATTGATGATTATCCTCAACCTGTTCAATGGTTTAATTTAGTAAGAAATTTGACCATGACAGGATATTTTACTTCAGAAGTAGGGATAAAAGAATTAGGATATAAGGGTAACTCCCCTAATATTTGGGATGGTGTTCCACAGGATGTTCTTGATCAATATAACCTTGAGTATGACAAGAATTGGCTCGATAAGTTTATAGATCAATCAAAAAGAAACGACATTGCTCAGTGGGATGAAAAAGGAAATCTTATAACTTAACTGTAAAAAAGCAAAAAGTCTCTATTAAATAGAGACTTTTGTGGTACCTCCAGGAATCGAACCAATACATTAAAATATTGATTATCAAGTAATTATATATTTTTTGTGTTCATTTTTAGAACAAAATAGTCCCATTTGAGAACACCAAGTGTTCACTTTTAAGAACATGTTTTTATGGAGAACATTTAGAATATTTTCACCTTGCAATTTTATAATATTTTAAATAGATTGTTCAAGTGAAACTCTCCATTGACAAAATAACCCCCCACCCAAAGAATAGAGAAATCTACTCACTCTCTGATTTGGATGATTTGAAGAGTTCACTTCAAACAGTTGGTTTACTTCAACCCCTAATCCTTAATCAGTTAAATCAGATTCTTTCAGGTCACCGAAGATTTGAGTGTATCAAAGAGTTAGGTTGGGAAGAGGTTGAGGTGGATATTAAGGAGGTTGATGATGAAGAAACCGAACTATACCTCGTTCACTTCAACAAACAACGAATCAAGACCACTCAAGAAGTTCTGAGAGAGTATGATGTGATTGAGAGGTTTTACGAAAACAAAAGAGGAAAGTTTAAGAATGTTCGGACGAACAATCTTGAAAAAGGGTATAATCGAAGAGATAAGATTGCAGAAGAGTTAGGTGTAAAGTCTTCTCAACTCGGTAAACTTCTATTCATTAGAAAGCACAACGAAGACCATATTGAACTCATTGATAAAGGAATCCTAACCATCAATCAATCGTATCTTCAGATTCAAAGGGAAACCAAAGAGAAAGAGAGTAGAGAAGGATTAGATAGGAACGATTCCACCTCATCGGTTACCAAATCTAAATGGAGGTTTTATCAGAAATCATCCCATGATATGTCTGAACTCAAAGATGGAGAAGTTCAAACCATCTTCACTTCACCTCCCTATTGGAATAAAAGAACCTATTTAGAGGGAGGTGGGTTAGGAAATGAACCCAATCCTCATGAGTTTGTAGAAAACCTCTCAAATCACCTTAAAGAGTGTTACAGGGTGTTGAATGAAAGAGGTTCATTCTTTCTAAACATTGGAGATACCTTTTTAAACGGATGTCTTCAAAACATTCCATTCAAAGTTTCAGAAAGTTTGAAAGAACAAGGTTGGATACTCCGAAATACCATCATTTGGTCAAAGACCAATCCTAAACCTTCTTCTTCCAAATCCAACCTAACCCCATCTTACGAATACATCTTCCATTTTGTGAAGACAATGGAGTATGATTACTATCCAACCCTTGCACCACTCTCTGATAAAACCAAACCATCTCTTCCACCAAGACATCGAAGTGTAAATGGTGAATACTCAGATTCAGTATCTCCGTATATTCCCAATACGAAAGGGAAGAACATGGGAGATTATTGGAATGAGGATATTGTGAGAAGTGCGGTTGCAAATCAAAAACTTAATTTAGAAGGAGAACACCCTGCTCCTTTCCCTCAACAGATTGTTTTACTTCCTATTCTTCAAACTTCCAAAGAGTTTGATTTAGTATTAGACCCTTTTATGGGTAGTGGAACCGTTGGGAGGGTTTGTGATGAGGTGAATAGGAGATTTGTGGGGTATGATTTGAAGAGGTATTAGTAGATTGTTTCCTCTCCCCCTATTATTCAAAGTTGCAGCGCGACTTAGTCTATTTGTGACTTTATTTTTTACTCAGGCTAAGAATTCTAAAAGCTCCTTTTGAGACAATAATGAATACGATTGTACCGATAATCAGGTCAGGCATGTTCGAGTTTAGCCAATATACCAATATTCCCGCTAAAATCACCCCTAAATTAATTACGACATCATTTGAGGTGAAAATGAGACTTGCTTTCATATGTGCTTCTTCCTTGTCTCTTGACTTTTGGAGGAGATATAGGCAAATTCCATTTCCGATTAATGCGAAAATTGAGATTATGATCATTATTAGATAATTTGGAAACTCTACGGGATAAATAATTCTTCTAATTACCTCGCCAAGCCCAATTAAAGCTAGAACGATTTGAAAATAACCAGCAATTTTGGATATTGCTTTTTTATAAAACAATGATTTTCCAACGGCGATTAAGCTGATTGCGTAAACAAAACTATCCGCGAGCATGTCTAAGCTATCGGCTACTAATCCCATCGACTTCGAAAAAAGCCCATAACTCATCTCGAGAATGAAAAAAACAAGATTAATTATAAGTACTGACCATAGTACCCTTCTCTGATTATTGTCGTTTTGATCAAAGGATATTCGGTCAGTTTTTTTGGTGTAAAGTTTCTTATGACCGAGATTTAGATGTTTGAGACTTTCCTCAATCTCATTTATATTGTTTTCATGAAAAATCGTTAGTTCTCTTCGGTTTAAATCAAACTTCAAGTGTTTTATTTGAGATAATCCTTCAAACTTCATACGGATGAGATTCTCCTCTGAAGGACAATCCATTTTGTCAATTTTGAAGAGCGTTTGATTCAAACTTTTAGAGAAATTGAGATTTTTTCAAAAATAAAAAAAAACCGATACACTATAACAGTATAACGGTTTTATCATTTTACTTGCTCCCCTTATTGGGTTTGAACCAATTAATTTTCCATATGGAGAAAAAATTGACCTCGATATAAAAACCACCCCGATAGGGGTTTAGGGAAAGATAGTTTTCTCACTTACAAGAAACCTCCTTCCCAATTTTAGGTTATACTTGATTTTACGATGGTGAAACCCCTGTATTTACGGGGTTTTTCTTTGTTATATTGTAATTTATTCGTAATTTAAGGGTGTTGAAATATTAACCCTAATATTACGAAAATGAAAGTATTCATCTCTCGTGTTTCTACTGAAGACCAATCTGAATTAAGACAGATTCAAAACATTGAACACTTTGATAAAGTTATCATTGATAAGTGTGATGGGGATATTCCTCTGTGGGAAAGACCACAAGCATCTAAACTCCGAAAGTTGGTAGATAATGGAACGATTACTCACATTGAGTTCCATCAGGTGGATAGAATGGGTAGGAATCTGAAAAACATTTTGGAAGAGTATGAAGAACTTACCAAAATGGGTGTTAGGGTAGTGTGTAGAGAACCTTACTTTCAGAACTTCAATGATAAGGGTGAAGAAGACCTATTCTCTAAACTACTTCTCTCTATTTTAGGAAGTGTTGGACAGTATGAAAAGTCTTTGATTAAGAAAAGACAAATACAAGGGATTGAACTCACCAAGAAACTTTATCCTCACAAATATTCAGGTAGAAAACAGAATACTAAAGAAGACCGTTTGAAGTTCCTATCCAAACCAAAGAGTAGGATGGCAATTCAATATCTGAATAAAGGGATGAGTGGAGTAGAGGTGTCTAAACTTGTTGGGTTATCTCTTAATACCATTACGAAGATTAGGAAGAACATGTCTGTAGAGGTATGACTAAAGAAAAAAGAAAGAGGTTCAGAGAGGAGTTTGAACGAATCAAAGGTGAAGAGTATGTGAAGTGGATAGAGAGTCAGGAAACCTATACACCAATGGAATGGTTAGATTACTTATCCAAGAGTGAATAGTCTTTTACCATTCAAACAAAGAACACTTTTTGAATCAGTGATAGACAGATAGGGTTCAATTGCACACAGTTAGTCCATCAAAACTTGAACTCAATTCAATTTGATATACTCTACAGTTCTGAATCAACTTTACAACTACTCCCTATCAAACTGTTCTCCCATTCAATCAAATCCCCTTTTCTGATATACTTTGAATGAGAGGATATTCTGATTAGTGGTAATCCTAAGTTCTTTCTCCACTCTTCGATAGTTACTCTATCTACTCCGTAGAGTTTCATTAGTTCTTGTTTAGTGATTCGTTCTTCCATGTTTTTCTCTTTCTTTTTTTAGTAGTTCTTTAAATCGTTTCTTGTATTCTTTTCTCTGTCCATTTACTCGATAGGGTTCAAGTAAGTGAGAGAAGTTCTTGACGAGTTCTGAAGTCTTTATGAGTTCTTGTGCAAACTCTTTAGGGTTGTCTTTAATCCATTGTAAATCTTCAGGATTCAGTTTTGATTGTTTCATCTTCTTTCAGTTTTTAATAAATAGTATCAACCTCGAACTTTAAGTGAAGGGTTAAAAATCTTTTATTCAAACTTTTTCAGTTGTTTGAACTTTTGAACTACTTCACAACAGGATATAAAGAGTCCATTAAGGAGAAACTCCTTTTTTGAAACTTTTTCCATTTTTCAGATGAATCTAACAAGCACTCCAACAACGATTCCTCCTATCTGTATATTAACGAGTTCAGACCTTTTTTCCTTTTGAACACTAATGGTTGGTTTTACCTATCGGTGAGTGTTGACCATTATCGGGAACTTCCCCCTGTGTCAGGTGTAGTATCTCGGTAGATTAAGTATGTCTTAGAGTAACCTACAACTCAGTAGAACGAGGTGTTCTGAGTATAAGTATTACGGAGTTGGAGAAAACGATAGAAAAGAGAAGGATATTATTTGTTCAGAAGCTGTCCTAACTGTTCCCAAGAAAGGTGACCCTCTTTGTAAAGTTGGAAGAGTTTGTCCTTCTCATCTAACTCAGGTTCTTCAGATTTTTTCTGAACAAGATTAGTGTGAAGGAGGTTGTTAAACTTGAATCTGTCTTGTTCGGTTGATTCATAGTAAACATCAAGAGTTTTGTAGTTTTTATGGCCTGTAATACTCATAAGCGTTCTTCTATCATACCCAACATCAATATAGGTTCTAATCATCGTTCTTCGGCCAATATGCGATGTTACCACTTCCCACAGTTGGTAGGTTCTATCTGTCCCATCAACTACCTTATTATTCCAATCGTATACAGGTTTTTGAATGGGTCTATTTAACCCGACTATTCTACAGATTTCTTTGATGTGTTTGTTGAACTTTTGATTGGGAACAATATTCCCAAACTTAGTCTTTGGGAACAGTTTCATACCTACAGCTCGTCCACTTGAATATTTCTTGTAAATCTCCCAAGTTAAAGGTGTGTTCGGTATCCGAACGGTTCTCCCTGTTTTTTGAGGAACTAATACAAACTCTCCTTTGATAAACTCTCCCTTCTTTTTTGATTTATCCCTTTTCTCGAGTTCTCTAAAGTTCTCAATGTTAAGATTAACCATATCGATATACCTTAATCCTGTTCCACACAAGAAAAGTATCATATCCTTATATACCTCGTAGGTAGTAAACTTAATCTCTTTTTGTTCGTTTGTATTTGGGTTGGGTTTGCCTTTTGAGTATAAGTATTCAATAGGCTTATCGTTTTTCAAAAAATTTAGTTCGTGGTCAGGATTTGAAATATCAAAATCCTTGAACTCCCAAAGTTTAATGATTTCATCATTAGTGAACCAAACTATCTCTTTATCTCTTTCTTGTGTTCTTTTTGGTTTAGGAACTACCAAACGAATACTATGATTTTCTTCTAACCATTTAGTAAAACTGACAAGAGTTTTTAACCTCTTCTGAATAGTCGATGGTTGAAGTCCTCTTCCATCACAGTATTTTACTAAACCGTTGGTAAAGTCTTTATCAATATCAGGTGGTAAAAGTTTATACCCTACTTTAACCTGATGTTCTTTGGTATACCGTTGGATGTCTTTTATAGAACCAATAAGACTTCTTACATAGGAGACCGAGTTTCTTGTTTCGATGAAGTAGTCAGAAGAACCTACCCACTTAGCATATTTATCAAAGAGTATCTCAAAGAGTATTTCTTTTGAAGAAACTGTCTTTCGGATGACTACTTTGTTTCTGTGGTGAGATTTAACGAGTTCAGCAGAAGGTATCTTGTCTGATTTTCGGAGTTCATAAATAATGTCTTTTAGTCCTTTCCACTCTTGAAGGAGAAGAGTATTTTTTACTTTGAAATCCTTATCTGAAGGGAGAATAGGTTCATTTGTTCTTTTCTTTCTCCAATCCTCGTCCCAATCTTTGATTTTAACACGAACCCCCGTAGTAAATGAGAATCGTTTTCCTTTAAACACATAGACTATCATTACGGGTAGTTCCTCCGTATCGATATATAAATCACTCCTTTTTTTTCGTCCAAGTTTATAGAAAATACTCATTTTTTGTGTTCTCTATGAGATACCCAATATACAAAAATGAACCAATATATTGTTCTCTATTGTGTTCTCCTTTTCAGTTTAGGACAAAAAATAATCCCTAACTTATTGATTTTCAACGAGTTAGGGATTTTACAAGTGGTACCTCCAGGAATCGAACCAGGGACACAAGGATTTTCAGTCCTTTGCTCTACCAACTGAGCTAAGGTACCAGTGCTTTTTTTGCAAGAGCAAATATATATTCTTTTATTAGAGAACCAAAAAATCATTTAAAAAATCTTCTTTATTTTTGATATTAAATTAATTTATAGTGAATCTTGTTCTAGATGTTGGAAATTCTTTATTAAAAATTGCTCTTTTTGAGAAAAGTGAGTTAATTCAAAAATTTAAGTTTTCAGAAAATTATAAAAGAAATATAGAAGATATAATCTCGAAGTATAAAGTTACACATTCAATAATTTCAAATGTTGGCAGAATAGATGACACAATAATTAATATTTTAAAAGAGTCGACCAACCTTTTGCTTGTTTCTAATCAACTCAAAATTCCATTTAAAAACTTATACAAGTCCAAAAATACGCTGGGTCAGGATAGGTTAGCTTTAGTTTCTGCAGCAGCTTTTAACTTTCCAAAGGAAAATGTATTAATAGTTGATGTAGGGTCTTGTATTACTTATGATTTTAAAAATAATAATAATGAATATTTAGGCGGGGGGATTTCACCTGGAATTTCAATGAGATTTAAATCGTTAAACACTTTTACCTCAAATCTACCATTAATCGATTTTGATAGTATTTATCAATTAATTGGAAATAACACTAAGAATTCAATCACTTCAGGAGTGGTCAATGGAACAATTTCAGAGATAAATGGCATTATACAGCAGTATAGAGAGGAGTTTAAAAATATTAGGATAATTTTAACAGGTGGAGATAGTAATTTTTTGCTCAAGAGAATAAAAAATACCATCTTTGCTGATCGAAATTTCCTTCTTATTGGTTTAAATAAATTATTGGAGGATAATAGCTAAAAATGAAAAAAACTTTTCTAAATCTATTTTTTCTTACTTTTTGTTTAATATGTTTTTCTCAATCAGGAACCTCCTCACCCTATTCTTTTTATGGTGTAGGAACTAACACTTTTAAGGGATCCATTGATAATAGATCAATGGGAGGATTGAGTGTTTATTCAGATAGTATTCATCTTAATTTAACAAACCCGGCATCTTTTTCTGAATTAAAAAGAGTAAATTATTCTTTGGGAATAACTTATGATGATTTGACATTTAAGTCTGAGAATGCTAACGAAAATTCTAATAGTTCTAACGTAAATTATTTAGCCGTTGGTATCCCAACTAAATATTTCACTTTTGGATTTGGAGTAATTCCACAGACCTCTGTTGGTTACATGTTAGAAAACACTAATGAAAGCGTTGTTCCTTCAATTGTTGACAGATACAGAGGAGATGGGGGAGTAAACACAGCTTTTTTGACTTTTGGTTTTAAAGTTTTTAAAAAAATAGGTATTGGTATTACCACCAATTATGAGTTTGGTAATTTGAATCATATTACTACAAGATTTTTAGAAGATGTAGAATTGGCTACCAGAATTGAGAGTAATTCTTCACTCAGTGGTATAAATAACGTATACTCACTACTTTTCAGAGAAAAAATATCTAAAAAACTAACTTTTCATGCAACTTACATACTTAGTCAAGAATTCAATTTAGGATCTACCAATTCTCAAACATTATCAACGTATTCTGTTACAAATCAATACGGCGGAGATGTAGAAGAAATTGATTTGGCATCCATGAATCTTGAAAAGACAGAAATAACTGTTCCTAAATCTCAAACAATCGGTTTAGGTTTAGGAGTTGAGACTAAATGGTTTGTCGGAGCAGAATTCCAACAAAAAGACGGGGGGGGATTGGATAATAAATTATTCAGTTTAGATAATGTAGATTTTCAAAAAGGTTCAAGATTTTCCTTGGGTGGATTTTACATTCCAAAATATGATTCTTTCACAAGTTATTTCAGCACTGTAGTCTACAGAGCCGGATTAAGAATTGAGGATACAGGGCTAAACATACAAGGACAAGCAATTAAGGAAGTAGGTGTTAATTTTGGACTAGGAATCCCTTTTCAAGGATTTTCAAATTTAAATCTTGGATTTGAAATAGGAAAAAGAGGAACTACCAACTCAGGTTTAATTGAAGAAAACTTTTTTAGTGTTAGACTTGGAATGTCTTTGAGTGACTTGTGGTTTGTTAAAAACAAGTATAATTAATAAATTGGGCACCGTTTTTGCCTAATCTTAAACAATATAATGTTGTTATGAAAAATATTATCATATGTGTTATTGCAATTTTGTTTTCAATAACTCAATATTCTCAATCAAAAGAAGAATGTTTTGCAAATCTTTCAATTTTTGCAGAATATGCTAAAGTAAAGAATTATAAAGCAGCCTATCAACCATGGGTTGATCTTAAAAATCAATGTCCAGATTTAAATTCTGCAATATATGTTCTTGGAGAAAGAATGTTAAAGTCCTTTATCAAAACCTCCGATGATTCTTTAAAAGCTCAATATCAAAAAGATCTGGTTGTTTTGTATGATGAATGGTTACAGTATTTCCCTAAAACTAAAAGAGGTGTAAGTGAAGTAGGTAAAATTTTAGCCATTAAAGCACAGGCACTTTCAGACTATAAATTAGCTGATGATACCGAAATACTAAAAATATATGATGAGGCTTTTTCAAGGGATCATAAAAGTTTTAAATCTCCAAAGGGTCTATACAATTATTTTAAACTGTATTTTAAATTGTATAAAGCTGGTGATCCAAGTGTAACTCTAGAAAAAGTTTTTGATAAATATGAAGAACTTACTGAAAAGTTTGAATATGAAATGGGTGTTTACACTTCAAAATTAGATGTGCTGTTAAAAAAAGAAGAAAATAGTGATCCATTAACTTCTAGAGAAATAAGGAACAAAAAGGTTTATGGCGTTAATATGGTTGCTTGTAATACATACCTAAATAATTTAAATGCTATTATAGCTAAGGAATCTACGTGTGAAAATTTAATTCCACTTTACAGAAAGAATTTTGACAACTTTAAGTCAGACGCTGTTTGGCTCAATAGAGCAGCTAGTAGAATGGATAGCAAAGATTGCTCTGATGACCCCTTGTTTGTTGAATTAGTTGAAGCACTTCATGCTTTGAACCCCTCTGCTAATTCTGCTTACTATTTAGGTTTATTGAATGATAAAAGCGGTGACACTAAGCTTGCTATTGAATATTATAATGAATCTATAGAACTTGAAACTGATAATTTAAAAAAGGCTAAAACCCTTTATAAAATTGCATTAAAGTTCAAAAAATCTAGACAGTTTTCAAAATCTAGAACTTATGCAAATAGAGCATTAAAATATCAACCCTCAATGGGCAGAGCATATTTGTTAATTGCCAACTTATATGCTAACAGTGCAAATAATTGTGGAAAATCTCAATTTGAAAAAAGATCAATTTATTGGTTAGCACTTAAACAAGCTAAAAAAGCTGCCTCCGTAGACGCATCTGTTAGAAAATTAGCTAATAAAACTGCAGCTAGTTATGAAGGTAGAGCACCTTCCAAAACAGATATTTTTAGTGAAGCTATGGGTGGTAAAACAATTTCATTTAGTTGCTGGATTGGAAAATCAGTAACTGTACCGTCTCTCAACTAATGCATTTTTTAAGAATTTTTATTTTTATTTTCTTGTTAAGTTGTGAAGATAATTTCCAAGAAATTCAAAATATTAATTCAAAAAATATTTTACCCATTGGTATTACTGAGAATCTAAAATTAATTTATACTGATTCAGCAAAAGTAAAAGCTATTCTTTACTCTGATTTAAACAAAGATTTTACTAATCAAAGTTTTCCTTATTCCGAATTTCCAGAGGGTGTAAAAATTACTTTTTATGACAATGATTTGAACGAAACTATAGTCACTTCTGATTATGCAATTACATATAATAAAACGAATATTGTAAATTTAATTGGTAATGTAGTTATAAATAATTTTGATGGTTCTGAATTAAAAACAAAGCAGCTTTATTGGGATCCAGAACAAGAATGGCTTTTTACAGAAGAAAAGTTTAGTTTTAAAAATATAGATTATGATATTATAGCTAGTAGATTAGATGCTAATAGATCATTTACTATATTTAATACCGGAAAACTTGACGGAAAAGTTTTAGTTGAGGATAATTAATTTGATCATGAACAACTATAGAAAAATTTCTGAATACATCTATTTGATTCTTTCTTTTATATCGATTTATGAATACTTTTTTGGAAATAATACTGTTCAAAAAAGTAATATTTTTTTGATCTTTTTTGTGTTTTCGTTTGGAATGTTTTTGTTTAGAAGGCATTATAGAATAAAATTTAAAAATAGAAGGAAGTAGATCATAAAAAACTTAGTCTTTAAAATAAATGAGGCTAGTAAAAAAATAGAGCTAATTGAACTTATTATATTAGATTAATATTTAGAAGGTTAACTTTTTTTTATTCCCGTAGGATATTGTATTTTCGTTTGCTACAAAAAAAATATTTATGGCAATTTTAGGACAAATCCGATCAAGATCTATTTTTTTAATTATAGTTATAGGTTTAGCACTTTTTGCATTTGTGATTTCAGGTGTTTTTGATGGAAAAGGCTATCAGGCACAGGAACCTGTAGGTGTAATTAATGGTGAAGACATTTTAATTGAAGACTTTAGAGCTCAAGTTGATTTTTTAGAAAGAAACTATAATCAAGAAGGAATGACTGCAGTTAATAATGTTTGGAATCAGTCTTTAAGATCTGAAATTCTTAAGCAGCAGTTCGAGATAAGTGGAATAAAGTCTGGAAAGGACCATATCCAAAATATTTTAAAAATTAATCCTAGCTTTAATACTGACCAGAGATTTCTCAATGATGCAGGCATGTTTGATATTGATAAGTTTAAAGATTTAATTGTTGAATTAAAAACAACTAATCCTCAAGCATATGAACAATGGAAAAGTCAAGAATCAATATTTGAGTTACAATCAAATGAGAAAATTTATTTTGATTTGATAAAATCTGGAATAAATTATACTCAGGTTGATGGTAAAAATGAATATTCTTTAAGAAACAATAAAGTAGACATTGAATACGTTTACATTCCATTTGAATCTGTCGAGGATTCTTTAATAATTTACTCTAAATCAGATTTAAAAAAATATATTAATCAAAATGAAAATGAGTTTGAAGTCGAGGCTTCTAGAGATATTCAGTACGTACTTTTTGAAGAAAAACCATCATTGGAAGATGAAAATTCTATAAAAGAGCGTTTGTCAAAACTTTTAGTTGAAACTAAAGAGTACAATGAAGTTTCTAAGCTAGAGGAGACTTTACCAAGCTTAACAAGTACTAATAATGTGAGAGAGTTTGTAAATGAATTTTCTGAAATTAGTTTTGATTCCATTTATTTACCCAAAGGTTCTCTTCCTGTTGATCACGCTAACATTTTATTTAATTTAGATGACAATCAAACCTATGGCCCATATCTTGATGGTGATTATTACAAAATTTCTAGGATGCTTGATAAAAAAATAGGTGGTTCTGTTAGGGCTAGTCACATTCTGCTTTCTTATGAAGGTGCACAAAATGCAAACCCTAATGTCTCAAGATCAAAATCTGAAGCAAAGAAAGAGGCAAATAATGTACTAAGAAAAATTAGAAAATCTCCTGAAACATTTACTGAGCTGGCTTTTGAACTTTCTGATGGTCCTTCAAAATCCAGAGGTGGTGATCTAGGTTTTGTTCAAGAAGGAACTATGCTCAAACCTTTTAATGATTTTATCTTTTCAAGGCGAATTGGATCAACAGGTATAGTTGAAACTGATTATGGATTTCATGTCGTTAAGGTTGTTGCAAAAGATGATTTAGTTCTGCTAGCTTCAATTGCGGAAAAAAACCTCCCCTCTGATGAAACTAGTGACAAGGTATTTAATTTAGCTACAAAATTAGAAATGAATCTTTCTAAAAATAGTGATCTTAATACTATTGCTGATGAATTAAACTATGAAATTAAAAACGTTAACAATATTCAAATTCTAGATAACGATTTTCCTGGCTTAAAAAATCAAAGAAGAGTTGTTCAATGGTTATTCTCAGAAGAAACTAGTATTTCAGACTTTAAAAGATTTGATGTTGCAAATGGAGGTTATTTAATAGCTCAAGTTAGTGGTATTACTGAAAAAGGATTGTCATCCGTTGAAAATTCATCTTTCAAAATTCTACCTGAAGTTATAAAATCTAAAAAAGCTGATTATATAATTTCTCAAAATGATAATTCACTATCAATTTCTGAAATTGCAAAAATTAACAATACTGAAGTAAAAAAGGCATTAGCTCTAAATCAAAAAAATGCCACAATCTCTGGAGCTGGATTTGAACCTTTAGTTGTTGGATATTCTTTTGGATTGGATTTGAATAATATTTCTGATTTCATAGTTGGTGAAAATGGTGTTTATAAATTAAAAGTCATAAAAAAAGATGATATCAGTAATGATGAACAGTCTATTAACTCAAATTTTATTAATTCATTTAGAAACCAGTTAATAAATTCTAACAGAACAACAGTTTCAGGGAATGTTTATCAATCGTTGAAAGATGGAGCAGAAATAACAGATAATAGATCGGCTTACTATTAATTTATAAAGTTAGAGTAAACAATATAAAAGTAAAGTCCTAAAAAAATAGTAGAGGTTAAAAACTTTATTGTAGTTCCTACTGCCATACCAATAAAAGTTCCCAACGCAGGTCTAAAAGATTTTTTTAAACTATTGTTATTTACATACTCTCCTGAAATTGCTCCAAAAAATGAGCCAATTAGTAATCCAAGAGGTCCAGCAAGGAATAAACCTAGCAAAAGTCCTATTGTAGACCCAATTAAACCCTTTTTTGACCCCCCTAATTTTTTGAGACCTAATATTGGAATTATCAAATCTAAACCAAATATTAAAGCAGCAATTAAAAAAGTTATAAATAGAAATTGATTATCAAATGGTATTAATTTAGAAAAATGAATAACTAATAATCCAAACCAACTCGTGATAGGTCCAGGAATTATAGGGCTGAAACTTCCAACAATACCTAATAAGCATAATATTAAACCAAGAATTAGTAAAAATATATCCACAAAAATTTTTTATTTAAAATTATACTTAATTTTAGAATAAATTAATGGTTGGTGAAATTAATTCAATTTTTATTATTAGTGTTTTTAATGCTAGGGTGTAATTATAATCCGGATAAATCCAATTATTCACCTCCCAGCGTTATTTGGTCAAAAAGTGATGAAATGCCCTCCTTCAAGGAGTGTGATCAGTTTAATACTGATTCAGAGAGAAAAGCTTGTTTTGAATCAAAAATTTTGAATATGATATATTCCAATTTAGATTTAAAGGAAATTGTGGTTTCACAAAAAATTAACGATACTATATATCTATCATTATTAATTGATAATAAAGGAAATATTTCTTTAGCTGATGTTGAAAACCTAGATAAAATAACAAATTATATTCCGAATTTTAAATCTATATTAAATCAATCGATTGAAAAAACACCCGTGTTATTTCCTGCAACCAAAACTAATATTGGAGTTCCAGTGAGCACAAAATTTAAACTACCTTTAATAATAAAATCAAATTAGTTTTAATATTGAATAACTTTAAAGAGAAAATAATATTAGGTATTGATCCAGGAACTACTATAATGGGTTTCGGTTTAATAAAGGTAACAGGGAATAAAATGGAGTTTATTCAGATGAATGAACTGGTTTTGAATAAACTAGATGATCATTATCTAAGACTAAAACATATTTTTGAAAGAACAATTGATTTAATTGAACAACATAAACCTGATGAAATTTCAATTGAAGCTCCATTTTTTGGAAAAAATGTCCAATCAATGTTAAAGCTTGGTCGAGCTCAGGGTGTTGCTATGGCAGCAGGATTATCCAAAGAAATTCCGATTACTGAGTACTCTCCAAAAAAAATTAAAATGGCCATAACTGGAAATGGTAATGCATCCAAAGAACAGGTAGCTAAAATGTTACAGAGTACATTAAAAATTAAAGAATTACCAAAAAATTTAGATTCAACAGATGGGTTGGCTGCAGCGGTTTGCCACTTTTATAATGGAGGTAAGTCAAGCATAAAATCTAAAAGTTACTCTGGTTGGAGTGCATTTGTAAAACAAAATCAAAGTAGACTTAATAAGTAAAAAAGTTTTTAAAATTAATTTGTGGCTGGCTTATATATTCATATTCCATTTTGTAAAAAGGCATGTCACTATTGTAACTTTCATTTTTCAACTTCTTTAAAAAATAGAAAAAAAATAATTTCATCAATGATTAAAGAAATTGAAATTAAATCTATCGGATATGAGGATTTAATCGAGACAATTTATTTTGGAGGTGGTACTCCATCATTATTAAGCATTATAGAAATAGATAGTTTAATAAAAGCAGTAATTGATAATTTTAAAATTTCAAAAAAACCTGAGATTACTTTAGAGGCAAATCCAGACGACCTAAATACCTCAAAATTAAAAGAGCTTTCAAATAGTTTAATTAATAGGCTAAGTATCGGAATTCAATCATTTAATGATCAAGATTTAAAATTAATGAATAGATCTCATAATTCATTTGATTCTATCAATTGTATTGACAATTCTTTAAAATATTTTGATAATATTTCAATTGATTTAATTTATGGAATGCCTAATAGTAATTTAATTTCTTGGGAAAAAAATTTAAATTTAGCATTGAACTGGGACTTAAATCACATTTCAGCATATGCCCTAACTGTTGAACCTAAAACAGCTTTGGAAAAATATATTAAAAAGGAAATTATTCTTCCGCTCGATGAAGAATTTGTTTATGATCAATTTAATTTAATGTACGATAAATTATTAGACTTAAATTATATCAATTATGAATTATCCAGTTTTGCTAAAAAGGGATATTTCTCAAAAAATAATTCTGGATATTGGTTAGGAAAAAAATATGTAGGAATTGGACCATCTTCACATAGTTTTGATGGTTTTTCGAGATCTTGGAATGTTTCAAATAATAAGTTATATGTAAGTGACATACAAAATAATAAAATGTACCATCAAAAAGAAAAGCTCACACATGTAGATCAGTATAATGAATATATAATGACTGGTTTGAGAACTATGTGGGGAATTTCTTTAAGTAATTTGCAGGAGAAATTTGGGAAAAAAATTGAGAATCATTTTGTTAAAAAATCTAAAAAATTTATTGAATCAAAATTATTGATAATCGAAAATGATTTAATTAAAACATCTAAGAAAGGAAAATTTCTCTCAGACGGTATTGCCTCGGAATTATTCTTAATTAATCGTTAAATAACTTTTCAAAGTGAAAATAAAACTTTGTTATAGTTTCTATTCCATTAAAGAAATTAGAAACTCCAAAATGTTCGTTTGGTGAATGAATTGCATCAGTGTCCAATCCAAAACCCATCAAAATTGTTTTGCTATCTAGTTCTTGTTCAAATAGGGCTATTATTGGAATACTTCCGCCGTCTCTAGTTGGAATTGGATTGAGATTAAAAACATCTTTATAAGCCATACTAGCTGCTTTAAATCCAATTGTATTTGTAGGTGCTACATAAGGTTGACCACCATGATGTTCAGTAACTTTAACACTAACGGTTTCTGGTGCTATGTTTAATATATGTTCTGTAAATAACTTATTTATTCTTTTCCAGTTTTGACCAGGAACTAATCTCATGGATATTTTTGCACTAGCTTTACTTGGTAAAACTGTCTTTGCACCTTCTTCAGTATAACCTCCCCAAATACCATTAACATCTAAAGCTGGTCTTATTGATTGTCTTTCGCTAGTTGTATAGCCTAACTCTCCATCTTCAAGTTTTAAACCAATTGATTCTTTAAACTCATTTATGTTAAAAGGAGCTTTATTTAATTCCTTTCTTTCATCACTTGACATTTCAATTACATTATCGTAAAACCCAGGAATTGTTATTTTATTATTGGAGTCATGTAATGAATTAATCATTTTAGATAAAACATTGATAGGATTAGCTACCGTTCCGCCATAATGCCCAGAATGAAGATCTCTGTTTGGACCAGTTAGTTCAACCTCCATATAAGAAAGACCTCTAAGTCCTGTTGTGATTGAAGGTATGGTTTTACTTATCATTCCCGTATCTGAAACTAAAATAATATCATTAGCAAGCTTTTCTTTGTTATTCTTCACAAATAACTCCAAATTATCACTACCCACTTCCTCTTCACCTTCAATCATAAACTTCACATTGCATGGTAAGTTATTTTGGTGCATCATTATTTCAAGTGCTTTGATGTGCATGAACATTTGCCCTTTATCATCACATGCTCCTCTACCAAATATTGCTCCTTCAGGATGTATTTTAGTATTTTTGATGTAAGGTTTGAAAGGATCTTGATCCCAAAGTTCAATTGGATCTACAGGTTGAACATCATAGTGACCATATACAAGGATAGTTGGTAAATTTTTATCTATAATTTTTTCTCCGTAAACAATTGGATGTCCTTGTGTTTCACAAATCTCACAATTATCAAGATTGAGTTTTAAAAGATGATTTTTAATAAGCTCAGCGGCTTTTCTAACATCTGAATCGTGTTCTTTTTGAGCACTTACAGAGGGAATTTTTATTAATTCAAATAATTCATCTAAGAAACGATCTTTGTTAGTGTCTATGTAATTTTTAATTTTATCCAATGGTAATGTTTTTATGTAAATGTAATTAAATCTACATTTTTAACATAGAAAATTTATAGTGATATTTTATACAATCTTGCTTATATTTGCCACCCTTGCGGGTGTGGTGAAATTGGTAGACACGCTAGACTTAGGATCTAGTGCTTCACGGCATGGGGGTTCGAGTCCCTTCACCCGCACTAAAAACCTCAATTTAAATTGGGGTTTTTTTTATTTATTTTACTGTCACTCATATTTATGTATTATATTTAATAGATAAGACTCGGTTTGCATGATTTTTGAATATTTCAAGACAAACAAAAAATTTATGAAAAAAATACTTATCACATTTTTCATTACAATTTCATTAATTCTAGTAAGCTGGAAATATAATGAGGTCAAGTTTGATGATCCAAATAAAGACAAACTTCTTATTGAACTACTAAAGTATGTGCTTGAAAAAGGTCACTATCAATCTAAAGAAATTAATGATGAATTGTCCGAAAAAGTATTTGACTCATATCTAGAAATATTAGATCCGCAAAAAAAATATTTTTTAGTCTCTGATTTTAAAGAATTTAAGAAATATAGGAATTCATTGGATGATCAATGGCTTCAATATGATATAAGTTTTTTCAATTTAACTTATGATAGAATAGTACAACGGATTAGTGAAGTTGAAAAAATGATTCCTTCAATATTTGAGGAATCATTTGAATTCGAGACTCAAGATAATATTAACGTCGATTTTGACAATATTGATTATTCAAAAAATAATAAAGAAAGATTAAGAAGATGGAGAAAGCAACTCAAATATTCAGCTTTAGATTTTTATGATATAAAAGCAAGAGATCAAAAAAGACTTTTAGAAAATAAAGATTATAAGGAAAAATCCCAAGATGAATTACTTCAAGAAGCTACCAAATTAGTAAACGATAATATCAATGATATTTTTGATTTGATGAATGACCTACAGAAAAAGGATTGGTTTTCAAATTATGTAAATTCTTTTGTGTCTCAATATGATCCTCATACTGTTTATTTTAAGCCCGAAGATAAAGATCGTTTTGATGTTAATATATCTGGAAGATTTGATGGTATAGGTGCCAGATTACAAAAAAGAGATGGTGGTATTGAAATTGTTGAAATTATTCTTGGAGGGCCTTTGTGGAAGGACAAAAGGATTGAATCAGGTGATGAAATTATTAAAGTTGGAGAACCTAATAAAGAGGCTATTGATGTAATAGGTATGCGTATTGATGATGCTATAAAATTAATTAAAGGTCCAAAAGGTACCATCGTAGAATTAACAGTCAGAAAAAAAATTGATAACGAAATAAAAACAT
Source organism: uncultured Bacteroidota bacterium (assembly GCA_902559035.1). GTDB lineage: Bacteria > Bacteroidota > Bacteroidia > Flavobacteriales > Flavobacteriaceae > MAG-121220-bin8. The sequence goes on from CACEGG010000009.1 coordinate 21,457, forward strand.
ATCCAATAATGAGGGATGAGGTCGTTTTGGAAGAAAGTTATGCCAAATCAACCATAATCAAAAAAGATAACAGAAATTTTGGGTTAATTACACTGCCAAAATTTTATGTTGATTTTAATGATTACAAAGAAATTAATTGTGCTAAAGATGTTAAAAATGAGATTATAAAACTGAAAGAACAAAATATTGAAGGGTTAGTTTTAGATCTCAGAAATAACGGTGGAGGTGCGTTGCAAACCGTTGTTGAAATGACAGGTCTTTTTATAGAAACTGGTCCTGTTGTTCAGGTCAAATCCATAGGGAATAGAAAAAAAGTACTTTATGATAAAGATCCCTCAGTTACTTGGGATGGTCCTCTTGTAATTCTAGTTAATCAAATGTCTGCTTCCGCATCAGAAATTTTAGCTGCTGCATTGCAAGATTATGAGAGAGCTGTAGTTATTGGAAGTGATAATACTTTTGGAAAAGGAACTGTACAAAATGTATTGGACTTAAATAGATTTGTTTCAAACAGTGACTTTGACATAGGTGCTCTCAAAATAACTACTGAAAAATTTTATAGAATTAGTGGTGGATCAGTTCAATTAAAAGGTGTCGAGAGTGACATAGTAACCCCAAATAGATTTTCACACATTAAAATTGGTGAGTCTGATGAAGACAATCCTTTGGGTTGGGATCAAATTGATAAGGCCAATTATAAAAAATGGAATGGTTACTTTAATCTTAAAGATGTAATAGACGATTCTAAATTAAGAATATCAAATAATAAAGTATTCAACTTAATCAATACTAATGCTAAGTGGTTAGCTGAAAAAAGAGAGAAAAAGATTTTCCCCTTAGATTATAAGAGCTATAAATCTGACCAAGTTGAAAATAAAAAAGAATTGGAAAAATTTAGTCAAATTTTAGATTACAAAAACAATTTGAATTTTCAGCTTTTATCAAATAAATCAAAAAAAATAATTGATTCAAAAGAGTATGAAGAGAAGACCAATCGATGGGAAAATATGTTAAAATCTGATATATATATTAATGAAAGTGTAAATGTATTGTCAAATTTAAAAACAAAAAAAATTCAACAAAATAATATTTTGGCTAAAGCTGGTTAATGAAACTTAATTTAAAAAGTAAATCGTTAAATAATCTTGGTATTATTTTAAGTTTAGGATTTATCTTTTTCTGTTTTTTAATCTCAATTTTCTCGTATTTAATCATTCCTGATAAATCGAAGTTCTCAAATCAAATGCACCTTCCTATTCATTCAAAAGAACCTGGATTCAAAGCTGATTTTATTTTAGTGCCAAATGAAAATAGTGACAAACAATCCTCTATTGATAAATTTTTTAATGGAGAAAATTATCCAAATAATGAAATATTGATATCCGATTTTAATCAAGTTCCAAATGGTATTGAATATTCTGATTATAATTCTGAAAAGAAATTTATTTCCTATGATCAATTTCCTTCAAATTTAGAATATGATCAAATAATTAATAAATATATTAAAACCAGATCGTATATTTTTGGTACTGATAATTATGGAAGAGATGTCTTTGGTAGAGTAATTCTTGGAACTAGAGTTTCTATTTCTATAGGAATTATTTCGGTTTTAATTTCACTTTTAATTGGAATGTTTATAGGACTTATAAGTGGTTTTTATGGGGGCTATATTGATAAAATATCAATGATGATTATTAATATTTTTTGGTCCATCCCCACTTTATTACTTGTCATAGCCTTTTCCCTCGCACTTGGAAAAGGATTTTGGCAGGTTTATGTTGCTGTTGGCCTTACAATGTGGGTTGAAGTTGCTAGAGTCGTCAGAGGACAAGTCATTTCTGAAAAAAATAAAGATTATATCACCGCAACAAAAGTTTTAGGTTTTTCAGATTTTAGAGTTTTTTATTACCACTTAATTCCAAACATTATTGGTCCAATACTAATCATCTCAGCAGCAAATTTTGCATCTGCTATATTAATTGAAAGTGGTCTTAGCTTCTTGGGAATAGGTACCCAACCTCCAATGCCTAGTTGGGGTTCTATGATTAAAGATAATTATCAATATATAATACTAGGAAAAGAATACTTAGCTATAATCCCAGGCTTAGCAATAATGCTATTAGTTACTAGTTTTATGTTTTTAGGAAATAATTTAGAAGAGTATTATAAAGCTAGATAGCTACCACTTACTGGTTCTTTGGGAATCTAGTTTTATATATATTGAGAAAAGTAAAATAAATGCCATCAGACTAGAACCCCCATAACTTAGAAATGGTAAAGGAATTCCAATTGTTGGAACAAGTCCAATAACCATTCCAATGTTTATGAAGAAATGAGCAAAAATTATAGTAACTGCAGAGTAAGAATATATTTTACTAAATACATTTCTTTGTAATTCAGCTCTTTTGGAAATCCGAAGCATTAAGGTAGTAAACAATATTATTATAAAAGATGCACCTACAAATCCCCATTCCTCTCCTACAGTTGAAAAAATATAATCTGTATGTTGTTCTGGAACAAACTTTCCACGAGTTTGAGAACCTTTTAAAAATCCCTCACCAAACATTCCGCCTGATGCAAATGCAATCCTAGATTGGTTTGTATTGTATCCAGAACCTCTAAAATCTTGTTCAATTCCCATAACAATGTTAAATCGATCTCTGTGACGCTGTTCAAACACGTTGTTAAAAATAAAATCAACTGAAAAAATAAATACTGAGAATACAGCTACATATAAGAATATTTTTCTTAATAAATTTTTATTTCTTCTAAGAAAATATGAAAGAATTAGGCCTAGAGTTAGTAAAAACAATACAACATACTTGGGGGTTAAAAGTATTGTAGAAAAAAAAATAATTATAAACCCTATGAAAAAATTCATATAAATTGATGGCAGACCTACTTTATAAAAAACAAAGAAAAAACTTAAAAAAACAAGTATAGTTCCTGGGTCAGGTTGAAGTATAATTAGAGCAATAGGAATAAAAATAATAAGAAATGAATAAAACTGAGTTTTGATAGTTTTAAGATTAGAATTAATATCACTTAAATATTTTGCTAAAGCCAAAGCAGTAATTGGTTTTGCAAATTCACTAGGCTGTATACTAAATCCGTTAAATTGATACCAGGCTAATGCTCCGTTTATTTCATTTCCAAAAAGGAATAGTCCAATTAATGATAGAATAGAAATCACGTATAAAATACTGGAGTACTTGATAAAAAAATTAAAAGGTAAGATTTGAATAAATAAAAAAATAAATATTGAAATAATCACAAATAATAATTGTTTTGTAAAAGGGTTCATACTGAATATTGATTCAAGTAAGTATGCTTGAGATGAAGAGTATATATTGCCAAGGCCCAATAAAACAAGTAAGCTTAATATAGCTACACTAATCCAATCAATTCTTTTTATGTTTACTTCACTATTCATTTATTGTAAAGTTTCCATTTCCATATGGTTTTAAATATTCTTTTGAAAGATCACCACTGAGGATATAGTTCTCAAGATACTTTCTTTCAATATTTTTCTTCAAATATTTTTCCATCATTAAACTTGCTATAGGAGCAGCCCATCTAGTTCCCCAGTATCCATTTTCAATAAAGACAGCAATTGCAATTTTAGGGTTATCTTTTGGAGCAAATCCAATAAAAATGGAATGATCAGTAAGCTGTCTTCTAATCCCATTAATTTTTGTAAAATTCTCAGCTGTACCTGTCTTTCCTACAATTTCTATATCTCTGATTTTAGAATTTTGGGCAGTTCCTTTTTCAATTACATCAAACATTCCACCTATAATTTTTTCGTAATGTTTTGAATTAATAGTTGAATACTTTTTTTCTCTAAATTTTATTTGAATTGAATCATCTGAAATTTTTTTAACAAAATGAGGAGTTATATACCACCCTCTATTTGCAATAGTTGCAGCAATATTTCCAAGTTGTATAGGAGTAGTTAAAATTTCACCTTGACCAATTCCATTTGAAATAGTAGTTGCTGCTCTCCACCTATTATTGGGATACCATCTGTCATAGTATTTAGAATCAGGTATTAATCCAGGCCTTCCTAGTGGATGATCATAGCCTAAATAATCACCTAATCCAAAGCTAGTTACATGTCTTTTCCAATTATCAATACCTTCTTTAGAATTTGAAAATTTATCTAAGGTATTTTTATAAATTGTTGCAAAGTAAGTATTACAAGAATTATAAATCGCAGTGTTTAGATCATTTTTTGTTCCCGGTTTACAATGACATCTCATGAACCTGTTTTTCGAATAGAAATGCCCTTCATTGCAGGAGATTTTAGTTTTTTCAGTGATAATATTTTCTTCGAGCGCAATTAATCCATTAATTAATTTGAAAGTTGACCCAGGAGGATACATTCCTTGCAATCCTCTATCAAACAAAGGTTTGCCTATTGTATCGTTTTTTAAATTTATATAATTTTTAGATCTATTTCGACCAATCAGTAAATTAGGATCGAAATTAGGAGCATTAATTAAAGACAAAATCTCTCCACTTTCTGGTTCTATAGCTATGATACTACCAAATTTATTTATCATTAGAGAATCTCCATAAACTTGAAGTTCTGAATCAATTGTTAAGTCTATGTTTTTTGAAGGCTTAAACAGTGTATCGTAAACTCCTTCTTTATACCTACCAGTAATTCTGTTAAAGTTATCTTTTTGAAAATAACTTACTCCTTTTACTCCTCTAAGTTGTTTTTCGTATGATTTTTCTATCCCTTGTCTTCCAATTAATTCACCAGATTCGTAATAGCTATTATCATTAATTTCATAATCATTTACTTCGCTTATGTAACCTAAAATGTTTGAGGCTGAATTTAAAAGATAATTTCTATTGGATTTTTTTCTAACAGAAAATCCATCGTATTTCCACAATTTTTCTTGAATTACAGCATAGTCGTTTTTTGAAATTTGAGCTAAAAAAACTGAAGGTTTTATTCTAGAGTAATTTTTAGCTTTTTTAATTTTATCTAATAATGTTTGCTTGTCAATTTTTAATATTTCACAAAATTCAATAGTATCTACTAGCTTTAACTTTGAGGGCACTATCATTAAATCATAAAAAGGCTCATTTCCAACAATCAATTTTTTATTTCTATCATAGATGTAACCTCTCTCAGGGTAATTGTAAACTTTCTCAACTGAATTTTTATTTGAAAGTTTTACATCATCAACATTGATAAGTTGAACCCAAAATAGACGAAAAACAAAAATTATCGAAGAACTAATAATTAAAAATGGCAAAAGTCTATTTTTCATTTTTAATCATTATATATATTGTGGTTGTACAAAATGTTAATGTAAGTAGAGAGGTTAAGAATGTTTTATAAATAATTAATGAAAAAAACTCAAAACTAAATGCCTCAAGAGAAAATAAAACAAAATGATGTATTAAAATTATAGACACTAGATATAAAAATTTTTGTGAAAATGAGGAATCAGAAATATAGTTTTTGATTAATTTAAGTCCAAGTGGGTCGAAAAATGATCCAAATACAAAACTTAAAATATATGATCTTGAAAATGCAGCTGTTAAGCATGCAGCAGTGTTGAGGCCTAATGAGTTTGAAAATAAATCTAGACAAATTCCAAAACAAAAACTTGCAATTAGAAAAGTTATTTTATTAATTTTTATTGGGAAAGTTAAAATAAAAACCAAAGCTATGTACGGATCAAATGATCCAAAAAAATCAAAATTATTAAAGATTAATCCCTGGAGAAGAATAAAAATTATAAACCTTTTAAGTACTAGAAAATATACACTTGCCATTATTTGCTAATATTTTTAAATTCTTCTCTGTTTAAACTTTCAATTACATAAACATTATTTAAATTATTCATGTTGGTATGTAGCTTTACTTCAATATTTAAATAATTTTCTCTAAACTCTGTGTCTAAATATTTACTATTATTAGTATTAAGTCTTGATAAAGAGTCATTATGCTTCTTTTTATTAATTACTTCAGACACAACCCCAACATTAATCCCCTCTGGAAAAATTAATGACATACCTCCAGTTATTATAGAATCTCCAACCTTAATATCGGCAGTTTCTGGAATATCATTTAATAATAAATAACTATTACTTAATCCATCCCATTCTAATGTGCCAAAATGAGATGTTCGTTTGACTTTGGCATTAATTTTTGTTTCAATATTCAAAATAGACATTACAGATGAATAGTTTTTTGAAGTTCTATTTATAATTCCAACAATACCTGTTGAATTAATTATTCCCATTTCATTTTTTAAACCATCATCAGCCCCTTTATTAATAATCAAATGATTTTTAAACGAGGATAAGTTATTTGATATAACTTTTGCGTTTTTATATTTAAATATGACATTCTTTAGTGAATCAATATTGTTATTATTAGACACTTTTTCTAGTCTAGATTTTAAAAATAAATTTTCATCAATAAGAGAGGAGTTTATTTTTTTTAATTCAAAATATTCATTAAAAAAAGAAAACTTGTCAAATGTGTAATTTGTTATACTATTCGAAAAAAGTAAAATTTTTGATTTATGAAAATAATTCGAGTTAATTATTAATAAGAGAGAAAATAATAATAAAATTAAATAAACTACAACATCTTTTTTTCTAATGATGAAATCAATGATCTGTTGCATAATTCAGCTATTTCACAAGAACACTTTTATATCTTTCAATGTTTTTAAGTGTAATTCCAGTTCCTCTAACTACTGCTCTGAGTGGATCTTCAGCTATAAACACAGGTAGATCTGTTTTTTTTGATAATCTTTTATCTAATCCTCTAAGCATTGAACCACCGCCAGCTAAGTAAATTCCAGTATTATAAATGTCCGCAGCTAGTTCAGGTGGAGTTTGAGATAAAGTTTCCATAACCGAATCTTCAATCCTAATAATAGATTTATCTAACGCTTTTGCAATTTCTCTGTATGAAATTAGAGCTTCTTTTGGTTTACCAGTAAGTAAGTCTCTTCCTTGAACAGAAATATCATCAGGTGGGCTTTCTAATTCTTCTGAAGCGGAACCTATTGTAATTTTTATTTTCTCAGCAGTTCTTTCTCCAATAAATAAATTATGTTGTGTACGCATGTAGTATATAATATCACCTGTAAACACGTCTCCGGCAACTTTAACCGATTTATCACAAACTATTCCAGACAGTGCTATAACTGCAATTTCTGTTGTTCCTCCTCCAATATCAACAATCATATTTCCTTTAGGCTGCATTATATCTACACCAATTCCAATAGCTGCAGCCATAGGTTCGTGTATTAAGTAAACCTCTTTTCCGTTAACTCTTTCGGCAGATTCTCTAACAGCTCGCATTTCAACCTCAGTTATTCCAGATGGAATACAAATTACCATTTTTAATGCTGGAGTAAAAAATCTTTTTTTGAGTGAGGGAATACTGCTTATCAATAGACTAATCATTTGTTCAGAGGCATTGAAATCTGCAATAACTCCATCTTTTAATGGTCTAACCGTTTTAATATTTTCATGGGTTTTACCTTGCATTAAACTCGCTTCTGTCCCAACAGCAATAATCTTCTCAGTTTTTTTGTCAATGGCAACAATTGAAGGACTGTCAACTACTACTTTGTCATTGTGAATGATAAGTGTGTTAGCAGTTCCTAGGTCAATTGCTATAGATTCAGTCCAAAAATCAAAAAAAGCCATAGTTACAAAGTTATATACAAGTTAATAAAAATTAATGTTTAAAATGACGAATCCCTGTTAAAACCATAGAAATATTATTTTCATTACAATAATCAATCGATAGGTTATCTTTTATTGATCCTCCAGGTTGGATAACAGAACTTACTCCACTTTTATGAGCAATTTCTACACAATCAGGAAAAGGGAAAAAAGCATCACTTGCCATTACTGAACCATTTAAGTCAAATTTAAAGTTTTTGGATTTTTCAATTGCCTGTTTTAAAGCATCTACCCTAGAGGTTTGTCCAGTACCAGAACTGATTAATTGGAGGTTCTTTGCTAGTACAATAGTATTTGATTTAGTATGCTTACAAATTTTAGAAGCAAAAATTAAGTCATTAAGCTCAGATTCACTTGGGGATTTAACTGTACAGTTTGTAAGGTTAGACTTGGTATCTGTAATATTATCTTTGTCTTGCTTTAAAACTCCATTTAAACAGGTTCTTAATTGATGATTACTTAAAGAGGAATCTTTTAATAAAAGGATTATTCTGTTCTTTTTTGATTTTAATATTTCAAGTGAAGATTCTTCATAGCTTGGAGCAATTACCACTTCACAAAAAAGCTTATTTATTTCTTCTGCAGTTTGTACATCAATTTTTTTATTCGAAATTAAAACCCCACCAAATGCAGAAACAGGATCTCCGGATAAAGCATCTTTGTATGCTTGAAATAATGAATTTCTTGATGCTAAACCACAAGCATTGTTGTGTTTTAAAATTGCAAATGTTGGAATTTCATTATTAAACTCTAAAATAAGATTTACAGCCGCATCAACATCAAGTAAATTATTATATGAAAGTTCCTTTCCATTTAATTGATTAAACATTTTGTTAAAGTCACCATAAAAAATTCCGTTCTGGTGTGGATTTTCTCCATATCTCAATTCTTTACCTTTTTTGAGGCTTAGCTTAAGGGGTGTGTTATCATTGTTAAAATAATTAAATATTGCAGTGTCATAGTGTGATGAGATATTGAAAGCTTTACTTGCAAAATTTCTTCTTGTAATTAACTCGGTTTTACCATTATGATCATTCAATATGTTTAAAAATTCAGTATAATCGTCTTTTGAAGATATGCATAAAACATCTTTAAAGTTTTTTGCTGCTGCTCTAATTAATGATATACCACCAATATCTATTTTTTCAATAATATTTTCTTCACTATCTCCTGATAATACAGTTTTTTCAAATGGATAAAGATCTACAATGACTAAATCTATGTTTGGAATATCAAAATTCTCAATGTCTTTAATATCACTGTTGTTCTCATTTCTATTCAAAATTCCACCAAAAACTTTGGGATGAAGTGTTTTAACTCTTCCACCTAAAATTGAGGGATATCCAGTTATATCTTCCACTTTTATTACTGGAATACCAATTTTTTTTAGAAAATCTTCAGTTCCACCAGTTGAGTAAATTTCAACCCCAAGTTCATGAAGCTTCTTAGCGATTGGTTCTAACCCGTTTTTATCAAAAACAGATATTAAGGCAGACTTTATTTTTAGCATATTTTTTGGAAAAAAAGTAAGTGTTAAATTTAGTTTTTTTTAAAAAAATAAACTGAAAATTTAAAAGAAATTTTAGATTTTTTTTGAAACTAATTTATTTATTTCCAATAAAAAATCTAAGTCTAGAGTATTAAACCTGTTTAACGTATTGGAATCAATATCTATTTGCCCTATATTTTTATTATTATTAAATAAAGGAACTACTATTTCAGATTTAACATTAATGTTGCAGGAAATATAATTTTCTTCTTTATTAACATCACCAACAATCATCGGGTTATTTGATTCTGCGGTTTGCCCACATATTCCTTTACCAAATGGAATTTGAGTGTGCTCAGTTTTTAATCCACAATAAGATTTAAGAATCAAATTTTTATCTTGATGAAAATAAAAGCCTACCCAGTCATATCCAATAATATTATTTTGAAGAAAATCACATATAAATTGAAGCGATTCATCTAAGGTTAGGTTTTCTAAAGATTTCTTAATAATATTTAATTCTTTACTATACATAAAAAAAAACTGCCCCTAAGGGCAGTTTATATTAAACTTTACATCATTCCTGGCATTCCACCACCACCTCCCATTGGAGGCATTGCGGCAGGAGCATCTTCTTTAATGTCAACTAATGCACATTCAGTAGTTAAAATCATTCCTGCTACAGACGCAGCATTCTCTAACGCAATTCTTGTAACTTTTTTTGGATCAATAATTCCTTGTTTTAAAAGATCTACAAAGTTTTCGGATTTTGCATCATATCCAAAGTTTCCTTTACCTTCAAGTACTTTTGCTACAACAACTGATCCTTCACCACCAGCGTTTTCAACAATAGTTCTCAAAGGAGATTCTATGGCTCTGGAAATAATTTGAATTCCAGTAACCTCGTCAAGGTTTTCGCTTGTTAGTTTTTCTAAAACCTTTCTTGATCTTAACAAAGCAACACCCCCACCAGCAACTATTCCTTCTTCAACAGCAGCCCTTGTTGCGTGTAAGGCATCATCAACTCTATCTTTTTTCTCTTTCATTTCAACTTCGGATGCCGCTCCAACATATAAAACAGCAACACCACCTGCTAATTTAGCTAGTCGTTCTTGCAGCTTTTCCTTATCATAGTCAGAGGTTGTAGTTTCTATTTGAGCTTTTATTTGATTAACTCTAGCTTCTATATTTTTCTTATCTCCTGCACCATTTACTATAGTTGTATTGTCCTTGTCAATAGTAACTCTTTCAGCAGAACCAAGCATTTCGATGGTAGTGTTTTCAAGAGTGAACCCTCTTTCTTCAGAAATTACAGTTCCTCCAGTTAAAATTGCGATATCTTCTAACATTGCTTTTCTTCTATCACCAAAACCTGGAGCCTTAACAGCAGCAATTTTTAATGATCCTCTAAGTTTATTCACTACTAAAGTTGCTAATGCTTCTCCGTCGACATCCTCAGCGATAACTAGTAAGGGTTTTCCGCTTTGAGCAACTGGTTCAAGAACTGGAAGTAAATCTTTCATTGCAGATATTTTTTTGTCGTACAATAAAATATATGGTGATTCTAAGTCTGCTTCCATTTTTTCTGAATTTGTAACAAAATATGGAGATAAGTAACCTCTATCAAATTGCATTCCTTCGACAACATCAACATATGTGTCAGTTCCTTTTGCCTCTTCAACAGTAATTACACCTTCTTTCCCTACTTTTTCAAATGCTTCTGTAATTAACGAGCCTATAGCTTCATCATTATTTGCAGAAATTGAAGCAACTTGTTTGATCTTGTCTGAGGAACTCCCAACTGTAACAGCATTATTATTTAATTCACCAACAATTGCTTCAACAGCTTTATCAACACCTCTTTTTAAATCCATTGGATTTGCACCAGCAGTAACATTTTTTAAACCCTCTTTAACAATAGCTTGAGCTAGTATAGTAGCGGTAGTAGTACCATCTCCAGCAAGATCATTTGTTTTAGAGGCAACCTCTTTAACCATCTGAGCTCCCATGTTTTCTAATGCATCTTCTAACTCAATTTCCTTAGCAACTGTAACACCATCCTTTGTAATTTGAGGTCCTCCAAAAGATTTCCCAATGATCACATTTCTTCCTTTTGGACCCAATGTTACTTTTACAGCGTTAGCTAGAGCATCTACTCCTTTTTTAAGACCTTCTCTTGCCTCTACATCAAATTGTATTTTTTTTGCCATTTTATTTTAATTTAAATATTAAACAATTGCAAGAATATCTGATTCTCGCATTATAAGGTAGTCTTTACCTTCAAGCTTTAGTTCTGTTCCACTATATTTTCCATAAAGAACAGAGTCCCCAACTTTTACAGTTACAGGATTTTCCTTAGTACCAGGTCCAACTGCAACAATGCTTCCTTTTTGGGGTTTTTCTTTTGCGGTATCTGGAATTATAATTCCAGAGGCAGTTTTTGTTTCAGCTTCTAGTGGTTCAACTAGAACTCTATCAGCTAAAGGTTTAATGTTTAATTTACTCATAGTTATAATTTTAAATATTATTTACAGTTTTCATGCCAAACGAATATTTATGGCATAATTGTCACTAAGTGAAAAACCTGGTGACAGGCTGACATTAAAATAATTTATTCTTGTACTGGAATTTCGAGTGGAATATCATCCGGAATTGTTTCTGGAATACTCGCATCAATGGTTTGCGAATCTAAAAGTTTAGATTCGGTGTTCACATCTCCATTATTAAGTGTGATATTAGAAAGTAAAATTAATATCAATAACAAAGAAGCTAAAACCCATGTACTTTTATCTAAAAAATCAGTAGTTTTTTTTACTCCACCAATCTGTTGAGAATCTCCTCCAAATGATGAAGATAATCCACCACCCTTAGGGTTTTGTACCATTATTACTAAAACTAGCAAGAAACAAACTGCAAGAATAAGTATAAGAAAAATAGAAAAGCTACTCATAATTATATATTTTTTAAATTATTTTTTATGGTCTTAATTTGGTCTGCAAATAAACTGATTTTTTCTGGATATTTCAAGCCAAGTATTTCGTAAGCTCTAATTGCCTCCTTAAATTTTTTTTGTTCAAAATAAATTTTAGCTAATGTTTCAGTCATATATTCACTTTTACTGGGTTGAAAATCAGATGAAAAATCTTTTAAATCAAATTCTTTTTTTGATATTATTTTATGATCTGAATTTAAAAAATTATCAATCAATGAATTTTGATTATTTCCTAATTCACTGATGGGTTTAGAAGCTTTTAACCACTTTATAAATGAATTCTTAGTTAATTCTGAGGACAGAATTTGAGTATTAGTAGATTTTATTTTTTCTTCCTCCATAATCTCAAATAAATTAACTCTACTTGTTGAATAAATAGAAGTCTTTTTAAGAGCATTTTTATAACGAATATTATTAAATTTTTTTAATCCAATTAATTCAATAACTCTGGCAACTTGAAAAAAAGGATATTTTTTGACTATGTTTTTTAATGCAATGCTCTGGTCAAGAGTAATTTTATTTGGATTTTGAACCAGTTCGTTAAATGTTTCTTTACTAATTTCTACCATTTTGCTAGTGATGCATTAAAAATATCTTGTGTTATTCTTTCAAAAATTATATCGTGAGCTTCTGATTTTACATTTAACAGTTGTACTTCAGCAGGATAGTCGTAATAAAATGTAAACCTTCTTTCAAAATTGTCATCTTCCTTTTTTAAATTAGTAAACCTCACGTTAATTCCAACAGTTAATCTGTTTTGTGAAGCTTGTAAATTTGATGTTGCTGTCATGGGACTAACTCTGTATTCTGTGATTTCACCCTCATATATCAAATCACCGTCGGAACCAACCAGTTGTAAATTTGTTTGATTTTGTAAAATATCTTGTAAAGCTATAGTAAAATCACGATCAAGACCTGGCTCAAAAATTGATCCCATAGAATTTCCAGCTTCATTTTCAAAAAAATTGACTTGAAAGCTTTCAGTTCCTTCAGCGATGGAGGCACCAGTAAACGAATAGTTTCCACAACTTTTTATTATAAAAACAAAAAGCAATAAATAAATAAATTTATAGTTCAATGTCATGTTGTTTTATTTTTCTATATAAAGTCCTTTCAGAAATTCCTAATTCAATTGCTGCAGCTTTACGTTTGCCATTATTTCTTTCTAATGCTTTTTTGATTAATTCCAATTCTTTGTCATGTATTGAAAGTGTTTCTTCTTCCTTTATTTCTTCAGCAAAGTGATATTTATCAATATTTGAATTAAATGTAGGATCTTTTTCATTGAAATCTATTATTTCTGCTGATTTTTGGCTGTCAATGGATGATTGTAAATTCTCGAAGGTATTAATTTCGTTTTCTTTAAAATTAGATTTATGATCTTCAGATTTTAAATGATCCGTAATTTTTTTTAAATCATTTAAATCTTTTTTCATATCAAATAAGATTTTATAAAGTATTTCTCTTTCATTAGAAAAATCATTTGAAGAATTTGATTTATTAATCAATGCTGGTAAACTTGAATTAAAATCAGGTAAATAGTATTTTAAAAGCTGACTAGAAACTTCTCTTTTTTCTTCTAAAACAGAAAGTTGTTCAGCAACATTTCTAAGTTGACGAATATTACCATTCCAACGATATGCGTTTAATAAGTTTTGAGCATTTTCATCTAATCTTATTGTTGGCATATTATATTTTTTTGCAAAATCACTGGCAAATTTTCTGAATAATAAATGAATATCCTCTTTTCTGTTTCTTAAAGGTGGAATTTTTATTTCAACAGTACTTAATCTGTAAAATAAATCTTCTCTAAATTTTCCTTTTTGAATTGCTTTTTCCATATCCAAATTAGTGGCAGCTACAATCCTAACATTTGTTTTTTGAACTTCAGAGGCACCAACTTTGATAAATTCTCCATTTTCCAAAACTCTCAATAACCTGACCTGAGTTGTTAGTGGGAGTTCCCCAACTTCGTCAAGGAAAATTGTTCCACCATCTGCCACTTCAAAATATCCTTTTCTTGCACTATTAGCACCAGTAAAGGCTCCTTTTTCGTGACCAAAAAGTTCAGAATCAATAGTACCCTCAGGAATAGCACCACAGTTGACAGCAATATATTTATTGTGTTTTCTGTGAGATAATTGATGAATAATTTTCGGAAAACTTTCTTTTCCAACTCCACTTTCACCAGTTACTAAAACGGAAATATCCGTTGGAGATACTCTCATTGCTTTTTCAATAGATCTGTTTAAAACTGGATCGTTTCCAATTATTCCAAATCTTTGCTTAATATTTTGAGTAGATGCATCCATAATTTTAAACTTTAATCTATACTTTCTCCAATTAATGTAGCAGAAGTGCAATCATTAATTTTAACATTTACAAAATCTCCAATTTTATGAGATTTTTTTGGAAAAACAACAACAGTATTTTGTTCGTTTCTTCCAGCCCAATGTGAGTTCGATTTTTTAGACTCTTTTTCAATTAACACTTCAACCGTCTTGCCAATATATTGTTTGGTTCTGAATTTACTGTGTGATTGTTGAAGATCAATAATTTCTTGTAATCTTACTTTTTTAACCTCCTCATCCACATTATCTTCAAATTTTTTGGCAGCAAAAGTTCCAGGTCTTTCAGAATATTTAAACATATATCCAAAATCATATTTCACCTCTTTCATTAAACTTAACGTTTGATTATGATCCTCATCTGTTTCATTTGGAAAGCCTGTAATCATATCGTGTGAAATTCCGCAATTAGGAATTAAATTTTTTATTTGTTTGATCAACTCAAGATATTCTTTTCTTGTATGCTGTCTATTCATTTCTTTCAATACAGAATTGCTCCCAGACTGAACAGGTAAGTGAATGTAATTACAGATGTTTGCATAAGATGCCATTGTTTTAATCACATCAAGGTTCATGTCCTGTGGGTTTGAAGTTGAAAATCTTATTCTAATTTCAGGAAATGCTTCCCCAACTAACTTTAGAAGTTTTGCAAAATCAATTGATGTTTTTTTCTGAAGAGAACTAGCTTTTTTAAAATCTTTTTTTAATCCTCCACCGTACCATAAATAACTGTCAACATTTTGACCTAAAAGGGTGATTTCTTTATAATTAGAATCCTTGAGATTTTGAATTTCTTCAAGGATACTTTTAGGATCTCTACTTCTTTCTCTTCCTCTAGTAAAGGGAACCACGCAAAAAGTACACATATTGTCGCACCCTCTGGTTATTGAAACAAATGCAGTAACACCATTTGAAGAAAGTCTTACAGGATTAATATCTCCATAAGTTTCTTCTTTTGAAAGAATAACATTGACGGCATTTCTTCCTTCATTTATTTCTTCAAGAAGATTTGGAATATCTTTGTAAGCGTCTGGACCCACAACTAAATCAACTATTTTTTCCTCTTCTAAAAATTTACTTTTTAATCTTTCGGCCATACATCCTAAAACTCCAACCTTTAAATGTTTATTGCTTCTTTTGAGTTTATTAAAGCTTTCTAGCCTTTTTCTAACAGTTGTTTCAGCTTTTTCTCTAATAGAACATGTGTTAAGTAAAATTAAATCTGCATCATTTAAATTTCTAGTTGAATCATAACCCTCCTTGGAAATAATTGAAGCAACAACTTCACTGTCTGCAAAGTTCATTTGACAACCATAACTTTCAATATAAAATTTTTTTGAAGATGTTTTCAAATCCTTTTTAGCTTTAATTCTTTTAGTTTGCAGCTTTACGCTCATAATCAATAAATATCTGCAAATATAACAATATATGACAATATGGCAGTAATAATATTGTTTATAAATTGAAGTTATTTGTGATTAAAAAAATTGATAATAAAAAAAAAATATACTTTTGTGATCTTTAAAATCCACTTTAATGTCAAAAAACTTAGTTATTGTTGAATCTCCAGCCAAGGCTAAAACTATTGAAAAATATTTAGGTTCTGAGTTCAAAGTGTCGTCTAGTTATGGACATATTTCTGATCTCCCTAAAAAAGAAATAGGTATTGATTTTGACAATAATTTTAAGCCAAAATATATAATATCCTCTGATAAAAAAGATATAGTCAAGCAATTAAAAAAACAAGCATTATCTGCTGAAACAGTTTGGTTAGCTAGTGATGAGGATAGAGAAGGAGAGGCTATTGCATGGCATTTATTTGAGTCTTTAAAACTAGATAAATCAAAAACTAAGAGAATTGTATTTCGAGAAATTACTAAAAAAGCAATTCTCAATGCAATTGAAAATCCAAGAGAAATTAATTATAATTTAGTAAATGCTCAGCAGGCCAGAAGAATAATAGACCGACTTGTTGGCTTTGAGATTTCACCAATTTTGTGGAGAAAAGTTAAAGGAGGTTTGTCTGCTGGAAGGGTACAATCTGTAGCAGTTCGTTTATTGGTTGATAAAGAAAATGAGATTAATAATTTTACTCCTAAATCTTCTTTTAAAATATCTGCTAAATTTTCTGATTCTGATAATAATAACTTGAGCGCTCAATTAAGTGGAGTTTTTGAAAGTGAGAATAAAGCAAAAGAAATTTTAGAAAAAAGTTTGACTTCAAAATTTTCTATTAGCTCTGTAGAAAAAAAACCATTCAAAAAAACATCATCTGCTCCATTCACTACTTCAACATTGCAACAAGAGGCATCTAGAAAATTAGGCTTTTCGGTTAGTCGAACTATGTCTGCTGCTCAGCGTCTTTATGAATCTGGACATATTACTTACATGAGAACAGATAGCGTTAATCTTTCACAAGACGCATTAAACGCTGCTGGAAAAGTTATTTCAAAAATGTATGGTAACAATTATCATAAAACAAAAAGATTTTCTAATAAAAATAAAGGAGCTCAAGAAGCTCACGAAGCTATAAGACCAACAAATTTTGAAAACAAGTCTGTTAATATGGAATCTGATCAAATTAAACTATATAATTTAATTTGGCTCAGGACTATTTCTTCTCAGATGAGTGATGCTCTGCTTGAGAGAACTATTTTAAAAATTTCCTCTGATCAATTCGATAATCAATTTACATGTAAAGGAGAAGTTATAAAATTTGATGGTTTTTTAAAGGTTTATATTGAAGGAATAGATGATAATGAAAATGAAGACTCTGAAGGCTTATTACCTAATCTTTCAAAGGGTGATAAGGTTAACAATATTAACATGATAGCTACTGAGAAATTTAGTCGCCCTCCGTACAGATATTCAGAAGCAACTCTTGTAAAAAAAATGGAAGAACTTGGAATTGGAAGACCATCAACATATGCTCCTACAATAACAACAATACAAAACAGAAAATATGTTGCAAGAGGAACTTATGAAGGATTTGAAAGAAACTATCGCCAAATAATCTTAGATAGTGATGAAATAAAAACAAATTTATTAAAAGAGAACACAGGTTCGGACAAAGGAAAATTAGTACCTACTGAAGTAGGCATTATTGTAACAGAATTTCTTGTAAATAATTTTAAAAACATATTGAATTACAACTTTACAGCCAGCGTAGAACAGGATTTTGATAAGATTGCTAGTGGTGATATTGAATGGACAAATATTTTAAAAGATTTTTACAAACCATTTCATAACACTGTTGTGGATGTCAAAGAAAACGCAACAAGAGAAACTGGTGAGAGAGTTTTGGGAGTTGATCCAAAAAGCGGAAGAAAAGTTAGTGTTAGGTTAGGAAAATTTGGTCCAATGGCTCAAATTGGAACTGTAGATGAAGAAGAAAAACCAATTTTTGCTGGTTTACTTCCCGATCAAAAAATAAACCAAATTACTTTAGAGCAAACTTTAGAGTTATTTAAATTACCATGCTATTTGGGTGATTATGAGAACTCTAGAGTTGAATCTAATGCTGGAAGATTTGGTCCTTACATTAAACATGATAATAAGTTTGTTTCACTTCCTAAAGGTATTAGTCCATTAGAAGTTTCTTTAGAACAAGCAATTGAACTTATTGAGGAGAAAAGAAAAATTGATGCTCCGATTGCAAAATATGAAGGTCAAGATGTTAGTAAGGGTAAAGGAAGATTTGGTCCTTTTATAAAATGGAATGGATTGTTTATTAATGTAAATAAATCTTATGATTTTGATAATTTGACTCAAAAAGATTGTGAAGAGTTAATTGAATTTAAAAAGAAAAAGGAAGCTGAAAAGTTAATTAAATCTTGGGATGAAGAGGGAATAAGGTTAGAAAAAGCAAGATGGGGTCGATTTAATTTGATTAAGGGCAAAGTTAAAGTTGAATTACCTAAAGAAACTAAGACAGATAAATTGACTTTAGAAAACGTCAAATCGTATTTTTCAAAAAAAGGGAAAAAAAGTACTAAAAAATAGTTAATATTAGTAAGGATCTACAACCACGATTAAGAGCTTTATTGATTTTAATAATAATTTTCTTGAATAAGAGATTTTATATAAAATGGTATGAAATTTGAAGATCGTTTAAATAATATTGTTAAATTTATGACCTTAAATATTAATCTAACCGTGAAAAAAGTTCTTTATTTTCTAATAATACTCTTCATATTTTCAAGTTGTTCAAAATCAGATAGAGGTGAATTAGTTGGTATTCAAGGTAAGAAGTTCTTCCCTGATAAACCCTCTGGAATGGTACTTGTTCCAAGCGGTTCTTTTTTAATGGGAATGTCAGATGAAGATATTGTTGGTCTTCAAAATGCGCCAATAAGTACAGTATCTGTCAAGGCTTTTTATATGGACGAAACTGAAATCACCAATGGAGAGTACAGACAATTTGTAAATTGGGTTAAGGATTCAATAGTCAGACAGGCTTTAGCTGTAAGAGCAATGGAGGAAATTGGTGAATCACCAACTCAAGAAGAATTAGATAAGGACAATAGTATAAATTCTTTTTTTCCAATATATCAACCAATAAGTGAGGTAAGCGATGAAGAAAAAACGGGATATGAGCTTTACCGAGAACAAAATTCATTTGGAATTAATCCTTATGACAAGAAAACATTTAATCTGAACTTTGATATTGATATTATTTGGGAAAGAGAAGAGTACCCTGATTTGGCATATGCTGAAGTAATGGAAGGGGTTATTGAAGGAACTGGATTTTATTTACCCAAAGAAGAGTCTTTTAACTCAGAAAGAATATTTGATACTAAACAAATTATTTACAGTTACACCACTTTTGATGCTGAGGCTGCAATTAAGTCTAATAGTGAATCGCGAAAAGATTTTTTTAAAGAAAAATCAATAGAAATATATCCCGATACAACTGCATGGATTAAAGATTTTTCATATAGTTACAATGAACCCATGCACAACGATTATTTTTGGCATGATGCATATTCAGACTATCCAGTTGTTGGTGTTTCATGGGAGCAAGCAAAAGCTTTTGCTCATTGGAGAACAATGTATAAAAATAGATATCAGAAATTAAAATCTAAAAACGGTCAACGTGTAGCTTCTTTTAGGCTACCAAGTGAGGCAGAGTGGGAGTACGCTGCAAGAGGAGGAATTGAGTCAGGAACTTACCCATGGGGAGGTCCATATACAACAGACTCTGAAGGTTGTTTTTTGGCAAACTTTAAGCCAAATAGAGGGGACTATGCTGCTGATAATGCTCTATATACTGTTGAAGCTAAATCATACTGGCCGAACGATTATGGACTATACAACATGGCTGGTAATGTAGCTGAGTGGACAGAATCTTCTTATGATAAAGGATCATATAATTTTGATTCTGGTTTAAATCCCAATATTTCAGATTCAACTAATTTAAGAAAAGTAACCAGAGGAGGTTCTTGGAAAGATGTAGCTTATTTTTTAAGAGTTAGTACTAGAGACTATGAATACAAAGATGAAAAACGATCATATATTGGTTTTAGAACAGTTCAGGATTATCTTGGAGAAGATATAGGAATCAATGAAAATCAAAATAAAATATTTTAAACCATTTATTTTTAAAAGGGTCTAAAATTTATGTTAACAAGATTATAATTAAAATTATGGCAAATAAAAAAAAGAAATTTTTACCAGATAATATCATCGAATTAATGTTCGGATTGGGTGCTTCTATTGTTATTATAGGTGCGTTATTAAAAATTACTCACGCAGATTTAATACCTGGCTATGTTACTGGAAATACAATGCTTACAATAGGTCTTATTGTTGAGGCTGTGATTTTTGCAATTTCTGGAATACAGGGCTATATGGTAGGTGATTCATCCATCGAAGACAAAGGCTTACAAACAATTGAAGCCGAAACACAATCTTTGCAACAAGCAGTAGATCAAACAGTTTCAGGGTTAAGTTCTTTAAATAAAAATCTTACTGCAGCTACTGCGGCAACGGAATCTTTCAATGTTCCAAAGGATATAAATGAAAATTTAAATAGTTATAATGATAATTTATCTTCTGCTGCAGCTAAGCTTACTAACATAAACGAGTTGTATGATTCATTAAACAAAACATTAAGTGAAGTGAACTCATCTACATCTTCAATGAACATTCCAGAGGGCCTCGGTGAAGAACTAAATAAAATGAAATCCACAATTAATGAATTGAACGCTAAGTATTCTTCAATGCTTGAAGGAATGAATAAATAGTTTATGGCAGGAAAATCGGAT
This sequence comes from uncultured Bacteroidota bacterium, assembly GCA_902559035.1. Classification (GTDB taxonomy): domain Bacteria; phylum Bacteroidota; class Bacteroidia; order Flavobacteriales; family Flavobacteriaceae; genus MAG-121220-bin8. Next base: position 42,286 of record CACEGG010000009.1, read on the forward strand.
ACTAGACAGAAGATGATAAACATGATGTACCTTGTGTTTATAGCAATGCTTGCATTGAATATAAGTAAAGAGGTATTAGCAACCTTAGGTATTTTAAATGATGATTTAGAATCTTCCATAGTTGAGTTAGAATCATCATCAAAAATCAATTACGATCAGATTAATTCAAATTCTGATAAGTTGGATTATAAAATTGCAGCTGAAATGGTTGGTGACATGAGAACTGTTTCTGATGATTTTTACAATTTTATACAAGTTGTAAAAGACTCCTTGATCAACTCTGATGAAAACAAATATTTAAAAGAAGTTTCTGTTAAATCAAATAGGGATTCAATAATTACTATGACTGATTATCAGATTATGGATAAGTCACAAATTCTGGACGAGTATCTTTTCAATGGAGACTTATACACTGAAAATGGAGATTTATTTCTTGAAAAATTTATTAATTATCCATTGTCAATAAATAATATACTTGATCAAATTACTCAAAAAGAAAACTCCTCAGAAAAAGAAACTAAAATTAATTTTGATTTTAATTCAATTAAGGATGATCTTTCAAATAGATTTAAATACTCAGAAAAAATTGTAACAAGTGAAGGAACAGAATTATCTTTTTTGAATTATAACTTTGAAGGTTTCCCAATGATTGCCTCGATTTCAAAATTGACTAAAATTCAATCTGACATAAGGTACATTGAAAATAAAGTTTTGACACAAATTCTAAATGCTGTTCAAAATAAAGGTTTAAATTTTAATACGTTTCAAACTCTTTTAGAAACTACAAAACCTGTTTACTACACAACTGACGTCATTGATGCTGCGGTAGTGATGGGTAAAAAAGACGAAGGTTTTAGACCTGATAAGGTTGAGTTATTTTTTAATGGAAAACCGCTGAGATCATCTGAGTTTAAAATTGAAAGTGGAAAGGTTGTTTTAAACAAAAAAATAACCTCGCCTGGAACATATGATTTAACAGGTACTATAACTAAAAGAAATGCTGATACTCAGGAGTTAGTTTCAATTCCTGTAAATCAAAGTATAGTTGTAATCAAAGAACCAAATTCTGCAGTAGTTTCTGCCGATAATATGAAAGTTTTTTACAGAGGACTTAGAAATCCTTCTTCAATTTCTATACCTGGAGTTGCTGAAAGTTCTATAAGACCTTCAAGCAATAATGGAGAATTTATAAAACTTAGTAACGGGGGATGGGGAGCAGTTCCAACAAGTGATTTTTCAAAAAAAACAATGAAGGTTAGCGTTTCGGGTGTTCTAAATGGAAAAAGAAAACAATTTGATGGAGGAGAGTTTAGAATTCTTGAGCCACCACCTGGTCTTGGTTCAATTAAAGTAAATGATAATTACTACAAACCAACAGAGAATATCCCAAAAAGATATTTATCTAACGGAATGATTACAGGTAATAAACCAAAAGACTTTTTATATGATTTTATAATTGAAGTAACTTCATTTGACATTAAAGTAGGTAACTCGCCTTCAAAAACTGTGAAAGGTAACTCAGCAAGGAATAATCCAAAAGCTGTAGCAGACATAAATAGTCAAGGAAGAGGAACTGTTGTTAGAATTTCTAACATCAAAGCCAGTGCAAAAGATGGAGATTTCGTAAATCCTAACTATATTGTTAATGATTTTATAGTAATACTTGAATGAAAAATAACGTAATATTAACTTTTTGTTTACTTTTTGCTTTGGGTTCATACTCACAGTCAAATATTTTGAATGCATCTAGTCCAGCAGAGATTGGTATTCAAAATTTTGATCAAAAACAAACTGACAATGATTCGTTTTTAGAATTCGATTACATTGATGAAAGAGACATTCTTTGGTCTAAAATTGTTTATGAAAAAATTGATTTAAACGAAAAAATAAATTTCCCTTTACTTTTTCCTATCAACGACGAAACTTACGAAAAAAACAGAAAATCACTCTGGCGAGTCTTAAAGGAAAATATTTTAAACAAAAATATCACTGAAATTTACTTTGATAGAAATGATAATTTTAAAGATAAAATGAACTTTGAGGATGTTCTTGAGGTTGTCTCGTTTACAGAAATGATAAACGGAGTTCAAACTCCTGCCGAAGAATTAAAGTCAATTGACATTTCTGCATACAGGATAAAGGGAATGTGGTACTTTGATAAAAGACAAGGTGAGATGAAGTACAGGCTTCTAGGTTTAATGCCAGTGGGTAAAAATTTAAAGGATGATGATGGAAAAAATAATACGGATCTGTTCTGGATATGGTACCCAAGTGTTAGAAAAATCTTACATAAAGAACAAGTTTTCAATGACAAGAACAATGCTAATAGAATTTCATTTGACCAATTATTAGTTTCTAGAAGGTTTAGTTCATTTATTTACAAGGAAGATAATGTATATGGTGACAGAGCCATAAAAGATTATAAAAATCTTGGCCTTGAATCTATATTAGAGTCTGAAAGAATTAAAAAAGAAATTTTGGATTTTGAACAAGATATGTGGAATCGTTAATTTTTTTATTTTCTTATAATTTTACTATTTTTTAATCATATTCTCCGAACTATTTTTATTATTAATTAAGATACTTAACTGTATGTTATTGTGTTAAAATTCAAAAATTCTGCACTCTTTTTTTTTATTTATTTAAATATTTTTTTAAATTAATATTTGGATTGATAGGGTATTTTATACCCTTTTTCTATCTGTAATAACCAAAAAACAATAAATATTTATGTCTATTCTAACTAGACTTATTTTACTTTTTATCGAAATAAATTTAACTATGAAAAATTTAATCTCCCTTATTTTTTTAACTTTTACCATGTTCGTATTCGCTCAGGAAGCCCCTGTTGCTAACGACCAATCTATTACCATCAATGAAGGTGATTCTTCAACTGGTAACTTAACAGGCTCCGATTCTGATGGGGACGCTTTATCTTTTGCTGTCGTCGGAACCCCAAATAGAGGAACAGTGACTATTAACTCGAATGGTTCTTTTACCTACGTCCATTCTGGTGGTGAAGGTGCTTCTGATTCATTTACTTTTCGTATTACTGATGATTCTTCATCACAACTAACTAGTAATATAGCCACAGTAACTATTACTATTAATCCAGTTAATGATGCACCCGTTATAGCTGACATTTCTAAGACATTGGATGAAGGCGCTTCTGCAGAAATAAGTGTTTCAGGAACAGATGCTGAAAGTGCAATTTTAGTTTACGAGATTGTATCAGCTCCATCAAATGGAACTTTTACTTTAGACTCATCAACAGGTCTAGGTTACTATACTCACAGCGGCTCCGAAACAACTTCAGATTCTTTTGTTGTTAGAGCAAAAGAATCCACTGCTAATGTTTACAGTGCCAATGCAACTGTAACAATTACTGTAAATGCAGTTAACGATACACCACTTAGCCCAGATGGAACAGTAACTTTAGATGAAGGAACATCCAGTCAATCTGTTTCTTTTGGTGCTTCTGATGCTGAAGGATCCTCATTAACTATTAATGTATCAAGTCAAGGGAGCTTTGGTACAGCTGTAGTTTCTGGTGGAGATTTTATTTATACTCATGATGGATCTGAAACAACCTCAGATACTTTTTCTTATAGTGTTAGTGATGGAACTTTAAGTAGTACAGGAATGATCACAGTTACAATAAATCCAACCAACGATGCACCAACTGGTGTTGCTGATACTTATTATATAACTAGAAATTCAACAACTCAAATGGCTGCTGAAATTGGAGTTTTAAGAAATGATACAGATTCAGATTCTGCTTCCACGTTATTTTCTGTATCCCAAGGTAGTACACCCCCTCAATACGGTCAATTAACTTTAAATCAAGATGGTTCTTTCTCTTACATAACAGATGGAACTAATTCTACATTCAATTCAGATTCTTTTTCTTACACCGTTTCAGATGGCTCGGCTACTAGTTCTGAAGTTACAGTGACTTTAGAAGTCGCATCTATAATTCCGGTACCAAATTCATATACTAATGCAGAGGGGGCAACATTAACAGTAGATGCAACCAATGGTGTTGTAACAAATGATGTAGATCCAAATGGATTAACTCTTTCTGCAACAGTTGTTGCAAATCCTACATATGGAACTTTAACATTAAACGCAGATGGAAGTTTTACTTATGAGCATGATGGAACTGAAAACAGAAAAGATTCTTTTACATACAATTTAAAAAATGCCAATGACGACGAAAGTAAATCTACTTTTGTTGTTATAAACAATACTAATGTAAATGATACCCCAACTTCAAGTGGAACAGCATTTACTTTAAATGAAGGTGCAAGTAATATTTTTACACCAACTTATGCGGATACTGATACTCAATTAACTGGAATAACATTCGTAATAACAACTGATGTTACAAATGGAGTTTTATCTGATAACGGAGATGGAACCTATACTTACATTCATAATGGTGGAGAAACTACATCAGACACTTTTACCTATAGCGTTTCAGATGGTGAGTTTACAGTAGAAAATTTAGCTGGAGCAATCACTGTTACTGCAGTCAACGATATTCCAGTTGCAACCAATTTAAGCTATACTTTAAATGAAGCTGGAAGTATTGTCATTGATTATGCTGGAACAGATGCTGAAACAGCAGCTAATGATTTAGATTTTGTTAAACTTTCTGATCCAACAAATGGATCAATAACAGTTGCTAACGGAGTTACAACTTATACTCACAATGGATCCGAAACAACTTCAGATTCTTTTACTTTTGCTGCTTATGATGGAACAGTACAAAGTGCCGCTGGTACAGTTTCGATTACTCTTAATCCAGTAAATTCTGCTCCAATAGTTTCTGCAGTTGCATTTACTATTAATGAAGATGCTTCAACTACTTTTAATTTAGGAGCTAGCTCTACAGAACCTGAAGGACAAACAATGACTTATGCGATCTCAACACCAACTAATGGTACTGCATCAGTCAACGCTGGAACAGGTGAAGTTTCATACAATCACGATGGTTCTGAAACAACTACAGATACATTTACCTTTACAGCTACTGATAGCGAAGGATTGGCTAGTGCTGCAGGAACAATTACTGTGACATTGAACCCAGTTAACGATGCTCCTGTTATTGCTGATGCTACTTTAAATGTTGATCAATACGATGAGCTTACGTTCTCTGTTCCTGGTACAGATGCTGAGGGAAGTAGCTTAACGTATACTATTATTACAAATCCATCTCAAGGAACATTAGAAGATAATGGAAGTGGAAGTTATACTTATTACAATGACTCAACAGCTGATTTAACAGGGTCTTCCACAACTGATACATTTGTAGTTAAAGCTAATGATGGAACAGTCGATAGTGCAAACAAAACTTTAACTTTTACCATTGCAGGTATTGATGAATCCATACCTCAAATTATTCTTACATCAAACACTACCTCATTAACTGAAACAGATGCTGGAGGAGGGACTTTAACTGTTAATGCTATACTTGTAAGTAACTCTTTTTACTCAAATAGAAGAGATATGAATGCTGATCCAGTTGCAGTAGGAGCAACAAATTCACTTGGTTATAAATACATTGGTGAATATGCTGGTCATAAATACTATTATAAAACTACTAGTAACGATTGGAAAACTAATAGTGATGCAAAAACTATGGCAGCTGCTCAAGGTGGATACCTTTGGACTATTGAAAGTGAAGCTGAACAAACAGCTGTAAGAAATTTGTTAGATGCTCAAAGTATAAGTAAAAATGACATATGGCTTGGATTAAATCATGATTATACTGACAAAACTTGGAAGTGGATAAACGGACATTCTTTTTCTGGCGAATATGTAAATTGGAATTCATATGATGCCAGTGAAGACTCTTCAGGTTTTATAACTAAACCTGTTGTGAAACACAATTCTAATGGTTGGCAAAATCATGATGTAAACCAAGGTGGAAGAATTTTAATTGAATTTGATAATAATGTTACAGCTTCAAGTGATATTACATTTGAAGTGGCTGCTGCTGGATCAAGTACAGCTACAGTAACAGACGATTATACCTTAAGTGCAAGTACAATTACAATTTCTAGTGGTGCATCCTCAGGAACTTTAACAGTTACTGAAGTTGCTGATACTGTTGATGAAGCTTCTGAATCTATTATTTTAGAGGCTGGAAATGTAACTGCTGGAAGTGCAAGAATAAAGAGAAGTCAAAATTCATTGACTGTAAATCTTGTAGATAATGAAAAAACATCTGTTGCTTTTTCAACGACTAAAACCACTTTTGCAGAAGCTGATGGTGATATAGTAATGACTGCAACATTAAATAATGTTAAGCCTTTTGATACTGCAATAACTTTAACTCTAGGAGGTACAGCAACAGTTGATGAAGATTATTCTACTGATGACGATGGTTATTTAGAGGGTATTGCCTCTGGATTTAATAGTCCAGAAGGTGTTGTACAAGCTACAAGTGGTGATTATTACGTTGCGGAAGAAAGAAGAGTTTATAAAGTTGCTGCAAATGGAACAAAAACTTTAATAGCTGGTGATGGAAATTGGGGTAATCACTCCGGAGATGCTCAACCAATTTCTCAAGCCAAGTTTAGAAATATTGGTAAAATGGTTGTCCATAAAGCAAGTGCTAGATCGGCAAGTGGTTCGGCTGATGTTATTTATCTATATGACGAAAGAGTTATCAGAAAAATAGATTTAGGAAATAGTTTAATTTATTACATAACTGGTAGTGGAGATTGGACTGAAAATTTTGTGAATGGAACTTTAGCAGAAGCTAAGTTTAGATCAATTCGAGATATTACACTTTCTAATGATGGTAATACGCTGTATGTTATTGATGAAAATGCGATCAGAGCAATTGATATGGCTAATGATGCTGTCTCAACAATAGCTGGTAATAGAGATTGGGGTTATCAAGATGGAAGTTTATCTTCTTCAAGATTTGAAGGCCCTCAAGGACTTGCAATGGACTCAAGTGGAGATTTAATTGTAAGACAATACGGAAAACTTAGAAAAATAGATATTGATGGAAATTCAGTAACTACCTTACTCGAAAATGACTGGAGTTCAGGTGATCTTTTTATAGACTCTTCTGATAATGTTTATTTTGCTTCTGAGGATAGACATTACATTTATAAGTATTCAAGTGAAGGGGAATTTACTAAAATTATTAGTAGCGAAAATGATTCTGGAACTGTAGATGGTGTTTTAAAAGATGCTAAAATTGAGCGTCCAATGGATATTATATTAAATTTAGCAGGAGATTTAGTCTTTGTTGAAAGAAATTCTACTGGTTCACTTAGAAAAATAGACTTTGTAAATAAACTTAGAATTCCCGCAGGTCAACAAACAGGTACATTTACTTTATCAATTAATGATGACGGGTCGTTTGAAAATGATGAAACAATTAGTGTTGTTGTTGCTAGTGCAGAAAATATAAACTTTAATTCTGATCCTGTTCTAGCACTAACTATTGATGGCAGTGATAATACTTTGGCAGGATACGATTCTGCACCTGAGGTTACTTTAGTCTCTGCAACTTCAAATATTGCAGAGGAAGGAGGATCAACAATTTTAACTTTTCAGCTAGGCGATGCATCAGAATCTGGAGCTAGACAAGATATGAGTGAGGGATCTAAAGGGGAATATGCCTATTTAGGAGCAATTGGAACTCATAAATACTATATGTCATACAATTATGAAACATGGACTGAAGCTAGAGATGTAGCTACTGGACTTGGAGGCTATCTTGTTGCAGTTAATGATCAAACAGAAAATGATTGGATTAGAGCTAGAATGAAAGATGCTGGTTACGAGTGGAATAGTGTATGGATTGGATATACTGATGAATCAAGTGAAGGAATTTTTGAATGGGCTAACGGAAGTGATTCAACTTATGAAAATTGGCAAAATGGTGAACCTAACAATTCTGGAGGAGAGGATTATACGGAACTTATGAGTAATGGCAGATGGAATGATTTACCTAATAATAATACTCAACTTTATGTTATTGAATTTAGTGGGACAGTATCCTCATTACCAACTGTTATTACTTATACTGCAACCGAATCTGAAACAGGAGAATTCACACTTCCAACAGTAGCTCCAATTACTATTGCAGCTGGATCATCAAAAGCTACTCTAACTATTTCTGCAAAATCAGATACAGATCCCGAAGGTTCAGATAGTGTAACTTACGCAATTACTGATGTTACCAATGGAACAGCAGGATCAAAAAGTAGTACAACCGTAAAAATTGATGATAATGACCCTGAAACAGCAACTATAGCTGCAATTTCAGATCCAACATTTGCCGAAGAAGCAGGCGAATTAGTTATTACTGCAACAATTCCAAATGCAAAAACATTTGCTAGTTCATTAGGCGTCACTATAAATCAAGGAGGCTCTGATACAGCAACTTTTGGTACTGACTTTGAAATTACAGAACTAAATAATGTGTCAACATTGGCTGGTTCAGGTACTTCAAATTATTCTGATGGAACTGGAGACTCAGCTTCTTTCAGCGCACCAGGTTCAATTGTTTCCGACAGTAGTGGAAATTTATATGTTGCCGACGGTGATAATAATGTAATTAGAAAAGTAACAACAGCAGGTGTTGTTACAACATTTGCTGGAAACGGTAATTGGGCTCACGATAGAGAAGAAGGGTTTAGAACTGATGTAGGTTTTGCTAGACCTAGAACTCTTGTGTTCAATTCAGCTGGTGAATTATTCGTGTTTGAGGATGGAAGACATAGAATTTCTAAAATTAATACGTCTGGAAATGTAACTAGAGTGATAGGAGATTACAACGGATCTGGATGGGGTGATACTGATGGAGATAAAACACAGGCACAGTTCAGTAACATCTATGGAATGGCCTTTGATTCATCTGGAAACCTTTTTGTTACAGATAGTAGAGACGGTGGAAAAATTAAGAAAATTACTTTTGATCCAGGATCAGGTGATGCAAGAAGTACAACTTTTGCTGGAACTGGTAATTGGGGAGAAATTGATGGTCCAGGAAATGAGGCAGAATTTAGAAACCCAGGAGGTATTGTAATTGATGCAAATGACATTATATATGTAGCTGATAGACACAATCATAAAATTAGAAAAATCACCGCTTCTGGTGTAGTAAGTACATTTGCTGGCGATGGATATGGTGATCAAGATGGATCTTTACTTAATGCAAGATTTCAGCAACCTTTTGGGATGTCTGCTGATGCAAGTGGAGATATTTATATCGCTGAATCTGATGGTAATAGAATTAGAAAAATTGATATAAGTGAAGGATCTGTTTCTACTGTTGCTGGGACTGGTACCTATGGTCATTTAGACAGTACCTTATTAAGTTCTCAATTTAAACGTCCTGAGGGAGTTTTAGCAACTACATCAACTATTTATATAGCTGATACTGATAATCATAGAATAAGACAAATTGAATTACTACCCTCAATTAAAATACCTGCGGGAAGTACTTCAGGTACATTAACATTGAAAGGAATAGATGATTTCAAATTTGAATCTGACGAAACGGCAACTGTTTCTATTTCTAGTTATACAAATCTTGTAAATTCAAGTATTGCAGATATAGCGACAACGGTTACCAGTCAAGATGCTGCTCCAGTTGCAAGAATTTCAGTTGAAGATGATGTATTGGATGAGCAAGGCGCAGGAACAACAACTGTTAATGTCTCTTTATCTGATGCTTATTCAAGTTCTAAAGTAGATATGTCTCCATCTGATAAGGCAGATTACTATTATTTAGGAACACACAATGGTTCTAAATATTATGCTTCAAAAAATAATGAACATTTAAATTTTGAAGATGCTAATTCTCGTGCAACAGCACTTGGTGGTCAATTAGCTATTCTAACTTCCTCTGGAGAACAAGAAACTGTTGTAAACGGAATATATGCTCAAGATCCTGAATTTTCTGCTGATAATAATATATGGCTAAATCACTGGATTGGGTATTATTTAGATGATAATGAAAATTGGGTATGGAACAATTCCGTAACATCTAATTATGAAAACTGGACTGATTCTTGGCAAAGAGACGAAAATTGGAACAGAGAAGCAGGATACTTGCATACTAACGGTCTATGGCACAGTAGTGAAAAAAGATCACATAGACGTTTTGTAGTTGAATTTTCATCTGCAATTTCTGATTCAGATACTGTGGTTGATCTTTCATTTGCTGATGCAAATTCTAGTGGAACTACTTTGGAGGGAGCAGATGGTGCTGACTTTTCTTCAAATCTAACTGACGGCAAACTAACTATTACTGCTGGTAATCCAAGCGGTTCATTAGTTTTAACTGCTGTTGATGATAATATTGATGAATCTATAGAACAATTTACTGTGAGTTTAGATGGTGCAACAGGAGCAACAGTTGATACAGATACTTCTAATACTTCTGTTAATGTAACAATAAATGATAATGAATTAACTACTGTCACATTAGCTGTTAAAGACGGTGTTTCAACAATTTCAGAAGTTGACGGACAAGCAACCTTAGAAGCAACACTAACTAATGCAAAATTAAACCCAGTTGAAGTAAAACTCGCGTTTGCTGATTCAGGAAATTTAGTTGCAATATTTGGACAAGATTACGATTCTTCTGATTTAAATGCAGTTTCTACTTTTGCTGGTAGTGGTAATACTGGTTATCTGGATGGTGATGCTGAGGATGCAGAATTTTCAAATCAGGTTAGAAATATTATTTCTGACTCATCTGGAAATATTTATGTTGCCGATACTGAGAACAGAAGAATTAGAAAAATAGACACACAAGGTAATGTTACCACCTACAATAAAGGAGCTGATAATTATGACACTCAGTTAGATGGTCCAACTGGAATGGCATTCGATGGTGCCGGAAATATGTACGTTACTGAAGAATGGAACAATAGAGTCTCTAAAGTAGATCCGTCAGGAAATGTAACAAGGTTTGCCAATCCTAGTGGTCAAGGTGGAAGTGATAATGGTGATGTAAGTTCTGAAACAAGATTTCAAGGGACACAAGATGTTGCTTTTGATTCACAAGGAAATATGTTTGTTTTGGAGTGGCAAAGGATAAGAAAAATTGAATTTTCTGGATCTACTGCCGTTTCAAGCGATTTTGTTGGTAACGGAAGTTGGGGTAACCAAGACGGAACTGGTTCTGAGGCTAGGTTTGGTCAAGTACAAAATATAGTAATTGATTCGAACGACAATATTTTCTTTGCTGATGAATCTCATCAAATAATCAAGAAAGTTACACCTGAGGGAGTTGTTACAACAATTGCTGGTAATGGTAACTGGGACTATGCCGATGGATTTGGTACTAATGCCAAGTTTAGACAACCTTCTTATTTAGCAATAGATTCTGATGATAATTTATATGTTTCCGATAGAGAAAACAATAGAATTAGAAAAATTGAGCCGCAATCTGATGGTAAATATAAAGTTAGTACTATAGCTGGTAACGGAAATTATGGCTATGTCGATGGAACTGCTGATCAGGCCGAGTTTAAACAAGTTACATCACTTGTAGAATTTAGCGGAACTCTTTATGCTTTTGATAGGGACGAAAATAAATTAAGAAAGTTACTGTTAAGTCCAGTCATGAGTATTCCTGCTGGAGCGAAAACGGCTTCTTTTAATATTTCTGGAATTGACGATACTTCTTTTGAATCTACTGAAGCAATCAAAGTTACACCAACTGCTAGTGGAGCGAATTTAGCTTCTTCTGATGCATTGGAACTAAGTATTACAAGTGATGAAAGAATGCCTAAAGTAGTAATTAAATCAAGTGATACAGTTCTTGATGAAAATGCCGGAACTTTAAGTTTTGATGTTGTTTTAGTGGATGCTGCCGGTGCTGCTGCAAACTGGACAAATACTGAACTTCCAACAAATGCTGAATCAGACTTTGATTTTATGGGAGAATTTGATGGACATAAATACTATTTTTCAAGAAGTAGATATACTTGGGCTCAAGCAAAACAAAATGCCTTAGATCTTGGAGGACAAATGCTTGTAATTGAAGACGCAGAGGAAAATGATTTTGTTGGTCAAATAATGATTTATGATGGAACTTGGATAGGACATAGTAGACCAACCGAAGCTGATGCTTGGTCAAATATTTATGGATCAGATACTTACACAAATTGGGCACATGTTAACAGTGGAGGAAATGCAAATGATTTAACTGGTTATGCTTTGACTTATGGGAATGAATGGTACAATCACAGTGAAAATGATCAAAGACATTTTATTTTAGAATATGGTCCTGTTGCATCTTCTGAACTTGAATCTTCAGTTCTTGTTGAATATAATGGAGATGCTACAATTGGAAATGGAAACGATTATACTACATCCTCAACGATTGCTACAATTCCTGCTGGCTCACAGAAAACGACAATAACTTTAACTGGACTTGATGATAGTATTGAAGAACCAATAGAGCAAATTAATATGAATTTGGCTTTAAGATTTTCCGAAATAGAAGTTGATGAGGATGGAAATCCAAAAAGTATCTCCAATGTAGAACTAGGTGAAACAACTTCTCTAAATGTTCAGGTAAGTGATGACGAAGTGCCTGTAGTGACATATACGACATCTGGTACAGAAATTTCTGAAAATAATGGAAGTGTAACTATTACTGCTACACTTTCTAATGAAAAACTTGACCCAACAACGGTTACATTATCTCTTGATGGAACATCAACAGCTTTAGTTGATTATAGTGTTTCGTCAATTTATAATAAATCAACTATTGCAGGTGTTCAAGGTGAATATGGATCAAGAAATGGATCCGGAGATCAGGCAAGATTTGGAAGAATTGAAGGAATGGTCAATTATTTAGACAATACCTTCTTAATAGCCGACAGAGATATGCATACTATTAAACGAGTTAGTTATGATGGTACTGTTTCAAGTTTTATAGGAAAAGATTACCAATGTATGGGTGGGACTGGAGATGCAAATGATGTTGGTATTTGTTCTCCTGATGCAATAGCAGCTGACCTTTCAAATGGTAATGTATTTTGGACTCAAGGAAGAGATATTTATGGTTATAATGCATCTGACAATCAAATTTCATTATTATATGATGGTGATTCTGATAATTTTGGATGGATGGGTGGAATTACTGTTTTAAATTCTGAAATTTATTTTTCAGATAGAGAAAGAGATGTTTTATATAAATTATCATGGAATGGATCAGATTTTGATAAATCTGTTGTTGCTGGAGTTGAGAACAATGGGAAAAATTGGGATATTTGGGATTCGAATGCACCGACAACTGTTTCCGCCAGTGAACCTTCACTTAGTGCCCCCTCATATTTAACAGCTGATCCTGTAAATAATAAAATTTACATAGGTAATGGTCACAGAGAATGGAATAACGATTGGTATAGAAGATCAATTGTTCAAGTCTTAGACTTGAATAATAATACAGTATCAATATTAAGAAATACTTCGATTTTCTATGCTGTATCAATGGGTTACATGCCTTTCGGACAAGTAGCTGTCGATTCATCAGGTACAGTTTATTTACCATCTGATTATGGATTAGTTGCAGTTGTTAAATTTACTGATACTGGAGAAGACTATGTCTCTAATACGATTGGGGAAGGAACTAATGAGGAAT
>CACEGG010000010.1 GCA_902559035.1 uncultured Bacteroidota bacterium
GGTCTCCTGAGGGAGTTATTAATGAATATATTAATGACGCGCAAGTTATTCAAAATGGAGTAAAAAAAATGGTTCCCTCACTAGATGGATTTGAATATATAAACATTGAAGGACAAGAATTTGAGGCTTTTGCAACATCTGGTGGTTTAGGAACAATGTGTGATACATATGAGGGGAAAGTTGATACTCTAAATTATAAAACCATAAGGTATCCTGGTCACGGAAAACTAATGAGATTTTTAATGTATGAACTAATATTAAAAAATGATAAAAGTCAGCTAGAAAAAATACTTAGTAATGCAAAGCCACCTGTAAAAGAAGATGTAGTATACGTATACGCAGTAGTTGAAGGATGGAAAAAAGAAAAAATTTCTAGAAGTGAATATTTTAAAGCTTTTTATCCAATTAATATTATGGGGCAAACCTGGAGATCAATTTCGTGGACTACAGCTGCATCTTTAGTTTCAGTTATTGAAATGATAAACGAAGGTTTATTAAAAAAAGAAGGTTTTATAAAACAAGAGGAAATTCCATTTGATAAATTTTTAAAAACAGATTCAGGAAAATTATTTTTAGATTAACTTTAAATTATGAAGTTTCAAAATAAAAAAACTATCAATATTGTTCTAGAAGCCCTTTTCTCAACTTATTGTGAAAGAGTTCCCGATGTCAAGAAAATTACCAATGCAATGGTATTGAAAAACATTGTTTCTAATCAATCTGAAATCATTAATGATCATATAGCATTTAGAACTATGGGGGTTGAAAATTTAGGTATTAAATCCTTTGAAAAAATTTTCCTTCATCATGGTTATAAAAAAAAAGATTATTATTTTTTTAAAGGAAAGAAATTAAATGCTTTCTGGTATTCACACCCAGGAAAAAACATGCCAAGAATTTTTATTAGTGAATTAATAGTTGATGACCTTTCAAAAAATTCTCAAAAAATTATAAGAAGTTACACGGATCAAGTAAAAAAAGATCCTGTTGATCAAATAAACTTAGATAATGCTAGGGAAATAATAAATTTTTTAAGTAATCCACTATGGAGTCTTCCTACATTAAATGACTACAATGAACTTTTGAAAGAAACTGAATATGGATCGTGGGTTATATACAATAGATATTACTTAAATCATTATACAATAAGTGTTCATGAACTGAATGAAAATTATAATACCCTAGAAAAGTTCAATAACTTTTTATTAAGTATTGGTATTAAATTGAATGACTCTGGTGGAATTATTAAAAAAAGTAAAGATGGTCTTCTTTTACAAAGTAGTTCAGTAGCTAACAAAATATCCGCAGATTTTGAAGAAGGTAAGTCATTAATTTCTGGAAGCTACGTAGAATTTGCTGAAAGAAAGATTCTATCGCAATTTAAAAACTTAAAGAAGATAAAATCTATACACAGAAGGGATGGATTTGAAACATCAAATGCTGATAAAATATTTGAAAGCACCTATCAAAAACAGGTAAATAAGTAGTTAATAACTATTAAATTTTGCTACTCTATCTAAGTGATAATTTGAATCACCAAAAATTCTTTGTGATACTCTAACTCTTTTTAGAAAAAAACCAATATCAGCATCATCAGTAACACCTATTCCTCCGTGCATTTGCACAGCTTCATTTGTAACTAATTTTGATGTTAAGCCCAACTTAGATTTGGCTAAACTAGCAAGTTCAGGTAAATTTTCATCTCCGGAATCAATCGCTTGTAAAGCTTTTAAAACAATTGATTTACACAACTCAATTTCCCCAAACATTATTGCCGATCTGTGTTGTAATGCTTGAAAAGATCCAATTTTTACTCCAAATTGTTCTCTTTCCTTCAAATATTGTATTGTCATATCAAAAGCTTGTTGAATATTACCCAACATTTCTGCAGCTAATCCAACGCAAGCAATATCTAAAGCCTTCTTTAATATTTTTTTACCATCATTTTCAGTTGATAAAAAATTATCTTTTGAAAACTCGACATTATTAAATGAAATATCAGAATAAATTTTAGAGTCCATATGAACTTTATTATTGAAAGTGATGCCTTTTGATTTAGAATCTATTATTACAAGCTCTAAACTTCCATTAGACTCAGAATTGGCTGAAACAATTAAGTAATCGGAAATTGTACCATCAATTACAAATCTCTTTTTTCCATTTAAAATAAACTTTTCATTGTTGTTTGAAATAATTGACAAATCAATGTTTGGGTTATGATGAGAACTTTCTTCGTGAGCTAATGTGCAAAGCTTCTTTCCACTCATTATTTCATCAAAAAGTTTACTTTT
The DNA here is from genome assembly GCA_902559035.1 of uncultured Bacteroidota bacterium. Taxonomy (GTDB): domain Bacteria; phylum Bacteroidota; class Bacteroidia; order Flavobacteriales; family Flavobacteriaceae; genus MAG-121220-bin8. The sequence goes on from CACEGG010000010.1 coordinate 2,292, forward strand.
CAAAACTTCATTTTTTGATAAACCAACTATAGTTGTAGAAACTAAAACAGTTGAAATCATTGGGGAAACAGTAAGTTTTTTTCCCATTTCTTCAATTACTTGACCAAGTCCAACATAACCAAAATTCAGACCATTATACTCTTCTGGTACTGTTAATGCTGTCCATCCCATTTCAACCATTTCTTTCCACAAATCAGGATCAAATTGATTATAATTATCATCTCTTAATTCTCTCATTAAGGATATTGGAGATTTTAAATCCAATAATTCTTTTGCTGAGGATTTGAGCATATTTTGCTCTTCGTTTATTACTAATGACATAAATTTTATTTTGATGGAAGTCCAAGAACTCTTTTTGCTATTATATTTAATTGAACTTCATGTGTTCCTCCTTCAATAGAATGACCTTTGGAACGACAGAAATATCTAGCCTCTCTTCCGTTATTTGATTCTTCACTAGTCCATTCAGTTGAATCAAATCCATTAACCTCTAATCTTAATTCCTCTTTTTGCATAGCTAGTTCAGTTCCATAGTATTTAAAAAATGATGATACTGCACCAGAATTATTTCCTGCCTTATGTTCATCTAAAGCTCTTTGAATAGTTAACTCAAAAATCTTCTCATTCATTTCAAGATTAGCAATTTTTGATCGAATAGAAGGATTTGATAATAAACCGTCTGTAATTCCAATTGATTTAATTGCTACTTCACCTAATGTCTTTTTCTTTTCTGTTTCTCCAATTCCTCCAATCATTTGTCTCTCATGAGTCAATAAATATTTAGCTATGGTCCAACCATCATTTAAGGTACCTACCAAATTCTTTTTTGGAACTTTAACTGAATCAAAAAATGTTTCTGTAAAAGGAGATTTACCACTAATTAATTTTATAGGTCTTGTTGAAACCCCTTCAGATTTCATATCTATAAGTAAAAAACTTATTCCAGTATGTTTCGATTCAGAACTAGTTCTAACTAGGCAAAATATAAAATCCCCTTTGTCTCCATAAGAAGTCCAGACTTTAGATCCTGTTACTAAAAAGTGATCCCCTTTATCCTCTGCTTTAGTCTGAAGGTTAGCCAAATCACTACCAGCGTTTGGCTCACTATAACCTTGAACCCATCTAATTTCTCCTCTGCATATTTGATTTAAATAATATATTTTTTGTTCCTCATTTGCGAACTTTAAAAGCGCAGGGCCAAGCATTGAAATACCAAAATTAATATGGGGTTTTCTACATCCCAACCTTGACATCTCTTGATTCAAAATATTATTTTGAACTGAGCTAAGTCCACCGCCACCATATCTAGTTTCCCAGTATGGAACAATCCATTTTTTTTCAAGCATTCTTTCAAACCAAACTTTTTGATCTTCAGTTGTAAATTTTCCATTTCTTCCTCCCCAATATAATTGCTTTGCGTCAGTTACTGGCCCTCTCATAGACATCGGACAATTTTTCTCCAACCATTTTCTAGTTTCTAATCTAAAATTGGTTAAATCAACTTTAACTTGTGTTTCCATATTTTATTATTTTCCTTTAAAATTAGCTTTCCTTTTTTCCAAAAAAGCAGAGACTCCTTCTTTTAAATCTTCACTGTGAAATGCTGCTACCTGTTCTTTTGCCTCATATTCAATAGTGTCCAATAAATCATTATTCAAAGAAAAAATCATGTCTTGCTTAGTTATACCTATTCCAATTGTTGGTTTCTTTGATAAATCTATGGCCCAATTTTTAGCTACACTTAAAATTTCATCTGATTCAACAAGTTTATTGGTCAAACCTAGTTTAAAACACTCCTCACCCATAACTCTTTTACCTCCAGTTGCAATCTCTAAAGCTTTACTGTAACCTACTTGTCTTGAAAGTAACCAACTTGCACCTCCATCAGGTCCCAAACCAATATTAATAAAAGCATACAATAATGCACTTTCTTTACTCATTACTCTAAAATCACATGCTAACGCAAAAGCTGCACCAACGCCAGCAGCAGTACCGTTGATTGCGCCTATAATTGGTTTTCTTAGTTTTAAAAAATTATTTAAAATCGGTTTATAATTATCTATTATGTAATCTCTTGAATCTTCAGCAGATAAAGTTCCCATCGTTGTTAAATCTGCTCCAGCACAAAATCCTTTTCCATTTCCAGTTAAAACTACCGCTCTAATGTTATCATCATTTTTAATAACAGAAAATACATAGTTTATCCCTTCTATTAAATCATGGTTTACTGCATTATATCTTTCTGGCCTATTGAAGGTTATAATTGCAGTACATTCAACAATTTCTAGTATAACAGCTTTATTTTCCATAATAATGTCTATTCGTAAGCTATTGCTAATGTCTCAGCAACACAAACAGGTTTCTCTTGCCCTTTTAATTCAACAGTAATTCCAAGTTTATATTTTGCGCTACGATCTTTTTTCTCACACTCAATTAAAGATACTCTTCCCCTTACAAAACCTCCAGAAGGAGTAGCACTTGTAAACCTAACTCTATCAACACCATAATTTACACCCATCTTAACACTTTCTATAGTTAAAGTATCATAAGAAAACCGGGACGCTAATGATAAAATCATAAAACCATGGGCTATTGTAGTTTTATATGGTGAATACTTTTCAGATTTTTCTTTATCGATGTGTATCCACTGCTCATCTTCAGTAATTTTTGCAAAAACATTGATATTTTCTTGTGTTATCTCAATCCATTTAGAAATTCCTAGTTCTTTACCTACTAATTGATTTAATTCATTTATGTTTTTAACTTTTGTACTATATGCTTTGTTATTGTCCATAATTATTTTTTAAAAATTTACATTGGCATTGCACCACCATTCGCGTGAAGAGTTATTCCACTGACAAATCCAGATTCTTTTGAAGCCAAAAATAAATAAGCATTACCCATATCTTCGGCTGTTCCTATTCTGCCGACAGGAATCATTTTTATTCCTGCATTTATTACTTCCTCTGGCATACTATCTGTCATTGCAGATTGTATAAAACCAGGAGCGACAGCGTTTGCAGTGATTCCAAACCTTCCAACTTCTTTACATAAAGCTCTTGTAAATCCAGAAATTCCAGCTTTAGTAGCACAATAATTTGTCTGACCAAAAGCACCTGCAGTTCCGTTAATTGATGATGCTGAAACTATTCTTCCATATCCATTTTCTTTCATGTGTGGAATAACAGATCGTGTAACAACATAAAGAGATTTTAAATTAACATTAATAACTGAATCCCATTCCTCCTCCGACATCTTTAAGAAAGATCTATCCCTTATAATTCCTGCATTATTAATTAAAATCTCGATTTTACCATGCTGTTTAATAATCTCTTCAATAGCAGAATCCACAGAACTTTGATCTGTTACATCTACTTTTTGAAAGAATATATTTCCACCATTTTGAGTAATTTCATTAACTGTTTCAGTTCCATCCAAAACATCCCATAATGCAACAGTAGCCCCTTCTCTGCAAAAAACTTCACAAATTCCCTTACCAATTCCACGAGCTCCACCTGTAACGATAGCAACTTGACCTTCTAATCTTTTCATATTATTGTTATTATTATATTAAGTTAATCTTTATTATTAATTCGATTTAAATTACTTCAAATAGACCCGCAGCTCCCATACCACCACCAACACACATTGTTGAAACCACATATTTTACTCCCCTTCTTTTTCCTTCGATAAGCGCATGACCTACCATTCTTGATCCACTCATTCCATAGGGATGTCCTATTGAAATAGAACCTCCATTAACATTTAAAATTTCATTTGGAATTCCAAGCACATCTCTACAATAAATTACCTGAACAGCAAATGCTTCGTTAAGTTCCCAAAGTCCAATATCACTCATTTTAAGACCATTTTGTTTTAATAATTTAGGAACCGCATAAATTGGTCCAATACCCATTTCATCTGGTTCACATCCAGCTACTGCAATTCCTCTATAAATTCCAAGCGGAGTCACGTTATGCTTAGCTGCAACACTTGATTCCATCAAAACACATGCAGAAGATCCATCAGATAATTGACTAGCATTTCCGGCAGTAATTGATCCTCCTTCAACAACTGGCTTTAAAGAACTTAGTCCTTCAATAGTTGTTGTTGGTCTATTGCACTCGTCTTTAGATGAAGTTTTTTCAACAAATGAAATTTCTTTGGTTTCTTTATCCATAACACCCATGGTTGTAGTAACAGACATAATTTCATCATCAAATTTTCCTTCTTCTTGTCCTTTTGCAGTTCTTAATTGACTTTGAAGAGAATATTCGTCTTGAGATTCTCTTGAAATATTGTATCTATTGGCCACAACCTCTGCAGTTTTAAGCATTGGCATGTATATGTGTTTGTGTTGTGCTATTAATTTTTTATCAACCCATCTATCCAAATTCATTTTTTCAGTTTGTACTAGACTTATAGAATCTAATCCACCTCCAACAACAACATCCATTCCATCAGAGATAATTTGTTTTGCAGCAGTGGCAATAGCCATCATTCCAGATGAACATTGTCTATCTAGTGTCATCCCACTAACAGTTACAGGAAGACCAGCAGCTAATGCGGCATTTCTAGCAACGTTACAATGTTGTGTTCCTTGTTGTAAAGCTGCACCCATAATCACATCATCGACCTTATTTGGATCAACACCAGATCTCTTTACTGCTTCCTCAATTGCCCAACCTGCCATTGTTGGAGCAGTAGTATTATTAAATGTTCCTCTGTATGATTTTGTCAAAGGAGTTCTTGCAGTAGAAACGATTATTGCATCTCTCATAATTATATTTTTAAAATTAATTTACCTTTTTTTTCTCCATTAAATAATTTTTTAAAAACCTCATAAAAATTTTCAATTCCATCATAAATGTCTTCTTTTGACTTTAAAGTGCCATCCAAAATCCATTGAGTCATTTCTTTGGTAGCAATTGGATAATTTTCAGCATAATCAAAAACAACCATTCCTTTCATGGTAGCCCTGTTTACAAGTAATGACAAATAGTTATTTGGACCTTTAGCTGACATTTCATTGTATTGTGAAATAGCTCCGCAAACTACAATTCTAGCTCCCATTCTTAGAAAGACAAGAGCAGCATCTAAAATCTCACCCCCAACATTATCAAAATAAACATCAATTCCATCAGGACATTCTCTTTTAATACCTCTTTTAATACTTTCATTTTTATAGTCAACACACCCATCAAAACCAAGTTCATTAATGACATAATCACATTTTTCCTTACCACCAGCAATACCAACAACCTTACATCCTTTGATTTTTGCAATTTGACCTACTATACTTCCAACTGCTCCTGCAGCAGCTGATACTAATACGATGTCACCTTCTTTTATTTTGCCAACCTCGAGAATACCAAAATAGGCAGTCATCCCCGGCATTCCTAAAGTTCCAATAAAAGTCGGGAGAGGAATTTCAGAACTAGGTACCTTAAAATACCCCTTTCCATTGGTAATTGAATATTCTTGAACTCCACCCCACCCAGAAAGAATATCTCCCTTAGTAAAATTTGGATTTTTTGACTCAATTACTTCTCCAATTGTTCCAGCTCTCATAACTTCACCTATTTGTACTGGAGGAATATAAGATCTAGTTTCATTCAACCATCCTCTCATTGCTGGGTCAAGAGATAGATATAAATTTTTCAAAAGAACTTCACCATCATTAATTTCTCTGACATTTTCAACTTCATTATACCATGTATCAGCAGAGGGAAAACCAGATGGACGTGATGATAATTTAACAACTTTATTTTTTAACATAATATTGTGTATTGATTTAATTACAAAATATAATAATAGTTTATTAGTATTTTTATACTAAAATATAAAAAAATACTATGCTTGCATAGTAAAAATAATATTAATTATTTCCAGTTTGGATTTCTTTTTTCTTTGAAAGCAGCAACACCTTCCCTAGCATCATCGGAACTTAAGACTAGTTCTAACATTTGTGAAAGAAATTTATGATTTGATTCACTTGAGTTAACCTTATCAAAAGCTTCTAAACCATATTGAATTGCTTTTGGGGAATTACTTGTTACTTCATCAAGCCATTTAGAAATAACTGAGTCTATATTGTCTGTAGATGCAATCTCCGAAATCAATCCCCAGGATTGAGCAGTTTTAACATCCAAGTTATAGCCCCTAATACACCAGTCAATTACATTTCTAATAGACATAATTTTTGATAAGGATTCCATTACTTGCATTGGGAATATTCCTCTTTTTACTTCAGGAAGACCTAATTTAAGTCCATCAATGGAAACAACATAATTACAACCAGCTATTAATAAAAAACCGCCAGCATAAACATCACCTTCAAGTTGACATATCTTTGGTTTGTATAGTTTATTGAATATCTCTGCAATTAAAATTTTTGAGTTTGGTAACGGGACTGTTGAATTATTATTTTCTAAATCACCTGAAATTGCTTTTAAATCTAATCCAGAACAAAAAACATCTCCATTGGCTTTTAGTAATAATGCTCTAATTTCATTATTAAAAGAAGCATACTGAAAAGCAAATGCTAATTCGTTAATCATTTGAGGATGCAAGGCGTTTTTCTTATTAGAACGATTTAAAATTATTGTAACAATATGATCTTTTTCATACCATTCTATGAAATCAAATTTGAATAATTTTATATTTTTTATGTCTCTTTCTTTAAAATAACTCATAACAAAATTACATTCTAAAAATTCCAAAAGAATCTGTTCCTTTAATATCAGAACTGTAAACTGCCGCTAACGCTAAGGATAAGTATTTTCTTGTTTCTGTTGGATCAATTACTCCATCATCCCATACCTCTGATGTAGTATGCCAAACGCTAGCTCTTTTATCAGCATCCTCAGCTAATACTTTTTTTTCTTTATTTAATTTATTTTCATCAATTACTTTATTTGAAGATAAAGCAGCATTTCTTTTTATTATTTCCATAACTCCTGAAAGCTGATCTGCTCCCATAACACCAGATTTTACATTTGGATAAGAAAACAAAAACCTAGGTTCAAATGATCTGCCACACATTGCATAATTACCTGCACCATAAGAATTACCAACTTGCAAACTAATATGGGGAACTGTGCTTCCTGAAACTGCATGAATTAACTGAGCTCCTGCATTAATCATCCCACCTTGCTCATATCTTTTTCCAACCATAAATCCGGTTGTATTATGAATAAATAATAATGGAGTATTCGATTTATTTGCTAACTGAATAAAGTGAGTAGCTTTTCTAGCTGACTCAATAAAAATAACACCATTATTAGCAATAATACCAACTGGATATCCATTAACTTTAGTCCAACAACAGAACATTGTTCTACCATAATTTTCTTTAAACTCAACAAATTCTGAATTATCGACAAACCTTTTTACTAAATCTTTAATATCAAAAGGTTTTTTAAGATTTGATGGCACAATGCCTAAAATTTCTTTTGAATCAAATTTGGGAGCGGATGCACCCTTTTCAAAATTATTTTCTGTAGGATGTTTTATTTTTTTAATTAAGTTTTTAGCGATTGCTAAAGCCTCTTTCTCATCCTTTGCTAAAAAATCTGAGACACCAGATATACTACTATGCATTTGGGCTCCACCTAACTCTTCATCCGTAGAATCTTCATTAGTTGCCATTTTAACAAGTGGAGGACCAGCTAAAAATACCTTTGCAGCATTTTTTTGAAATATTGAATAATCTGACATGCCCGGCACATAAGCTCCACCAGCTGTAGCACTTCCAAAAACTATGGAAATTGTTGGGATTCCCTCTTTGGATCTTCTTGACATTTCCATAAAAAATTTACCATAATTATTGAAAACTCTGTCTTGATCAGGTAAGTTTGCTCCACCACTTTCAACTAAATTGATAGTTAATAATTTATTTTCCTTTGCGATTTGGGATAGTCTTAAATTTTTTAAACTTGTAGCGTAATCAACAGCACCTGCTTTTCTTGTAGCTACATTTGCATTAATTAAACAAAGAATATTTGAAACATAACCCAATACGACAACTGTTGTTCCTCCAGCACCAAAACCATTTTCATGTTTTAAACCAGCTAGTGGCATTAACTCTATATATGGTTTTTTCTTATCAAGTAGCAAATCAATTTTTTCCCTTGCAAGTAATTTTTTTCTAGCTCTTGTTCTTTTTATTTGCGCTGCATTCCCCTCTTGCTTTGATAACTTATAATATGAATTAAGCTCCTTTAATAATTTTTTCATTGAAATTTCGTTTTCAATAAAACCAGAACTCAATACATCAACAGTTGGCTTTCTAACTTTCATTTAACAATCTTTTTATTTAGATGAATATATAAAGTTGATCAAATGTAAAATTAATGAAAAATATATTGCCCATTAGTTTATGAATACCAAAACAAATTTTAGCGATCTGAAAAAAATTATCATATAGTTATTTCTTAAGCATATATTTACAATACATGAGGGTAGATTCTAAAACAAAATTTTTTTATGGAATGGGCTTTATTTCTGTTGGAATTAAAGATATTTTGTATGCTGTTTTTGTTTTTTTTTACTTTAGTCAAATTCTTGGACTGGATCAAATCTACACTGGAACCGCTACTCTAATCGCTCTTTTATTTGATGCTGTTTCTGATCCAATAATTGGAACAATTTCAGATAATTACAAGTCAAAAAAATATGGCAGAAGACATCCATTTATGGCAATGTCAGCTATTCCTCTTGGAATTTCAACTTATCTTCTTTTTAAACCTTTTAATGACTTAAGTCAATTTGAATTATTTCTCTGGATGACTTTTTTTTCAATTTTAATTAGATTTTTTTTATCACTTTTTTTGGTTCCTGGCATGTCACTAGGTGCTGAACTTAGTTCAGACTATGATGAAAGAACGGTTATAACAAGTTACAGAATAATGTTTGCAACTTTAATTTCTCCATTTGTGTCATTTTTTGGACTAGTTTATTTTTTTGTTCCTGAAGATGGAATGTCGACAGGGTTATTAAACATTGATGCTTATCCAAAATTTGCAATGTTTTGTGCATTAATTATGATATCAACCATTTTACTAAGTGTTTATGGAACAAAACATACTATTCCTAAGCTTCCAAAAATTCATAAAAAAGAATCCTTAAAATCCTTGTTAAAAAATATATCTACAGCTTATAGGATGAAATCTTTTAACTCTTTAGTTCTATTTACAATGATGATCTACGTTGCATTAGGGATTGGAAATTCTTTAATAACTTATTTTCTTTCTTTCTTTTTTGAGCTCAATCAAACTGAAGTGGCAATAATCATTTTCTCCGGTGCAATCGGAGGTGTTATTTCTTTATTTGCCGCACCTAAAATTGGAGAAAAATTTGATAAAAAAACTGGAGTAATAATAAGTACATTTCTTTTTGGCTTATTTATGGCTAGCCCTTTTAATCTCAGAATATTTGGATTGTTTCCTGAGAATGGAGATCCATTACTTTTAGGAACATACTTGTTTTTTACTACAATAGCTTATACTTTTTTATGGACTTCAATGAGTTTAGTAAATTCAATGATGGCTGATGTGGTTGACGAATATGAATCGATAACTAATCAAAGACATGAAGGCTTGTTTTTTTCAACTATGTCATTTGCTTATAAATTGACAGTTGGCTTAGGTTATTTCTTTGCGGGTATCCTATTAAAATTAATTTCATTTCCTACTCAGACTGAAATTCAAAATATTCCAACAGAAATTATATCAAAACTTGGATTAATTGGAGGGCCACTTTTAATGATAATTTATTTTTTTTCCATTCTTTTTATTTTAAAATATCCTATAGATAAACAGAAATACTTAGAAATAAGAAAAAAGCTAAAAGGATAAATCATTTTTATTTTAATTAATTTGAAAATATTGGACATTTAATTATGAATGTGTTTTAAAAAAAAACCTTATTTTCAATAAATCAATACAACAAAACAAAAATAATATGAACAACGAATTATTTGATTTTCCTTTTTATAGATGGGAGAAAGAATTATCTGATAAGCCATTTTTAAAGCAACCATTTGGTAATCTTTGGGAAACTTACACATGGAATGAGGTAGGATTAATGGCCAGAAAACTTTCCAATGGTTTAAAAAGCCTCGGTCTTGAAAAAAATAGCCATATTGGTCTAGTTTCAAAAAACTGTAGAGAATGGATCATAGCTGATCTTGCAATATCCATGGCCGGATATATTTCAGTACCATTTTTTCCAACCCTTAACTCTAAAGAAATTAACAATCTACTAACATTTGGTGATGTTAAAGCGCTTTTTGTTGGTAAGCTTGAAAATTGGGAGGAAATGAAAAAAGGCGTTGATTTAGAAATGCCAATAATTGCATTTCCTAATTATAAGAATCATTCAAAAGTTGAAGTCGGTCATCAATGGCATGATTTTATCAATAAATTTGATGCTCAAACAGAAGATTTTAGACCAAACCTCAAAGATATATGGACTGTAATTTTTACTTCTGGAACAACTGGAGACCCAAAGGGAGTGGTTTTAACTTACGAAACACTTTTTAATACAAAAAGAATTACTGAAGACGGAAACCCACTAAAAGTAGATTTAGGTGGTAATAATAGATTTATATCTTACATGCCATTGAATCATATTTTTGAAAGAGTTGTGATTGAACATGTAGCTTTTAGATATGGTGGAACAATTTCATTTGTGGAATCTTTAGAAACCTTTGCTCAAAATCTTAATGATACTCAACCAACTGCTTTTCAGGGAGTACCCAGAATATACGCAAAATTCCAAGAAAAAATATTGATGACAATTCCTCAAGCTAAACTTGATAAATTTTTAAAAATCCCTATTCTTTCTTGGTTAATTAAAAGAAAATTAAAAGGAGCACTTGGAATGTCTAAAGCAAAGGCGTTAGTTACAGGAGCAGCTGCAATGCCTCTTGAACTTTTAGATTGGTACAAAAGTTTAGACATATATATAACAAATGGCTACGGAATGACAGAAAATTGTGCGACTTGTACTAATTTAAACCCTTATCAACCGTTAGGTAGAGGATCTGTTGGAAGACCCACACCTGGTGTAGATTTAAAAATAAGCGATGAGGGAGAAATACTTATGAAAGGACCATTCATTTTAAGTTGTTATTACAAAAATGAGGAGGTAACGAATGAAACTCTAAGAGACGGATGGTTACATACTGGAGATAAAGGACACATAGACGATGATGGGTTCCTATATATTACAGGAAGAATTAAAGACATGTTTAAAACATCTAAAGGAAAGTACATTGAACCAGGTGTATTAGAAGCCTATTTTGGTGATGTAAACGAATTTACTCAGTTATGTGTTGTTGGTTTGGGATGTGATCAGCCTCTTCTTCTGGCAGTTCCATCTGAAAGTGCAATAAAAAATAAAGAAATTACTAATTCTAAAATATCTGAAATTTTAAATAAAGTCAATAGTAATTTAGACAACTATAAAAAAATGTCAAAAGTTGTTTTTGTAAAAGAAGACTGGCTTCCAGAAAACGGTATGACAACACCAACTTTAAAAATTAAAAGATCAAAAATTGATGAAAAATTTTCTAACCAATATAACAATTGGTTAAAAAGTAGTGAAGATGTTATCTGGGAATAGGACAAATGATAATTTTAATATTAATTATTTCCAGTTTCATACTAGGTTTCTACATTAATGGTTTAATAAAAGATGGATTAAATGATTCATACATTGATAAATTAATTTCTATTACCAAGTCAAAAAAAATTCCAGTTTTTATTTCTGGTCAAACTGGTTATGCCAAAAATATTGACGTAAAAATATTTTATGAAGATCTAAATTTTTCAGAAAATCCAAAAGGAACTATTTTACTAATTAATGGAGCAGCTGAAACGATGATTCAATGGCCAGAACAAATGATTAGAACTTTACTAAAAAATGATTTCAGGATAATTAGATATGACAACAGAGGCTTGGGTCAATCAGATTGGATTAAAAAATGGTCTAAAAGAAATGACTATAACCTTGAAGAAATGGCAAGAGATGCACTAGCCGTTACAAATCATTTAATGATTGAAAAGTTTCATGTTATAGGCTACTCAACTGGGGGAATGATCGGGCAAATATTAGCTATAAATCATCCTGAAAAGATAAAAACTCTTACAAATCTAATGTCTAGTGGATATTTATTTGATCCTGAAGCTGAAAAACCTGATTCAAAAAAAATAACAATGTTAAGAAAATTAATTTTTTCTTACAGGAATAAAGAAAGAGATATCGATAAAGTTTTGAAATTTCATTTCAAACTTGATCATTTGTGGATTGGAAGAGACAACTATGTTCATCAACACGAAAAACAAATTCAAAAAACACTTTATGAAATCAAATTTAGAAATGGTTTTAATAAGAAGGTTTTTGATCAACATAGAAGAGCTATTAAAAATTCAGGTTCAAGATATAGAAAACTGAAAACAATCAAAGTTCCTACTCTGTTAATTCATGGATCTGATGATCCTTTAGTTAAGGTCAGTCATTCTGAAAAACTAGCTTCTCTAATACATGGTTCAAGGTTAGTTATCATTAGGGGAATGGGGCACGATTTCAATAAAAATTTTAAAAATCGAATAAATAGTATTATTTTGCCACATATATTACAGTATTCGTAATATTAACAACAGATATTAATTAAATTAATAACAACCAAACTAAATCAAATTAAAACAAAACAATTATGAAATTTAAATTTTATTTATCTAGTTTAGTTTTTTTACTAGCCTCTTTTATGATGGTTAATGCACAAACTAAAACTGTAAAAGGAAAAATTACTGACGGTGTTGATGCTCTTTATGGTGTAAATGTAGTCCTTCAAGGCACTACAACCGGTGTCATTAGTGATGACGATGGTAATTTTGCCATATCTTCTGACCAGGATTTTCCTTGGACTTTAGAAATTAGCTCTTTAGGTTTTGAAGGACAAACAATCCAAGTTAGTTCTGAAAACCAAGTTATTTCATTGTCTTTATCTACAGGTGAAGCTCTTGACGAAGTTATTATTTCTGGTTCTAGAAAAGCTGAAAAAGCTATCAATGCTGCCTCTGCTATTCAGATCATAGGAGCCAAAGAAATTGAAAACAAATCTGCATTTAATTCAATTGTTCTTTTGGATGACATGGTTGGAGTTCAAATCGACAAACATGGTGCTAATAGAACAACTGTTGCACTTAGAGACAATGTTGATTTATTTACTACTTCCACTCTTGTTATGTTAGACTATAGAGCTTTAAACGTTACTGGAATTAATTTCTTTGATGCTGATGTAAGTAACTTAAGTAACATTGACTTGGAAAGAGTCGAGGTTGTAATGGGACCTGCATCTGCCTTATATGGACCAGGTGTTGGTGCTGGTGTGGTACATTATTTAAGTAAAGATCCTTTTAAACATCCAGGAACAACTATTAACCTACAAACTGGTGGTTTTAAAAAAGGAGGAAGTTTTGACATGAATATGTATAAAATGGATTTCAGACATGCAGTTAGTAATGATGAAAATACTTTTGGATATAAATTCAACTTAAAATACGGTGAAAATGAAGATTTTGATTTTGCAGAATCTACTATTTCTCAATTTGCAAGTGAAATAAAAGATGCAGCCACTGGTAGAGTTGTTAGAAATATTGATGGTAAATTACAAGAAAGAAACTCTCAAAGAGGTGCTGACGCAAGTTTATATTATAGACCATCTAATAATTTCTCACTCACAACTGTTGCAGGAATAAATGAAGTTGCATCAAATATTTTAATTAATTCAACTGGTGAAACTAGAGCTCAACAAAGAACTGCATTTATACAAACTAGAGTTCAATCGGGAAATTTATTTGTTCAGTACAATTATTCTGATACGTCAAATCCAAGCGATGATAAATATCGTGGATTTAACTACAGAACTGGTGTTACTGCTGGTGTTGAAAGTAAACAATCTCAATTACAGATTCAATATGAGTTAGCTTTTGATCAAATCAACACTAACATGTCTATTGGAGTTGAAAATAAAAGCGCGAAGTTTAATACCGATACTGGAACTTTCGGAAGATACGAAGACGATGATGACTTTAATATCTATGGAGCATATTTTTCTACAAAAACTAAACTTTCTGATAAGTTCAACTTACAATTAGCCGGTAGATACGACAAGTATCCACAAGTTGGTGAATCTTCTTTTGCTCCTAGAGCTGCTCTTGTATACACACCAAGTAACAGACATAAAATGAGACTAACATTCAACAAAGCTTTTATAGCACCAACTGCTTTAAACTTTTATGTTGATTTAGCCGTTCAAAAAATCCCTGGAGGCTATGGAAATGTATGGATCTACGGAAATAAAATAGGTCAAACCTTTACAAATCCAACAACTTCATTCTTAGTACCAGGAATTCCATCGAATCCTGGAATTGGAATGAATATATCAACAGCTTATGCAGTAGCAACAGCAACTGTTGCTCCTCTTTTAGCTGGAACACCTTTACAGGCTTTTATTCCATTTATAACATCTCAAAATACACTTGCAGGTATCGCTGGACTTGGGGCATTCTCTCAGGGTGCTATGTTTGACTTGAGTGGTAATCCTTTTGGTCCTCTTGAAGATGGAGATACTGCAAAACTTGGTAAAGAGACACATTATGAATTTGGATACAAAGGAATGCTTTCAGATAAAACAACATTTAGTTTTAATGTTTATAATTCAATTAAAGAAAACTTTGTGGCTATCGAACAATTAAGTCCGATGGTAGCGCTTCCAAATTTAGGAGTTGATTTAGGTAACGCTGTAAATACATATTTTACTTCTGCGTTTACCCCTGTTTACGGTCCAGTTTACGGTCCTTATTATGCTACACTTCTTTCTAACTCATACGCTGCAGTTGGTAATGGTTTAGCAGCAATGGGTCCAGTTGGAACTGTGGAGACTGACCAAGCTCCTGACAATGGAGAACCTAACGTAATGCTTGGATATAAAAACTACGGAAAAGTTAACTACTGGGGATTTGAAGGTGGTTTAAAATGGAGAGCAACAGATAACTTAACATTATATGGTAATTATTCAACTGTAAGTCAAACAGTTTTTGAAAAAGACGATTTAGGGTCTGAAACTGAAACTGGATCTTACCACTTAAACCATTCTAAACACAGAGTTAAGGCAGGATTTGCATTTGATAATGGTAGAAAATGGAATATGGGAGTTGGATACAAATACGATGGTGGTTTCGAAGCGAGCATGGGTAACTTTTACTCAGGAACCGTTGAAAGCAGAAACATTGTTGATGCTAACCTAGGCTATGATATTAATGCTAAAACTAAACTTAGTATGAATATTGTGAATCTTATGGACGAAGCATATAGTATGCTTCCAAACATGCCTACACTAGGTAGACAAGTTATGTTCTCTTTAAAACGTGACTTCTAAACAAAAAATAAATTTAAAAAAAGAGCAATAGAGATATTGCTCTTTTTTTTTATGAAAAATTTAAAACATAAATTTAAAAGTGTGTTATAGTTGAATATCTTTTATGAAGAATGAATTAATTGATGTAATAATAATTGGAGCAGGAATATCTGGAATTGGAGCAGCGTGCCATCTAAGACGAAAATGCCCTAATAAATCATTTTTGATTTTAGAGGGAAGAAACAAAATAGGTGGAACATGGGATTTATTTAAGTATCCAGGAATCAGATCGGATTCTGACATGTATACGTTTGCCTATAAATTTAGTCCATGGACCCATAAAAACACAATCTCTGATGGAAAAACCATTCTAAAATATCTGAACGATACTAGCTTAAAATTTAGCTTGGAAAATCACATAAAATACAATCATTGGATTGATGAAATTAATTGGAACTCCTCAAAAAATGAATGGACAGTATTAGGATTTGACAAACAAAAAAATAAAAAAATAGAGTATAGTTGTAAATTCTTGATGTCATGCACTGGTTATTATGATTATGACAGCGGATATACTCCAGATTTCAAAGGACTAGAAAATTTTCAAGGTCAGTTTATTCATCCACAAAAATGGACTAATGATATTGATTATTTAAATAAGGATGTAATAGTTATTGGCAGTGGTGCTACTGCTATTACACTAATTCCTTCACTATCGGAAAAAGCAAAACACGTCACAATGCTTCAAAGATCTCCAACTTATTTGATGAATCTTCCTAGAAAAGACAAATTCACAAATTTTCTTTTTCGTTTTACACCTTCAAAATTTGCTCATTTCATCTCCAGATGGAAATATATTATAAGACAAATTTACTTTTATGGAATTTCAAAAAGAAGACCTAAGGAGGTAAAAAAATTTATTAAAAATGAAATAAAAAATAGTCTATCCAAAGGTTTTGATATAGAAAAACATTTTAATCCAAAGTATGATCCATGGGATGAAAGAGTTTGTGTGGTAGTTGACAACGACCTGTATGAAGCAATTAATCAAGGTAAATGCACTGTAGTTACAGAAAATATAAACTCTTTCAACAAAAACGGTATTCTATTAGAGTCAGGAAAACAATTAAAAGCAGATATAATAATTTCTGCAACAGGTTTGAGGTTAAAATTCATGGGCGGAATTAAAATAAAAATTGATAATAAAACGATAGACACATCAAAATTAGTAAGTTACAAAGGGATGATGTTGCAAGATATTCCTAATGCAACTATTGTTTTCGGATATACAAATGCTTCATGGACCTTAAAAATCGATTTAGTATGTGAATATTTTTGTAGAATTTTAAATCATATGGAAAAAAATGAACTAAAATCATTTGTTCCTAAAATAAATGATGAAAATTTAGAAATAGAGCCCAGCATCGGATTAAAATCTGGATATGTAAAAAGAGCTCAAAAACTTCTACCAAAACAAGGAAAAAAATATCCATGGAAATTAAATCAAAACTATATTATGGATATGTTTTCGCTAAAATTTAAAAAAATTGAAGATGGATACATATATTTTAAAAATTAATTAGGATATTTATACTAAACATATTTGAAATGAGTAAACCACAATTTATAAATGAATTAAGTATTCCCGCTGTTGCAGCTCCAATGTTTTTGATATCTGGACCTGAACTTGTAATAGAGTGTTGTAAAAATGGAATTGTTGGAACATTTCCTGCCTTGAATCAAAGAACTTCCGAGGGATTTGAAGAATGGTTAATTCAAATAAGAACTGAACTTGATGCATTTGAAAAAGAAACAGGAAAAAAAGCTGCTCCGTTCGGAGTTAACTTAATTGTTCATAACACTAATCCAAGAGTCCAAGCTGATTTAATGTTGTGTGTAAAACATAAAGTTCCAATAATTATAACTTCACTAGGAGCAGTAAGTCAATTAGTTGATGCTGTACACTCATATGGAGGTCTAGTTTATCATGATGTAATCAAAAAAAGACACGCTGAGAAAGCAGCTGAAGCTGGAGTTGATGGATTAATCTTAGTTGCTGCAGGAGCTGGAGGACATGGTGGAACACTTCATCCCATACCATTCATTGCTGAGGTTAAGAAATTTTTCAAAAAAACAATTTTACTTTCAGGATGCTTATCTAATGGAAGAGATATCGCCTCAGCAAAACAAATGGGAGCGGACTTGGCTTATATGGGTACTAGATTTATTAATACTAAAGAGAGTAAGGCTGATGATGCTTATAAAGAAATGATTATAAATTCAACTGCAGGTGATATTGTTTATACAGCGGCTGTTTCAGGCGTCAATGCCAATTTTTTAAGACAAAGTTTAGAATCTATGGGAATCACGGAAGACATGTGGGGAAATTCTAAAAAAATCAATTTTGGTGATGAGTTAGATGCAGCTAAAGCTGAAGCGAAAGCATGGAAAACTATTTGGTCTGCAGGTCAGGGAGTAACAACAATTGATGACGACCCAAGTGTTAAAGAGCTAGTTGATAACTTAAAGAAAGAATTCATTTCATCTATTAAAGAGCAAAAGGATTTATTAGATACTTATAACTAATTTTTATAAAACTCTACAAACCAATCCAAGGCTGATGGATTTCTTAATGAATCTTTACTAACTACATCTTTTATATTTTCACCTGTTAATATTTTTTTAATAGGTACTTCGAGTTTTTTTCCACTTATTGTATAAGGAATCTCTGGGATTTTATAAATTACATCAGGAACATGCCTTGGAGAACATTTTTGTCTTATTACAGACTTTAGCTTATTAAAATCAATTTCAATAAATGATTTTACAAATAGTATCAAACTGTTTTCTTTTTTATTATCTAAATGTATTATTAAACTATCCTCAACAAAATCTAAATCTGAAATAGCACTATATATTTCCGAAGTTCCGATTCTGACTCCAAATCTATTTAAAGTTGAATCAGAACGCCCATGAACAATAATTCCTCCTTTTTTAGTTTCTGTTACCCAATCACCATGATTCCAAATTTGGTTATATTTTGAAAAATAACTATTGGCATACTTTTTATAACCTTTATCGTTCCATAAAAATACAGGCATTGAAATAAATGGTTTAGTTAGAACCAATTCACCCATTTCACCTTTTAATTGTTTACCATTATTATCCCAAACTTCAATCGAAGCACCTAGCATCTTACATTGAATTTCACCAGGAACAACATTCATTTCAGGATTTCCTCCAATAAATGCAGTACAAACGTCTGTTCCACCACTCAAAGAAATTATATGAGTATCAGGAAAAAGTTTATTTAAACCAATATTAGTTTCTTTAAAAAGAGGTGAGCCAGTCGAACCTATACTTCTTAAATCAGAAAAATCAATGGAATCTATGTCATTAGGAATATTTGTTAAAAGATTTTGAAAAAATACTGCTCCGTGACCGAAATGATTAATTTTTGCTTTTTGTGCAAATCGCCACAAAACTCCATTATCTGGAAAAATCGGGGATCCATTATATATACATAAAGAAGATCCAAGAAGAAGACTACTAAGGGAATAATTCCACATCATCCATCCTGTTGTAGAATACCAAAAATAAGAGTCTGATGTAGAAACATTTTGGTGAATTGACAAGGCTTTAAAATGTTCAAGTATCATACCTCCAGTTCTGTGAGTAATTGCTTTAGGTTTTCCTGTTGTTCCAGATGAAAATAATATCCAAATGGGATGATCAAAATCAACTGATTTGAAATTCAAATCAACTTTTTTTGTTTGATTTGAAAATTTAGATTTGGTATTTAAATCCAAAATCCCAGAAAGAGAATTAATTGAACTTTTAAGTTTTTTGACTTTTGAATTCAAACTAAAGTTTTTTCCATTATAGGTATATTCAGAATGATAAAACAAAAATTTTGGTTGTATTTGATTAAATCTATCAAAAACAGAGTCGTATCCGAAATCAGGTGAGCATGAAGACCAAATTGCTCCAATTGAATTAACTGCCAGAAAAGCTGATACAACTTCAGGTGTGTTTGAGCAATAAGCAACTACCCTATCGCCAATTTGAATGTTATTTTTAATTAGTATTTTTTGAAACTCTAGAGTTTTTAACTTTAATGAATTCCAAGTTATTTCAAAATAGTCTCCATTTTCATCTTGATACTTTATAGCTGGAGTTTTTAGATTATCGTTTTTAAAAACATTTCTAGAATAACTAATTTTCGAATCAGTAAACCAGAGAGTTTCAATGAAGTTTTTATCAAATCTATATACGGAGCTTGGTGGTTTGTCAAATTCTATTTTAAAAAATTCAACAATTGACAACCAAAAATCTTCTATCTCAGTAATGCTCCATTTATGTAATTCATCGTATGAGGAAAAAATTATTTTATTGTTAGATTTTAAAAATTCTTTATACTTTGATAATATCGTTTTCAAAACTTAAAATAGGCACTATTGGTTTAATAAAAAGTAGACAGTAATGACACAAAACAAGGCATGAAAAATTGCAATTTTTAAATCTCTGGTCTGTTTTAAAAAAAATGAAATAATGATTGCTAATGAAACTAAAAAATGAAATACTGCAAATACAATTAAAAAAGGTTCATGTAAAACTGAATTTTCATAATTTGAAAAAATATATACTGCAAAAATACCAATACTACTGGCTGCAGCTCCATACATCCTAGCTGTTGTCAAAAGAGCATTATTTGCTTTTTTATATGCAGCCATTAATCTCGGATTTATCAATAAAACTGATCCAACCAATAGTTCTAACAAGCCGACAACTAGTATAAATATTTTCATAATTATTATTTTTTATACAATATAAGTTAATTAAAATGTAGTTAGTATTAATTTACTATTTTTATAGTAATGGATCAAGAAAGCATAAGTAAGTTAGTTCCTGTTATAGTACTTTTAGTTTTAGGTTCTTTAGAAGCCATAGGAGGACTATATTTTCATGACAAACGTTCAAAAAATGATATTACTATAGAGCTTGTTTGCTTAACTGTACTTCCAACACTTATTCAACCAGCCATTCTAGCGCTAGTATTATTTTCAATGGATTCTTGGTTTTTAATTTACGAGGATTATTTTATAAATTCTTATTTCTTATGGCATGTTTTAGCATTCCTAATACTAGACGATCTAACTCAATATCTTTGGCATAGATTTTCACATGAAAATCCTTTTATGTGGAAATTACATAGACCTCATCATGTTGTTGAAGAAATGGGAGTTCTTGTAACCTACAGAAATGCATTTATGTATTATGCATTTATGCCTGGACTATGGTTTACTGGTATTCTTATATTTCTAGGTATGACTGAAGTTTATTTGTATTACCTGCCAATAAAAATGACTGTCATAATTGCTGCTCATAGCGAAACTAAATGGGATCAATATCTATACAAATATAAATTTCTACACCCAATTGCATGGGTTATTGAAAGAACTATTTCTACACCAAGTACTCACTATGCTCATCATGGCTTGACCTCTGAAGATGGGGTTTCAAATCCAAATGGGAATTATGGAAACCTCCTTTTTTTCTGGGATATATTATTTGGTACTGCAAAAATTACTAGAAAATATCCAACAAAATTTGGAGCTTGGAATAAAATGAAAGAGCCTTGGTATGTTCAATTAATGTTCCCGATTTTGAAATCTAAAGATTCTAAAAGTGAACTCAGTTCTATAAAGACAAATATGGACTATGATCCATCAAAAGATTATAAGGATTTTGATAGTTAAACTTTAATGAAAAACTTAAATAATAAAGTTGTTGTAATTACTGGCGCGGGTTCAGGAATTGGCAGATCTCTTGCTATTAAAATGCATGAAAGTGGAGCACTACTGGCACTTAACGATTTCAATGATAAAACTTTAGAAGAGACAGTAAATATAATTGATAATGTGAATAAAACATATTGTGAAGTTTTTGATGTATCCAAAAAAAAAGACTTTGACCAATTTGCAAAAAATGTTATCAAACATTTTGGTAAAGTAGACGTTATAATAAATAATGCAGGAATAACAATTGGCAGCTTTTCTGCTATTGAAACAACAATAGAAGACTATGAAAAAGTTGTAGGAATTAACATGTGGGGTATGATTTATGGTACACTTGCTTTTTTACCAGAACTTAGAAAACAAAAAGAATCAAGTGTTGTAAATATTTCAAGTGTCTGGGGACTTTTAGGCTCTCCCTATCAATCGGCCTACAGTGTATCTAAATTTGGAATTAGAGGTTTCAGTGAAGCCTTAGCAGCTGAGGAATTGTGTAATAACTCAGGAGTTGTAGTTACAAGTATTCATCCTGGTGGTGTTAAAACAAATATTGTTAGAAACATTGAGGGTAAAAAATTAAGTGAAGAGCAACTAAAAAAATTGGATGTTCACTTTCCAACCACGGCAAATCAAACTGCCGATAAAATTATTAATGCTATTAAGAAAAAAAGAACTAAAGTCATTATAGGTAAAGATGCTAAATTCATGTATCGATTAACTAGATTTTCTCAAAGATTAACTATGAGTTTTATTGTAAATTGGGCTAAAAAAATGATGAAAATTGAAAAATAAAGTAATAATCCCAATACTAATTCTACTATCAATAATTATTGGTGGCTATACAGCTATTTCAAAGATTAACTCCTCAACACAAAACAATGAATTTTCTATAAAAAACGGCAACTGGACTGTAAATCCAAACATGGATTTAAAGAATAGTTACCAAAGAGCTTATATTTCAAGAATTGGGGTTTTTGCTTTGGATGAGAAAGAAGCACTGTATTTCTTATCAAGCAAGGACAATGATGGAGACCCATTAACATCAGATTTTGATTATCAAATTATTGGTACTCCTCCAAAGGGAAGATATTGGAGTTATACATTATACGGTGAAGATTATTTTTTAGTAAAAAATGTTGCCAATATTTACACGATAAATAAAGAAAATCTTAATATAGACAAACCAATAATAGTATCATCATCTAAAAAAGACATTAATTGGTTACCCTCAGGTACTGAAACGAAGTTTCATATTATTCTAAGGGTTTATAATCCATATGAAAGTGTTTATAAAAACTTAGAATCATTAGACTTACCAATAATTAAAAAAATAGAAAAATGAAAAAGATATTTTTTTACTTATGGATCTTACTTATAATGAGTGTTTGTTCTTATAATTTAACTATACATTACATTCCAAATATTGTTTATACTGTATTTCATTATAAAATTGAAAAAAATCAAAATATAAAGGATAATGAAATAAAACATTTTGATATTCCAAGTGACCAGTCTAGAAATGTTGTAATGCCCAATCCTGATTTTTTATATTCTACTATTTTTTACGACTTAAGTGAAAAAGATTTGAATATAAATGCAAATATGCCTGACTCTACGTATTGGTCTGTTTCGTTCTACAAACCAAATACAATAAACTGGTTTGTAAAAAACGATCAAGAATTTGAAACTAATAATCTAGATCTTACATTAACTTTTAATGATTCTAAATCACAGGGCGTTATAAAATCGCCTGTGAAGAAAGGATTTATGATCATTAGAATATTAGTTGAAAAAAAGGATCAAAATTCAATCGATTATTATAAATCTCTTCAAAAAAGCATTACAATAAATTAGTTTTTTTATTAAATTAGTATTTAAATACTAATTATTCATGAAAAAGTTAAAGCGTAAAATTCAAAAATTGATTGTTAGTCTAATGGGTTCTCCAATTAAAATTGGACCAAATTTTAGGAATAGACAAGTCAAAACTATAGATCCGCTTCCAAAGGAAGTTTTCTGGGATACTAGTGTTAAAATTTATAAAACAAAAAGCGGAATTGAATATGTGAAAACACCTGAAGAATATTTTTTAAATCTTCCAGGTTTTAATTTTAACGAAAATTATTGTGATATAAATGGACTTAAAATGCATTATATTGATGCTGGTCCTAGCGATGGAAAAATTCTTTTATTACTTCATGGACAACCGGTTTGGTCCTATTTATACCGAACTATGATTCACAAATTAGTTGCAGAAGGATACAGATGTATCGCTCCAGATTTAATAGGAATGGGAAAATCAGACAAACCAATTTCAATTAAGTACCATATTTACGACACTCATTGTAATAATGTTTTATCATTTATTAAAAAATTAAAACTTAAAAAAATTACTCTTTTTTGTCAGGATTGGGGAAGTTTAATAGGTCTTCGAATTGCTGGTGAAAATTCAAATCTTTTCTCCGGTATAATTGCTGCTAATGCTGAACTTCCAAACTTTACTGAAGAATCAAATCCATTATATATACCAGAGCCGCTAACAATAAATACTAAAATTAAAAGTTTTAAAAAAGCAATGGCATACCATATGTTAAATAATAATGGATTTAATATGGATATCTTTCAAGTGTGGGTTACTTATTGTATTACGACTCCATTTGTTCATGTTAGTGAAATTATGGGACTAAGTTTATCTAGAAACTTTAAAAAAGATCAAAAAATACTTGATGCCTATGCTGCTCCATTTCCATCATTTATATATATGGCCGGTCCTAGAACCCTTCCTTCAATGAATGCTGGGATTACTGGTCAAACTTTAAAAGCAATTGATGGATTAAAAAAATTTAAAAAACCTTTCTTATCTTTAATTGGGTTACAAGACAAGCTTCTAGGAACACCAAGAATTCAGAACAGATTTATTAAAATGGTTCCAGGAGCTAAAGGACAGGATCACGAACAGTTCAAAGAAGCTAACCATTTTATTCAAGAGGACATTGGAGAAATTATGGCTGATAGAATGCATAAATTTATTGTTAAAAATAAAATATAATGAAGAAAAAAATTTTAAAAATTATTGGTTTATTTTCAATATTTATTTTGTTGTTTTTTATTTCACTTCCCGCTCTGCTGAATAACGCAGGGCTACATCCAAAATTTGATAGTAAAAAATATAATTTCACAAATAAAAGAGCAGTAATTATATCAACTAGTCACAGTACTCTAAACAAGCCTGGAGAAAAAACTGGCAAATTAACAGGAGTCTTTGCATCCGAGCTTACTGTCCCTTATTATGAATTTACAGATTCTGGATTTGAGGTAGATATTGCAAGTATTAAAGGAGGTGAAATTCCTATTGATCCCGAATCGTTTTTTTATGTTGTAAAAACAAGCTCAGACGATAGGTATCTTGAGGATCCAATTCTAAAAGAAAAAGTAAAAAATTCTATTAAAATAGATGAACTTGAAATTGATAATTACGATTTAGTATTCATTGCAGGTGGTTGGGGTGCTGCGTATGATTTGGGTTATTCGGAAATATTAGGAAAAAAAATAAGTCAAACTTATTATAACCCAAACTCTATAATCGGTGGAGTCTGTCATGGTGTTCTTGGATTTATAAACGCTAAAGATTCTCTTGGAAATCTAATTATAAAAAACAG
Organism: uncultured Bacteroidota bacterium; assembly: GCA_902559035.1. Taxonomy (GTDB): domain Bacteria; phylum Bacteroidota; class Bacteroidia; order Flavobacteriales; family Flavobacteriaceae; genus MAG-121220-bin8. The sequence goes on from CACEGG010000010.1 coordinate 27,173, forward strand.
AAGAATGACAGGTGTTACTAATAAGCAAATTAAAGAACTTGGAATTGATTTCACACCTCAACATCCTGAAGAAGAGTTGATAAAAGCTGGAGCTATTTTCGAAAGTAAAACAGCTATTAGAGATGTATTTGCTAATTTAACTATTGTAGACGATGAATCTAAATTTGTAACTGGACAGAATCAAAATGCAGGACATGAAACTCCTCAGAAAATGATGGAGATTTTAAAAACAAATGACTTTTAATTTTAAAAACATACTACCTAAAAGTGCTGACAATAACTTTAAAGGTCACAAGTTAGTATTGTGGGGTTTTATTATGTTTTTAGGTCTTATGACTTGGAGGGCAATCATTCATATGTTATTTGAACAGTACGGATATCAAAATATTGCAAGTTTTTTAGAAATTTCAGCAGATCCTGATCCAATGCCAATAATCTACAGATTTTTTTCTTTATGGGGATTTGCTCAACTAATTTTCTGTCTAGTTTGTTGGGTTATAGTTTTTAAATACAGATCATTAATTCCATTAATGTGTTTATTTTGGATATTTGAATGGGGATTCAGAGTTTTTGGCTATCCTTTAATTCGGGAAGAAATTGCTATAGAAGGCATATATACTAGCAGTGTAACGCCTGGTGTTTCCTATGCTTTTGTTCCAGCATTAATTGCAATTATTTTATTTGGACTTTCTATATTAGACAATAAATAATGAGAAAATTTTTTCTTTTAACGGCAATAATAGAAATTCTAGCAGGTCTTGCTTTATTTTTTGCAACAGATAAAATACCCGATTTAATTAATGCTAATCCACTAACCATAGGTTTCGCTAAAATGTATGGAATAGCTGCATTTTCTCTAGGACTTTTTGCGTTATACTCTTGGAAATTTTTTAATATAAAAAAACTACACATTCCCTTCTTGACTATTTTTTCAATTTTTAATATTGGAATTGCTTTTGCCGTTATTCAGTCCAACTTAAATTTTGGGTTTGAAAATCCCGCACCGGGGTATTTTCACTTAATCCTAGGATTAATCGGAATTTATTTTATATTAAAAATAAAGAAATTAAATAATAGCTTTAGCAAGAACTTTTTTTACTTTTTTCTACTTATTATTACAGGCATTTTAACTTCAAACAATATTCTGTTTGCATTATCCAGAATTTTTAGTGATGAATCAATTTTAAGAATAATAATTTTATTTTTAATTTTTGTTTTTCCGGTACTGTACTATATAAATACATTTGCTGAAAATAAATTTAATTCAAAACTAAAAAGAATACTATTTATCACTTTGATCGGATCTGTTTTGGCTTGGATTATTCAGCTAATAGAAATTCATCTATATCATTTTGAAATTAATGTAGTGTCTCCTATTGGTTTATTTGAAGATGAATTCATCAGAACTATCAAATTTATATTTCCTACGCTAATAATAGCTGAGATTATTTGGTTGTATTTAAAAAACAGAACCAAAGTTTTTTATAGCGGAATTACTTTAATTATTGCTTATTTATTTATATCATTTTATAATTCTTTTATTTTTATAGACTCTAAACCAGCTATATACCCCGATACAACATTAAAGAACAATGATGAACTACCCAACGTAATTTTAATAGTGGCAGACGACTTAGGTTTCAACGATATATCAGCAAATGGAAATAAATTAATCGAAACTTCAAATATTGACCAAATAGCTAAAAATGGAGTAAATTTTACTAGGGCTTATGCAACAGCTTCAGTATGTGCGCCCTCAAGAGCTGCATTTTTAACAGGGAACTATCAGCATAGAAATGGCTTTGAGTTTTTACCTGATTTATTTAATTATAGTCCAAGAGTTAGAAAAGCAGATTTTAAAAGATTTGGACATCAAAATAATTTTAAACAGTGGTATGAAAAGGATGTTCCTATTAATCAACGTGGATTGGATCCTTATGTGAACACAATAGGTGATTATTTAAAGAAAATGGGTTACCAAACATCAGTTATTGGTAAATGGCACATGGGAACACATCCAAAATTCAGTCCTATAAATTATGGATTTGATTATCATTATGGGATTACTGGCGCAGGATCTCTTTACGCACCTTTAAATCAAGAAAATATTGTTGAATCAAAACAAACTTGGGATTTTGCAGATTTTATTACTTGGCAAGCAACAAATTATTACACTTCGGAAAATGGAAAAAATTCAACTCCTAAAAATTCAGAATATCTAACTGATGTTTTTACTAAAAAAGCTGTTAATTACATTAAAGAAAATAAAGACAAACCTTTTTTTCTTCATCTTTCACACATGGCCCCACACGGACCTTTTCAAGCACAAAAAAAATATTATCAAATGTTCTCTCACATTGAGGATCATAACAAAAGAGTTTATTACGCTATGATTAAAAATTTAGACGATAGTGTAGGAGAAATTAAAAAAACTCTTGAAAAAGAAGGGATTTTGGATAACACTCTAATTATTTTTATTAGTGATAATGGTGGAGCTACTTACACTAGAGCTACTAATAACTCACCATATTTTGGTGGAAAAATGTCAAATTTTGAAGGAGGAACTGTTGTGCCAATGATGATGCAATGGAACAAAAAAATAAAGCCTCAAACAAATTATACTCAAATGGTTAGTTTGCTGGATATTGTTCCAACAATTTTAGATGCAGTAAAATCACCCTCTCTTAGCAATAAATATGATGGTGTATCATTAATTCCATATTTAGATTCTAATAATAAACCTCACAAAGAATTATTTTGGAAAACAGGGTATGTAAAGTCAATTGTTTCTGAAAACTTTAAATTACACATTAATGAAAAAGAAAATTTCAAATTTTTAATAAATTTAGAAGATGATCTATCTGAAAAAAATAATTTAATATCAAAATATCCAGAAAAAGCAGAAGAACTAACTTTAAAATGGAATAATTGGAATAAAAATTTACAAGATCCTAAATGGGATTCTAACGCAGATGTATCTATTCCGGTTGATAATTCTGTGAATTCTAAAAGATATTTTTTCCCTTGGTAAAAATTATGGAAAATGATAATTTAATAATAGAATCAGTATCAAACGGACCATTATTTGGACAAACTTTTAATGTTGAAATGTTAAATAGTTTATCCTTAATAAAAATAAAATTTCTTTTGTCAAGAATTCCATTAATTCCATATTCTTTAAAGAAACAACTATTTTCTCTTTCTAAAAAGGAGGTAAATAGTAACGGATTAATTTTACATGGAGGAGGTCCAATTTACAGTAATGGAACAATTTCGGATAATGAATGCTGTAATCCCTTAGAATTAGATCCTAAAGATCCAAATTTTATAGAAAAAACTTCTGGAGGTTTAAAGTTAATAAACGATAATCCCCTAGTTCAAACTGCAAAATATCCTAAAAAGGTGATTGGAAATTTTACAGCAATGAATAGATTTTTTACTGACATTTCAAGTGAATTTATAGCCAGTTCAATCAATAGAAAATTAATCCCAACAAACTCAAAAGATCAAGTAATTCAAGCCTATATTAAAAGTGCCAAAGAATGTGAAAAATTAACAGATAAAATTATACTTGAGCAAACTGCAACCTTTTCTTTTAGATCAAAAAACTGTGGAGATGTAAACGAACCTGCAAAGGATACAATAACAGGAATGATGTTATTTGTTTGGGGTGTTAAGGGACAAGTATTTAATGGAACAGTAATTGGAGGAACTGGAAAATTTAGCGAAATAAGTGGAGAATTCACAAGAGAAAGATTATTAGCACCCAATTTTTCAGGGGCTGAAACTTTTAGAATTACATTTCCAACAAAATTAAAACCTGATTATTATCCTAATTAAAGATTTTTAAAATCTTCATCTATTTTTTTAGAAATCTCTTTCTTTTTTTTGTAGTATCTATCTACACCTTTTTTAGTCAAATATGGGTAGAAATGACCCATTATTTCATCAAATATCTTGCGATATTTGTTTTTAGAATCATCTAAAACCTCCCATGTTGTCAGGGATGAAGAAACGATAGCCCAATTATTTTTAGCAAATGTTTTATACTGACCATCAAATGCTTCTTTTTTCATATAACCATTTTTGATACTAATATTAATGTATTCGATTGAAAATTTTTCATTTAATTTATTTACATCCTTAAAGACAGATTTAGCGTTTGGAACTAAATTTATAATTTCTAAAATATCTCTAAAAAAAAATCTATAGTTAAATAAAAAAACAAGATTATTTCTTAAAATATTATATAAAGACATTTGTTTTAAGGATTGTCGTTGAGTGGCTTCAATCTCAACTAATTTTCTGATCATATAATAAATTATATAATCCATTAAGTCTTTTTTAGTTTTAAAGTGATAAGTTAAGTTTCCTGGACTGATATTATTATGTTCAGCAATATCCTGAAGTCTAACATTAGCTAATCCCTTTTTATTGAATAATAATATTGATGATTCTACTATTTTAATTCTTGTACTACTCACTATTTAAATTTATAATCTTGTGTAATTAGTATAAAAATACTAAATTTATAAGGAATAGATAATTCATGAATTTGATAAATATTTTTCCTGATCCTTCAAAACTAATTGACATCGAAAATACGAATAAAATTGTATTATTTATTTTTTTAAAAATTACAGACAATTCAATAAAAGAAAATATCAAAAATGATTTTTTAAAGGAAAATATAAATATCCTACATTGGTTTGATTGTCAATACACAAATATTGGAAAAGAAGATTTTTGGTCTGATGCATTAATCATTGAATTTAAAAACAAAAATAACTTACAAGAAATTTATAAAAGTGACATAGGTAGAGTTCATCTAGAAGCAATTCAAGTTTTTAATCTTGCTCCAAAAAATCCTCCAAGATTATTGATAAATTTTTTAAAATTATTTAGACCTATTGGATATTTTTTAGAATTAATTAATAATTCAAGAAAAGAGTTGCAAAATTTAGAAAATAGAAACTCAAATTTACTTCCAACAAAAAAACAAGCTGAACGTATTTTAAAAGAGAAATCTAATAAAAAAGCTTTTATGATTAATCTTTTGCAATCAAGAAAAACAGCCAAATATAAAGATCGTTCTATTTCAATTTCTGGAAGAGAAGCTTACTATGAAAAATATGGTAAAACTGCAACGAAATGTGTGTTATTACTTGGAGGAGATGTAACTTATTCTGGAAGAGTTCTTGGTGACACATTAATTGAATATAATGTACCTTTAGATACCACGGGTAACTGGGAAGCTATTGGAATTATTGAATATCCAAAAGCTGTTAAAATGTTAGATCTTGAAAAAATGCCTGGCTATTCGAAAGCTTTATTACACAGAGAGGCAGGACTTGAAAAAACTTATAATTTATATGCAACTAAAAACTAAATAAATGAATTTTGAATTAAATGAAGAACATTTAATGATAAGACAAGCGGCAAGAGATTTTGCCCAAAATGAACTTAAAGATGGTGTTATAGATCGTGACTCTAAATGTGAATATCCGAAGATACAAGTCAAAAGAATGGCTGAACTTGGATTTTTAGGAATGACTGTGTCTTCAAAATATGGAGGAGGTGGAATGGATACTATTTCATATGCTCTTGCAGTTGAAGAGATTTCTAATATTGATAATTCCTGTTCTGTAATTTTATCAGCTCACAACTCATTGGCCTGTTGGGGAATTGAAGAGTATGGAACAGAAAAGCAAAAAGAAAAATTTCTTCGACCCTTAGCAACAGGAAAGAAAATAGGAGGTTTTTGTCTTTCAGAACCAGAATCTGGATCTGATGCTACTCAACAAAAAACAACAGCAATTGACAAAGGAGATCATTATGTCTTAAATGGAGTAAAAAATTGGATAACAAATGGATTAAAATCTGATATTTATGTTGTAATTGCTCAAAGTAATTCAGAGCTAGGCCACAGAGGAATTAATGCTTTTGTAGTAGAAAGTAATACAAAAGGAATATCAACTGGACCTAAAGAAGATAAATTAGGTATAAGATCTTCTGACACATGTTCAGTTATTTTTCAAGATGTAATTGTTCCAAAAGAAAATAGACTAGGTCCCGAAGGATTTGGTTTTAAATATGCAATGAAAACTCTTGAGGGAGGCAGAATTGGAATTGCAGCCCAAGCTTTAGGAATAGCTCAAGGAGCTTATGAGATGGCGCTTGAATATTCCAAACAAAGGAAAACGTTTGGCAAGCCAATTAGTCAGCATCAAGGTATTGCATTTAAGTTAGCAGATATGGCTACTGATATAGAGGCTGCTAGGTTATTAGTTTATAAAAGTGCTTCCAATAAGGATAGGGGTCTAGAGTATGGTTATTTAAGTTCTATGGCAAAGCTATATGCTTCTGAAATGGCAATGAAACATACTGTAGAAGCAGTTCAAATTCATGGAGGAAATGGGTTTGTAAAAGAATACCACGTGGAAAGACTAATGAGAGATGCGAAAATTACTCAAATTTATGAAGGCACTTCAGAAATTCAAAAAATTATAATCTCAAGAAAATTGTTAAAATAATGAAATCAAAAACCAAACAATTTTTAAAAGATACTGGAGCTACAACACCCGTTATATGTGGACCCATGTACCCAGGATCAAATCCAGAACTGATTGCAGCAGTTTCAGAAGCTGGAGGTTTTGGAGTGGTTCAACCTGTTGCACTAACATCATTATATGGACATGATTTCAGGGAAGGTCTAAAACTAATTAAAAAACTTACTGATAAACCATTTGGAGTAAATTTTACAATTTTTGGTGGTGCTAATAAAAAATATCACGATCAAATGAAAGAATGGATGGACATATCCATTGAAGAAGGTATTAAATTTTTTTTAACCTCTTTAGGTAAGCCTCATGAAATTGTAAAAATTGCGAAAAAAAACGGAATAAAAGTTTATCATGACGTACCTAATAAAAAAGTTGCTCTTGCCATGATAGACTGTGGAGTTGATGGATTAAACTGTATAAATTGGAGAGCCGGAGGACAGACAGGTATTCAATCGGCAGAAAAATTTATTGAAGAATTAAAGGATGTTAAGATCCCACTAATATGTGCTGGTGGAGTTGGAAATAAAGAGGACTATAATAAAGTTTTAGAAATGGGTTATGCAGGCGTTCAACTTGGAACTAGGTTTTTAGCTTCTAAAGAATGTATTGTAACTGATAGTTATAAGCAAGCTATTGTTGATTCTGAGGAAAAAGATATTGTTTGGACTAATAAAGTTGCTGGAAATAATTCATCTGTCATAAAAACAAAAGATATAATGAAAGGGGGTCTAAGAACAGGACCAATTATTAACTTTATGCTCAAAAGACCTAAGCTTAAAAAATACGCAAGAATGTATTTAATGAGTAAAGGCTTAAGAAATTACAGTAAAACTGCATTTGATGATGATGTTCAATTTTGGCAGGCTGGAAAAGGAGTTGGAGGAATTAAATCAATTGAAAGTTGTGAAGATATTTTAAATGAATATAAAATTTAATGAGACAGAATTTTTTTAGATTTCTTATTGTCTTTATTTTAATTGTTGTTGTAATTGGAATATGGTTTTCTCAAAACTGGTATAAAATGCCAAAATATATTTCCAACTTAAAAAATCCAACTATTGAAAACGTGACAATTGAATGGGAATATGGACCTGAAACCAGAACCAACTTTAAGCCAAACATAATCGTTGTTCTTGTCGATGATCTAGGCTTCAACCAGATTAGTTCTTATGGTGGAGGAATGTCAAATGGAAATTTTAAAACACCCAATATTGATAAATTAGCAAGTGAGGGTGTACTTTGTACTAATGGATATTCCTCTAGTCCTGTTTGTTCACCATCAAGAGCCTCTCTTTTAACAGGAAGATTTGCAACTAGATTTGGATTTGAGTTTACTCCAACAACTTCATCGATGATGAAAGCTATAAGTATTTTTTCAAAGAAAAATGATGTTGCTGATGGTATTTATTACAATAATAGAGAAGATGATATTTTAGAGATCGAGGAAATGGGAATCCCGCAATCTGAAAAAACTATTGCGGAAATGCTCAAGCCTGAGGGTTATCACAATATTCATATTGGAAAATGGCATCTGGGCCATTCTAAAGACTTCCTACCAAGATTACATGGATTCGATGAAAGTCTCAGAATGGATCAAGGATCTTTGTTTTTACCTGAAGATGATGAAAATGTAATAAATGCTAAATTAGATTTTGATCCTATTGATAAAGTTCTTTGGGGAAATCTTCCATACGCTGTTAATTTTAATGAAGGACCCAGAATGAATCCTGATGGGCATTTGACCGATTATTTAACTGATGAAGCAGTAAAAGTAATAGTAAAGAACAAAAACAGACCTTTTTTCTTGTATTTAGCCTATTGGGCTGTTCATAGTCCACTTCAAGCCAAAAAAGAGGATTATGAAAAATTATCTTTTATTGAAAATCATGAGGAAAGGGTTTTAGCTTCAATGGTTATGACTGTAGACAGAGGAGTTGGTAAAATTAGAGATATTCTAAAAAAAAATAAGATTGACGATAATACCATTATCATTTTTACTAGTGATAACGGCGCTCCAGGTTACATTGGATTACCCGACTTAAACAAACCTTACAGAGGATGGAAATTAACTCATTTTGAAGGTGGTGTTCATATTCCATACATAGTTAGTTACCCTAACAAAATTCCTAAAGGAAAAACATATGATGGAAGAGTTTCAAATTTAGATATATTCTCAACTGTGGCAAGTGTAGCAGGTGTCGACTTGAACAGAAATGATCTTAGAGAGATAGAGTTTGATGGAGTTAATTTACTTCCTTATTTAAGTGGAGAAAATGAAGGAGAGCCTGAAAGAATTTTATTTAATAAATCTGGAGATTATTCATTTTTAATAAAAGATGGATGGAAACTACAAGTCGATTTAGTTCAAAATAAAAAATGGTTATATAATTTAAATCAAGATCCGACAGAAAAAATAAATTTAATTGAATCCGATATTGAAAAACTAAATCAACTTGAATTAATATTGAGTAATAAATTATCTGAACAAGTTAAACCAATTTGGCCAAGTTTGCTTGACTGGCCTATTTTTATCGATAAAACTTTGGATGAAAAAGTAAATAAAACTGACGAATATATATTTTGGGCTAATTAAAAAAATAAAAACATGATTAAAGAAAAATTTGATTTAAATAATAAAGTGGCTGTAATTACAGGTTCTTCAAAAGGAATTGGTAAGGCAATGGCACAAGGATTAGCAGAATTTGGAGCTACAGTCATAGTCAGCAGTAGAAAACAAGAAGCTGTTGATCAGGTAGCTAAAGAGTTCGCCGAAATTGGTTTAAAAGCTGATTCTATTGAATGTCATGTTGCTAAACACGATGACAGATTAAAACTTATCGAAAAAGTTATTGAAAAATATGGGTGTATTGACATTTTAATAAACAATGCTGGTACTAATCCATATTTTGGACCAATTAGTAAAATGCCTGTTGATCTTTATCAAAAAACAATGGATATCAATGTTAATTCAGCTATAGAACTTAGTAACTTAGTTTATCCATACATGAAAAAACAAGGTGGAGGAAGTATTATACATATTAGTTCTATTGAAGGTCTTCATCCTAGTGCATTTATGGCCGCTTATAATATTAGCAAGACTGCATTAATTATGGCTGGAAAAAATCAATCAATTGAATGGGGCAGACATAACATTAGAGTAAATTCAATTTGCCCTGGTTATGTAAAAACTAAATTAAGTGCAGCTCTATTAGAAAATGAGGTGTCAAGAAATAGCTTTTTAAAAAATTGTCCATTAGGAAGAGCTTCAACACCTGATGAAATGGCAGGATTAGCGGTTTTTCTAGCCTCTGATGCAAGTTCTTACATGACAGGAACATCGATAGTTAATGATGGAGGACTAATGAACGCTCCTCAAATATCAATGCAATAAATTATAATTCTATGAACTTTGAATACCCACAAAAAACTCAAGATTTAATCAAGAAAGTAAATGATTTTATGGAAAAACATCTTTTTCCACATGAACAAAAAGTATATGAGTTTAGTAAAACAAATCTTTGGGAAAATTATCCTGAACTGGAAAACTGGAAAAAACTAGCCAAAGAGGAAGGTTTATGGAATCTATTTCTTCCTTCAAATTATGGTGATTTAAGTCCAGGTTTAACAAATTTAGAATATGCTTCACTTGCAGAAAAAATGGGAAGTATAGGATGGGCTTCAGAAGTTTTCAATTGTTCAGCTCCAGATACTGGAAATATGGAAACAATTGCTAAGTATGGAACAAAAGATCAAAAAGAAAGATGGTTAAAGCCACTAATGAATGGAGAAATTAGATCCGCTTTTTTGATGACTGAACCCGCTGTAGCTTCCTCAGATGCAACAAATATTCAAACATCAATTGTAAAAGATGGGAATGACTATGTTATAAACGGAAGAAAATGGTGGTCCTCAGGTGCTATGAACCCACACTGTAAGATTTATATTTTAATGGGGAAAACTGATTTCAACGCTCCAAAGCATCAACAACAAAGTATGATTTTGGTACCAGCAAATACCCCTGGAGTTAAGATATTGAGACCTATGGAAGTTTTTGGAAGTGTGGATTCCCCTGAAGGTCACGCTGAAATTGAGTTAACTGATGTTAGAGTCCCAATTAGTAATATTTTACTAGGTGAAGGAAGAGGATTTGAAATTGCACAAGGCAGATTAGGTCCTGGAAGAATTCATCACTGTATGAGACTGATTGGAGCAGCTCAAAGAGCTCTTGATTTGATGTGTAAAAGAGCTAACGAAAGAACTGCATTTGGAAGGAACTTAATAAAATTTAGTAGTATTAGACAAGATATTGCAAAATCAGAATGTGAAATTCAACAAGCAAGATTATTAACACTTGCAGCCGCAGATAAAATCGATAAGTTTGGTGCAAAAGAAGCCAAAAACTTAATTGCTATGATAAAAATTCAAGTCCCACAAATGGCATGTAATGTTATAGACAGAGCAATACAAGTTCATGGTGGAATGGGTGTAAGCCAAGACTCTCCTTTAGCAGGTTTTTATGTATATGCAAGATGTATTAGATTAGCAGATGGACCTGATGAGGTTCATATGTTTCAATTAGGAAGAAATTTAGCAAAACAACATGAGATATAAAGATAAAATAGTTTTGATTACGGGAAGTGGATCTGGAATTGGAAAAGCTGCAGCAATTGCCTTTTCTAATGAAGGAGGTACTATTATAGTTTCTGATATAAATGAAAAAAATGGTTTAGAAACAGTGTCAGAAATAAAAAATAGTGGAGGAAAAGCATCTTTTTTCAAAGCTGACGTATCAAACCATAATATGGTTAAAAAATTAATGGGGTATATTGTTGAAAAACATGGAAGACTGGATGTCGCTATAAATAATGCAGGAGTTGGAGGAGATTTTGCCAAGATTACAGATCTTACAATTGAATCATGGGATAAAACAATGTCTGTTAATTCTTCCGGAGTTTTTTATTGTGTAAAAAATCAAATACCAATAATGCTAAAACAAGGAGGAGGTGTCATACTTAATACTTCCTCAATTGCAGGAATTAGAGGACTTCCAAATGCAACTGCCTACTCTGCAAGTAAACATGCCGTGGTTGGTATTACTAAAACTGTTGCTATGGAATACGCAAAACATAATATTAGAGTCAATGCTATATGTCCTGTATTTACAGTAACTCCTATGTTTGATCCTGATGCAATGGATAAATTAAAAACTGGTATTTCGGAAAAACTAAAAGCAAACATTCCTATGAAACGCTTTGCCGATGTTATGGAACAAGTTAATTCAATGTTATGGCTTTGTTCTAATGAAGCTAGTTTTATTACAGGACAAGCCATTTCAGTAGACGGAGGAATTACAGCTTAGTGAATAATATGAAACAAAAAGTCAGAAAAGGCGAAGAATTAAATGAAATTAATCTTAAAAGATTTTTAAAAGAAAATGGATTAATTTCAAAAATAAAAAGTGATTTAGGTGTTTTACAATTTTCTAATGGATTTTCAAATTTAACATATCAACTTAATATTGAGGATAAAGAATACGTCATAAGAAAACCACCAAAAGGTGCTGTTTATGGTCACGATATGGGTAGAGAGTATAAAGTGCTCAAAGGTTTAAACAATGGCTTTAACAAGGCTCCTATTGTTTATGCCTATGCTGATGATAATAATATAATTGGAACTCCATTTTATATAATGGAAAAAGTTAATGGAAGAATAATAACACCTAGAGAATTAAAAGAAAGAACAATTCCCTCAAAAGATTATTCAACTATTTCCAAAACATGGCTCAAAACATTTGTTGAATTACACAATTTGGACTATAATAAATTAGGGTTGTCTGATCTTGGAAAACCAGTTGGTTATGTTGAAAGACAGGTTAGAAATTGGGGAAAACAATATTTAAAAGCTGCTACTGAAGAGATAAAAGAAGCTAAACAAATAATGAATTGGCTAAATGAAAATAAGCCAATAAAATATAAGTATAGTTTGATTCACAACGACTATAAATATGATAATGTAGTTTTCAGTTCAAATTCTTGGTCTAAAATAAATTCAATATTGGATTGGGAAATGTGTACCATAGGAGACCCTTTAATGGATTTAGGAACATCAATTGCTTATTGGGCAGAATCCTCTGACCCTCCCCAGCTGAAATCAACCTTTAATTATCCTACTTCAATTAAGGGGAATCCGTCTAGACTTGCAGTTGTAGAGATGTATGAAAAAGAAACTGGAATGCCAGTAAATAATCTTGTGTTTTATTATGTATTTGGATTATTTAAAATTGCTGTTATTGTTCAACAAATATTTTATAGATACAATAAAGGATTAACTACTAATGAAAAATTCAAAGACTTAAATAAAATCACTAATATACTTTGTAAAACAGGATGGCAATCCATTCAAAAAAATAGAATTGAAAATATTTTTTGATGAGTAAAATTTATTTATTTAGACATGCACAAGCCTCCATAGGAAAGGCAAATTATGATGTTTTATCAACTAATGGTGAAAAACAAGCAGCTGAACTGGGAAAATATTTGTGCAATAAAAAATTAATTTTTGATAAAGTTTATGTTGGAAACTTACAAAGACAAAAACATACTCAGGAGATTGTTGCAAAAGAATATATAAGTTCTGGATTAACTATGCCTAAGCCCATTATTTTAGAAGACCTTAATGAACATCAAGCTACTGAGGCGATGAAAATTGAAATGCCAAAAATGCTTGAAGATGAGTACTTAAAATCTCTAAAAGAAAAACTTATAAGAAATCCAGAAAATAAACACTCTGTTATGATGTTAGGTTTCAAATATTTTTTTCATAAGTGGGTAAATAACGAAATTATTGTAGAAGGAATTATTCCTTGGAAAGAATTTAGAAAAAATTCAATAAATGCATTAAATCAAATTAAAAGTGAAATAAAAAAAGGAGAAAAAATTGCTGTATTTTCATCTGGAGGAACAATAAGTTCAATGATTGGAGAAGTTTTGGGAATAAAAAGGGAAATAGCTATTGCCAATCTTAATTTCTCAGTAAGAAATACCTCTTTTTCTAAACTACTTTATTCAGATAAGGATACTAATCTTTTAACATTTAATGAATTACCTCACTTAAAAGATGAGATGATAACCTTTGTATAATTATAATCATGAGAAAAGATTCAAAAGAATTTTAAAAAAGTAAAGAATTCCTAAAAGATGAGAATAGATCAGTATTAAATAGTTTCTCTAAAAAAAAGAAAGTAACTCAAATTTTATGGATTTGTGGTAAAAAAAAAAGCCTCGATAAATCGAGGCCTTATAAGATTAAAAATCATTCTAACAAAGATGCATTCCAATACGACCAGGAACTGATTATTTTTCCATCATCATCAAAATCAAAAGAATGATGTACTGGCACATCAATTTTTTTACCATCAGATTTTCTAATGAATTTCATCATCCACCAAGACAATACATTTTTACTGTTTCTATAATCATATTCAATGTAATCTGGATATCCTATTTCATCAATTGCATACAATTTGAAATTTTTCAATAACTCTGCATTTCCTTCAATTGCTTGTTCTAAAGTCAATGATGTTCCCCAATCCAGATTAATATTTTTAATAATCGCATCTTTATGCCAAAATGAATATGCTCTATCAAAATCATTATTTAAAAATGAATACATAAACTTTCTTGCTGTATTGATATTTTTATGACTATTATATACTTTGCCATTTTCTCTATCAGTTTGAGCATTTCTTATCATATCAAAATTTAGTTTGTTACTATACTCAATAATCCCTGTTATCATTGATGATTCATTATTTAATTGATACAATCTTAGAACTGGATGATCTAATTCTACGCCAGTATTTTTATGAACTCCGTAGACATTGACCCAAGATTGTACCCAGTTTCCATCTTTTTTATATTCAATAGCATCAGGATATGCTCCATCAGAACGATCAAAAGAAACATAATCAAAATAATTTTTAAACCATCTGATATTATTTAGAATTCTTTGTTTACCTCCCCATCTAGTATCATTTGTATTACCATCATACCAACTGACATCGTCATGTAACATAGAAGCTGCTTTTTCAATATCACCATCAGCCATTGCTTTATTGTAAGAATCTATTAGATCAATTGCTGGGTGCTTATCGAATATAATACCATTTTTATTTTTTTTCTGAGCACTAACAGAAAAGGTAATAAGTGCTATAATTATAAACGTAATTTTTTTCATAATATTTTATTTAGTTTTAGTTAAGTAAACTTCCGTTGTAGTAGATAGATCTACTTGTTATTTTTCCATCGTTGTTAAAATCGTCAATAAACATTACTGGAACAACTATTTTTTTTCCATCTGATTTTCTAGTCATTCTAAAATTCCACCAAGATTGAACAACCTTGCTTTCATTCCAATCGTATTCTAAATAATCAGGATATCCTCTTTCATCAAAACTATCAAAAGTCCAAGCACTTAAAAATTGTTGATCTCTTGCTTTTATCTCATCAAATGAAAGTGTTTTAGCTTCATTTATATCATCAAAAGTTGCATTTTCTGCGTAAAAACTATATGATCTTTCTAAGTCTCCATTAAGAAAAGAATAAACTGCTTTTCTCATGTTATTAATGTTTTCATGATTTATATATATAGTACCATTTTTTCTATCTTTTCCTGGCCATGCATTATTTCTTCTGTTAAAAGTATTTTGATTGTTATATTCTGAAATGTAAAGAATTTGAGTAGCATCTTTATTTAATAAATACAATCTATGAATTGGATCATCAAATTCAACTCCAGTTTGTTTATTAACTGCATATAAATGACCCCATGATTGAACCCAAAGCTGGTCACCTTCCTTGTATTCAATAGCGTCAGGATATGTGCCTTCAGATGTAGTTAAACTTAAATAATCATTATTGTTGTACCACCAAGTCATATTTCCAATCATTTGAGATTTTGTAGCACCTTTAGAATCTTTATTGGTATCATTACCATTTTTAATTCTAAAATCTTCTGATAATAATGAGGCAGCTTTATCAATATCACCACTTGTCCAAGCCTTATTAAAAGTATTTACTAATTGGATTCCTGGATGATCAACATAGACTGTTCCGTTTTTTTTTCTTTTGAGCACTAACAGAAAATGTAATCAGT
This sequence comes from uncultured Bacteroidota bacterium, assembly GCA_902559035.1. GTDB lineage: Bacteria > Bacteroidota > Bacteroidia > Flavobacteriales > Flavobacteriaceae > MAG-121220-bin8. Next base: position 42,889 of record CACEGG010000010.1, read on the forward strand.
GCTATTAACATAAAAGTAATTTTTTTCATAATATTTTATTTATTTAGTGTACTAATATATAAAATATTTGAAAAAAACATTCTTTAAAGAACGTTAATTATTTTTTGACAACAATGAAGGTAGCTTTAGCTCCTGTCGAGAGATTCCATTGATTAGATGAAATTAAGGAATTAGCATCATCAAATACTCGAAGTTCAGCCGTATTTGGACCTGAACTACCTTGATTTAAAGCGATAAAATCAATTTTATTAAATCCTGTGGTTAGGGGTAATTTAAATCCTGAAAAACTAGATTCTAAATATAAATTATAGATAACAATTGAGTCATTAACAGTTATTCTTACCCTATCTCCATCAATATATTCAAAATCTCTACAAAGAATATTAACATAAGAAGAACCTGTTGATACATCACCCAAATATTCTCCTTTATTATAATTGTTTGGCTTTTTCTTTTCTTCTCTATTCAACTTTTTTAAATAAATATCGCCGGGATTTAAAAAAGTCTCTTTTTTATCTAGCCTTTTTGATGTAGTTTTTGATTCCTCTTTCTTTTTTATAGAGAAATAATTGGGGTTTCTAGGAGTTATATCTAATTTTTTAATTGCTGCTGATGTTGGAGGTAATAACTCAATCTTCCTTTTTGAGTTTTCAATTTGAGAATAACTCATGAAGGAAGAAATTAAAAAAAAGTAAACCAGCCTTGACGAAAAACTCCAGTAATTATAAAATTTAACTTGCATAACAAATAAATGGCAAATATGGTGCCTACAAAACAATTTTTTCTAAAAATAAAGTTAAATTATTTATAATACTTCCTATACTTGAAAAATGAAGCAAAACCCAAAAGAAAAACAAAGATTGCAGAATAATAAACAAAATCCGGGGTAATTACTTTATCTCCACTTGCATATGAATGAAGTCCTGACAGATAAAAATTAACTCCAAAATATGTCATCATAATACTTGCAAATGAGACGATAGCCATCAAATTAAAAATCCACATACCTCTTAATCCAGGGATTAATCGCATGTGTAAAACAAAAGCATAAACCATTATACTAATTAATGCCCAGGTTTCTTTGGGATCCCACCCCCAATATCTTCCCCAACTTTCATTTGCCCATTGCCCACCAAGAAAATTTCCAATAGTTAACATTATTAAACCAACAGTTATAGCTAGTTCATTAATTATAGTTAACTCTTTAAGATTAAGATCTATTTTTTTCTTATTTTTTTCATTTGTGATAAGAATTAAAAATAAAGAAACTATTCCCAAAATCATTGCTAAAGTAAATGGACCATAACTACCAACTATAACAGAAACATGAATCATAAGCCAATAACTATCTAAAACTGGTACCAAATTAGCTATCTCTGGATCCATCCAGTTCCAATGAGCTATCATTAGGATCATTGAAGCAACAAAAGATGTTGAGGCTAAAGTTAAATCAGATTTTCTACCAAAG
>CACEGG010000011.1 GCA_902559035.1 uncultured Bacteroidota bacterium
TTTAACTTTGGAAACAAATAATTTTGAAATAAATCCTTTTTCAAAAATTGGTAAAGATGTGATTTCAAATTTTGAAGGGGTTTTTAATTCTAATATTAGTATCAGTGGAAATACTAAAAATCCTAATTTTTTTGGAAGTATTGAAACTTCCAATGTTGCTTTTAAAATACCATATTTAAATGTTCGTTATGAGCTTGAGAATAACTCTACCTTTTTTTTTAGATGATCAATCTTTTTTTATTGATGACTTTGGTTTACATAATACCCTGACTGGCTCTGATGGAATTATATCAGGAAAAATCAGTCATAATATTTTTAAGGATTGGTTTTTAGAATTAGATATAAATTCCCAAAATTTATTGATCCTAAATACTAGTTCAAAGGATAACGATTTATACTACGGAAAAGGAATGTTTAACGGAGAAGCCATCATTTATGGACCTACAGAAAATCTATTAATCAAATTAATTGGCTCAACAAATAAAGGAACTTCTTTAGTAATCCCAATAAATGACTCAAAAAATATTGGAAATTTAAAATTTTTGAATTTTGTAAATCCTGAGTCTAAACAAAATATTAATCAGTCAATTAAAAAATCACTTTTGGTTGACTTAGATTTAGATTTTAACAACAATGCAAATCTAGAAGTTGTATTAGATCCAGAATCACAGTCCAAAATAAAAGGAGTTGGAAATGGTAAGTTAAATTTTAAAATTAATACCCTTGGTAACTTTAATATGTTTGGTGACTTTCAAGTTGAAAAAGGGTCCTATTTTTATAGATCTCTTGGGATTGTTAACAGAGAGTTTGAGTTAATAAAAGGTTCGCGAATTACTTGGAATGGAGATCCATATTTAGGTGATTTAAATATAAATGCAAACTATGAAATTCCTGGTGGTGCTAATCCTGCCATACTTATTCAAAACACTAGTTTTAATAGAAAAATACCGACCATCGTTAACATAAATCTTGAAGGTAATTTTAATGAAATGAAAACACCGTCATTCAAAATAAATTTTCCAAATACAAGAGGTCCGATTAAATCAGAACTTGATTATTATTTGGTAGACGATGAAAAAAGACAAAAACAAGCTTTATCGCTTTTATATCAAGGTACATTTATTGACGAAGTTTCTTTGTCATCTGTATCATCTCAAGCTATTACAAATAATTTATATCAAAGTGCTTCAGGCCTAATAGATAACATATTTACAAATTCTGATGATAAAATGAATATTGGAATAAATTATTTGAAAGGTGATAAAAATGCAGCATCATCTTTATTAAATAGAGATAGATTAGGTCTTACTTTAAAATCAGAAATAAGTGATAAAATTTTAATCAATGGTAAAATTGGTGTTCCTGTTGGTGGAGTTGAAGAAAATGTAATAATTGGTGATGTTCAAATAGAATTTCTTTTAAACGACGAAGGAAATTTAAAAGCGCGATTTTTTAATAAAGAAAATGAATATCAGTATTTTGGAGACGATATTGGTTATACTCAAGGAATGGGAGTTTCATATGAGATTGATTTTAATGACATCAAAACATTGTTTAAGAATAGAAACAAAGAGAGGTCAAATAAATAAAAATTCACCTTTAATAATTAGTTTGTAATTTTACTTAAAATTTTAATGATGAAAGTTAAAAAAATAGCTGTTTTAACATCTGGAGGAGATTCACCTGGAATGAACACTGCACTTAGAGCAGTGGTAAGAACTTGCGCTTATAAAAATATTGATTGTGTTGGAGTTTCCAGAGGATATCAAGGTTTGATTAATGATGATATAAAAACTTTAAAAACTAGAAGTGTTAGGGGAATTATTAACAGAGGTGGAACAATGTTGTATTCTGCTAGATCTGATGAATTTAGAACTAAAGAAGGTAGAGAAAAAGCCTTTAGCAACATAAAAAAACACGGTATTGATGGTCTTGTTGTGATTGGAGGAGATGGATCTTTTACTGGTGGTCTTATTTTTCAAAAAGAATTTGGTATTCCAGTAATCGGTATTCCAGGGACAATTGACAATGATTTGTATGGAACTTCTCATACTTTAGGTTACGATACAGCTTTAAATACTGTGATGGATGCAATTGATAAAATAAGAGATACTGCAATTTCTCATGATAGATTATTCTTTGTTGAAGTAATGGGTAGAGATGCAGGTCATATTGCATTAAATTCTGGAATAGCAATTGGTGCTCAAGAAATTTTAATTCCTGAACAAAATATGGGAATAGAAGGTCTTATTAGTTCTTTAAAAGACAGTAAGAAGAATGGAAAAACATCAAGTATTGTTGTAGTAGCTGAAGGAGATAAAACTGGAAAAAATGTTTTTGATCTTGCAAGGCAAGTAGAGGAGGAGTTTCCAAAATATGAAATTAGAGTTTCTGTTTTAGGTCATATGCAAAGAGGAGGTTCTCCAACCTGTTTTGATAGAGTTTTGGGTACAAAAATGGGCGTGAGAGCAGTTGAATCTTTGATAGATGGAGTTTCCGGTAAAATGATAGGAATAGATAATGGTAAAATAGTGTCAACATCATTAAAAAAGGCTATTAAAGGAGAAACTAAAATTGATCCTGAACTAATTCGTGTTTCAAGGATAATGAATATCTAATAAAATTATCAAAATCTCATTTTTTTATAATTTTATTGTCATATTCACATTCTGATTAAAATTTTTTTTTTTTTAAGAATAGTATTATAGTTTTTTTTTTAGGTTTGCCTCGCAATAATAAAAATATTAAAATGTCAAAAATTAAATTAGGAATCAACGGTTTTGGGAGAATTGGAAGAATGGTTTTTCGTGCTTCACTAAAAAGAAATGACGTTGATGTCGTAGGTATAAATGATTTACTTGATGTAGAACATCTAGCATACTTATTAAAGTATGATTCAGTTCATGGAACATGTGATGCATCAATTTCTGTAAAAGACGGGAATTTAATTGTAAATGATAAAGTGATTAGAATAACAGCTGAAAGAGATCCTAAACAAATTAGTTGGAATTCAATTGATACAGACATAGTTGCTGAATGTACAGGTATTTTTACTTCAATTGACAAAGCTCAAGCCCATATTGATGGTGGAGCTAAAAAAGTAGTAATTTCTGCTCCTTCACCTGACGCTCCAATGTTTGTAATGGGTGTTAATCATAATGATGTCAAGTCTGATGATTTAATAGTTTCTAACGCTTCTTGTACAACTAACTGTTTAGCTCCAGTAGCTAAAGTCTTACATGATGATTTTGGTATTTCTGAGGCACTAATGACAACTGTTCATGCCACAACAGCTACACAATTTACTGTTGATGGTCCATCAAAAAAAGATTTCAGAGGAGGAAGAAGTTCTCTTGTAAATATTATGCCAGCCTCAACAGGCGCAGCTAAAGCTGTTACAAAGGTTATCCCTTCTTTAGTCGGCAAAATTACTGGAATGGCATTTAGAGTTCCAACCGCGAATGTATCAGTTGTAGATTTAACAGTTAAACTTGACGCTGATACCTCATACGATGAAGTTATGAACTCATTAAAATCTGCATCTGAAAATAGTTTAAAAGGTATTTTAGGTTTTACTAAAGACTTAGTAGTCTCTCAAGATTTTATTGGCGACCCTAGAACTTCAATAGTAGATTATAATGCAGGAATAGAATTAAACTCTTCATTTTTTAAAATAGTAACTTGGTACGATAATGAAGCTGGTTATTCGAATAAGCTTATTGATTTAGCTTGTCACATTAACTCACTTTAATTTACAAAATGAGGTTAATTGTAGATAGCGGATCCACAAAAACAGATTGGATAGCTATTGATGAAAATGGTTCAATCATCTTTGAAACTTTTACACTTGGATTAAACCCACAGGTATTAACTGAATATATCATTGAAGAACGTATAATCAATAATTATGATTTGTATCAAAACAGGAAGAAAGTAAGTAAAATTTATTTTTATGGTGCGGGTTGTGGTACAAAACCTCCAAAAGACTTACTTTCAAAGGTTTTAAAGCTAATATTCATCAATTCTGATTTTGATATAAAGGAGGATACATATGCTGCTGTTTATTCATGTTGTAAACCAAATGAGAAAGCTATAGTTTCAATTTTAGGTACTGGATCTAATTGTAGTTACTTTGATGGAAAAAAATTAAACCAAAAAGTAACCTCTTTAGGATATGTTTTAATGGATGATGCTAGTGGAAATTATTTTGGAAGACAACTCTTAAGAGACTATTATTTTAACAGAATGTCAGCTGAATTAGAAAATAAATTTAAATCTGAATTTGATCTTGAGGCAGAGGTAATTAAAGATTCTTTATATAAAAAACCTAATCCAAATACTTATTTAGCAAAATTTGCAAAATTCCTGGTTGAAAATAAAAATTTAGAGTATTCTAAACAATTAGTAAGAAAAGGATTTGATCTTTTTATAGAAAATCAAATTGAACAATTTGAAAATCATAAGAACGTTAATTTACATTTTGTTGGCTCAATCGGCTATTATTTAAAAGATGAATTAAAAGAAGCTCTTGATAATAAAAATTTAAAATTAGGTAAGGTTTTAAGAAGACCTATTGAGGGTTTAGTAGCATTTCATCAATCACATTAATTTTATTTTATAGCAATTAAAGATATTTCTACCCTAGCTCCCTTAGGTAACCCGGAAACTTCTACTGTTTCTCTGGTAGGCTCATTTCCAATTTCAAAATAAGATCCATAAATTTCATTTACTTTTTGAAAATCGTCCATATTTGTAAGGAAAATTGTTGTTTTAATAATATTTTCAAAATTATAGTCTGCTTTTTTTAAAACTGCTTTAATATTTTTAAACACCTGTCTTGTTTCTGTTTCAATTGATTCATCTCGCATTTTCATACTAATGGGGTCTAAGGCAATTTGACCTGAAAGATACAGAGTTCCACCAAATAATATGGCTTGATTATAGGGTCCAACAGGGTTAGGTGCATTACTTGTATTGATGATTTTTTTCATTGTAGTTTTTGAGTTTAAATTAAAACTGAAATTAAAGTTAAAAACTTTAATCTATAACCTTTTATCAGGAAGCCTTCTTTTATCATATTTTAGGTCACTTAATAGATTAGATTTGATACCAATAAAAAAATACCAAGAAGCTCTTGTGCTAAATGGAACCCAGTTAAAATTCATTTTCCAACTATCTAAATCTCTTTCGAATCTTAACTGCGTGTAGGTAACACCTTTGTTTTTAAAATCATAACCAGAGGAACCTCCAACTTTCCATTTCTTTGAAAGTTCAAAATTAGCTGACATCATTAAAGAGTTATTTGAGATATCTCTTTGTTTTCTATTATTAGAATATGTTAATGAATGAGCAATTCTTATATCCCATGGGATTTTATTTTGATAAAATGATGTTTCATTTTTGTCTTCATTATCATTTTCTTCTTCTTGCTCTTCATCAAAAGAACTGTCAGCAAAATCATTAGCTCTTCCAAACAAATCATCACTTCTTCCACCACTTCTTGAGTTGTCAAATCCTTTAGATTTATCATTTTTTGAATTTTTACTTGAGTAAGAAAAACCCAGATTTATATTAGCACTTGTCATTCTAAACAATCCACCACCATTATTTACATTAAAAGTGTTAATTCTCCTCCCATTTTCATCTACTGTATAGGGATCAAAAGTTGCACCTAAATTTAAATCCAACTTATCCTCAAATAATGAAGTGGAGGTAGTCATTCTGACTGGGCTCCATTTTAAAGAATCTGCAGCAATGTTATAGCTTGTAGAAAAATTAAGATTATTAAGGAGTTTAATTTTTTTTGGTTCAATCTTAGTGCTGTCCTTATCTCTTACTTTAGCTTCTAATACATTACTAAGGCCTAGTCCTATTGAACTGGAAAATGTATTACCAGGGGTGCCAAAAAATCCACCTTCAAATCTTGTGTATTCTGCTGTATTTCCGTTAGCATCAATTATATATTCATCATAATATTTTTCAAAACTAGGATTTATCCCGTATGTGACTGATGGTCTCATAACGTGTCTTATGGATTGTATTTTTTTTCCTTCCTTAAAATTGAAAACACCATATATTGTTGTACCAATACTTGCGTTAAAATTATATTTATTAAAACGATCAAAACCTCTGATGGTATCTTTTTTACCCTGTATTTGGTTTATAACATCATAATCATTTCTTTTAATTGTTTGTCCTGCCCAAATTTCTTCAAATCTTCCACCAATACTTACACTCAAGTGTTTTAAAAATTTAAAATTTGTACTCAAAGGAATAGAATGCTTCATCCCATATCTTGCATCATTAAACATTTCTTTTTTTAAAAAAAGCGAGTCTGATGTTTGTATTCTATTTTCTCCCCTTAATGAATATTGTAGATTAATATTTTTTAGAATTCCTTTCTTTTGCCCATTTCTTTTTACAAAAGGATAAATTCTTTCAACATTTGCTTGTAGGGTTGGTAAACTCATATTTACAGTCTGTGTTCTAGTGTTTTGAGAATGAGATGCGGTAAGTGATAAGTTAACAGACGGATATCCTCTAAATGTTTTTGAGTAAGAAACTGAAGAATTTAGAGTGTTATTAAGAAAGTTAGGGGTATTGAGCTGGTTGACAGATTCTCTGAAATAGTTACTACTACCCAAGTTTACTGATGCAGAAAACCTGCTATTTGGATTAGACTTTGAATCTTGGCTGTGTGACCATCTTATATTGTAAATATTGTTTTTGGAGTATCCTGGTAAACCTCGCTCTCCATTTATTAGATTTTCAAATCTTAAGCTTAAAGAGCCAGTGTATTTATATCTTACTTTATATTTTGATTCGGCCCTAAAACCATAACTACCATTTGTATAGTAATCAGCTAATAGAGTTACATCAAAAAAATCACTTGGAGCAAAATAATATCCACCATTTTGAATAAAATATCCCCTATCATTATTTTGACCTACACTTGGAAATATAAATCCGGTTGCTCTGTTTTGTGTCAAAGGAAAATATCCAAATGGTAGAAAAATTGGGGTGGGCACATCGGCAATATAAATGTTACTTAAACCTGCAATAATTTTATTTTTAGGAATAAACTTTCCTTTTCTTATCCTTATATAATAATCAGGATCTTCTTTTTTTGAGGTTGTAACTTTAGCTTCTTTAATAAAATAAACTGAATCGTTTTCTTTTTTTGTGGCTAAAGCTGAAACATTCATTCCACTTTGTTCAGATCTGGAATTCCAAATCAAAGCCTTTTTTGTATCAAAATTAAATCTGATAGAATCAGGATTAACTTCATTTCCAGCTTGTTTAAAGTAAGGGGGTTGAATTAAATTTCCAGAAGAATCCTTAATTCTTCCTGCTGAAACTTCATTTTTGTTGTAATCTAAAATTATTAAACCAGACTTTAACTCAGTGTCTTGATAGTAAAGTTCAGCTTTGTCGTATAAGTATAGCTTACCTTTCTTTTTATCAATTTTAATATATCCTTTGGCATTTCTAGTTATTTTACCTAGCAACAGATTAGTTTTTCCTAAAGAATCATTTGATGATAAAGTATCTTTTTCCTTAATATCTTGTGAATAATTATATTGAAAAGTAAAAAATACTATTAAAATAAAAATTAATTTAAATCTTAAATTATTATGTGAATATACTGCTGACAGATCCGAATATTTAAGTAGTAAAATTACATATATTTTTGGAGTCATAATTTTATATTAAAAATATAGTGAGATATCTTTTTAAAATTTTATTTATTTCTTTTGTTTTCTTAGGTATTCAATCTCTTTTTTCACAAAACTCCAATGATAAATTTACTGTCGTATTAGACGCAGGACACGGCGGTAAAGATCCAGGGAATACAGGTAATGGATATTTAGAGAAAAATATTGCTTTATCCATCGCATTACAAGTTGGTAAAGAATTGGAAAAACAAAAGGATATCAAAGTAATATACACTAGAAAAAAAGATGTTTTCGTTAATTTATTTAGACGAGCTGAAATCGCAAATAAAGCCAAGGCAGATTTATTCATTTCTATTCATTGTGATTCTCACACGTCAAATGCGTATGGTGCAGGTACTTTTGTTCTTGGTTTACATGCAAACCAACGTAATTTTGAAATTGCAAAAAAAGAAAACTCTGTTATTTTTAAGGAGGAAAATTACGAACAAAAATACGATGGATTTGACCCTAATAATCCAGAGTCTGTTATAAGTTTAGTATTGATGCAAGAGGATTATTTAGATCAAAGTATTGTTATAGCAGATTTAATTCAAAGAGCTTTTGTAAGTGATTTGAATAGAAAAAACAGAACTGTTAAGCAGGCTGGTTTTATTGTATTAAAATACACTTACATGCCAAGTGTTTTAGTTGAAACAGGTTTTTTAACCAACAAGAAAGAGGGTGCTTATTTGAATTCTTCTAAAGGCCAAAGAGAGATGTCTTCTTCAATTGCTAAAGGAATAATTAAATACAAATCCAGATTTAGTAATGATTCAACTTTCGGACCAATAAATTCATTTTCATATGAAGATTCTTCATTTAAACTGGAAGATGATTATTATTTGAAAATTCAAATAGCGTCAAGTAAAAAAAGAATCCCTTTAAAATCATACAATTTTAAAGGCTTAAAATCTCTAAGTACTGTAAAAACAGGAAGTTTTTATAGGTATTATTACGAAAAGACTAGAGATTATTCCATCGCCAAAAAACTTCTATTAAAAGCAAAAAACGATGGATACAAAGATGCTATAATAGTTGCATTTAAAAATGATACTAAAATTTCAATAAACGATTATTTATCTTCTGTAAAAAATTAATACTGAAAAAATAATTCATAACTTTGAAACAAATATTACAATTTGAAAAATAAAAATGAAATAAAAACTGGTTTGCTTGTAATTACAGGAATTGCATTATTTATTTTTGGATACAGTTATTTAAAATCTAATGATATTTTTGTTTCTGATAGAACTTTTTATGCGATTTATGATGATGTTGAAGGTGTTGTAAATGGAACGCCTGTTACTGTTAATGGTTTTCCTGTAGGTAGTATAACTGATATTTCTTTTTTTAAGCAAAATAGATTACTTGTTAAATTTAGAGTAGAAAATGATATAAAATTTTCAGTTAATAGTTTAGCTCAAATTTATGAAACTGGACTAATAGGCGGTAAAGCACTTGCTATAATACCAGCTATGGATAACAGTAGAGTAGCTGTTTCTAAAGACACACTAAAATCATCTGTAGCTCCTGGTCTTACTGATCTTGTAAATGAGAAATTAACTCCACTACAAGAAAATATTGAGATGATGATTGTAAGCGCAAATAATGTTTTGGAAAAAATTAATTCTGTGTTTGATGATCCTACAAGATCTAATTTAAGAACAAGTGTTTCAGATTTTTCTGAAACTATTTCTGACTTAAAAGAAACGAGTGTCATGATAAAATCAATAGTGAAAACTAATAAGATTGCTATTAATAATACTATAGATAATGTTAAGGACCTCTCCGAAGATTTATCTTCAATATCCAATACAATTAATTCAAGTGATTTAGAAAAAACATTGTTGAATTTAAAGTCATCCTCAGAAAACCTATCAAATGTTTTAGAAAATATTAATAATGGTGATGGTTCTATTTCAAAACTAATTTCAAATGATTCTTTATTTATAAACTTAAATAATGCATCTAACTCTATAGATTTATTACTTGAAGATATTAGATTAAACCCTAAAAGATACTTGCATTTTTCTGTTTTTGGAAAAAAAAATAAACCCTATATTTCTAAGTAATTTTTAATGACTATAAATTATAATAATTTACAATTTATTATGCACGCATAGTAAATTTTTAATATTTTTGTTCTTATATTTTAATTTGATTTAATTGTTTTACTTGATCCCCAATATAATCTTTACAGTTTTAGTTATAACTGCTTTATACATATTCTCCAATAATGTTAAGAAAATATATAGAAATATAAATTTAGGTATACGCATTGATCGTAACGACAATAAAAAAGTTAGATTAATACAAATGCTTAGAATTGCATTTGGACAATCTAAAATGATAGATAAACCTATTGTTGGTATTTTGCATATTGTAGTTTATGTTGGTTTTTTAGTTATAAATATTGAATTACTAGAAATAATTGTTGATGGTGTTTTGGGTACTCACCGAGTCTTTGCTCCATATTTAGGATCTTTTTATAACTTCTTGATTGGATTTTTTGAAATCTTTGCTCTTCTTGTTATTATATCTGTTGTAATATTCTGGATTAGAAGAAATCTTATAAACATAAAAAGATTTTTAAGTGCAGAAATGAAAGGCTGGCCTAAAAATGATGGTAACATTATTTTATATGTAGAAATTATTTTGATGTTCTTGTTTTTAACTATGAATGGAGCTGATCTATGGATTCAGCAAAATGCACCAGAATTAAATTATATCAAAGCAGGTTCATTTCCAGTCAGTCAATTTATGACTCCTTTATTTGATGGATTGTCATCAAACGTTGTTTTTTTAATAGAAAGAATATCTTGGTGGTTACATATTATTGGAATTTTATGTTTTTTAAATTATTTATATTATTCAAAACACTTACATATTCTTCTGGCTTTTCCAAATACATATTTTGCAAATATTGAGGCTAAAGGTAAATTTTCAAATTTGAAATCTGTTACTAACGAAGTTAAAATGATGTTAGATCCTTCGGCTGACCCTTTTGCAGCTTCTTCAAATCAGGAGATTGCTAAGTTTGGTGCTTCTGATGTCTTTGATCTTAATAAAATACAGCTTTTAAATGCTTACACATGTACTGAGTGTGGAAGATGTACCAGCGAATGTCCTGCAAACTTGACTGGAAAAAAGCTGTCACCAAGAAAAATTATGATGGATACGAGGGATAGACTTGAAATTGTAGGAAAAAATTTAGATAAGAATAATGGTGAATTTATTAGTGACGGTAAAGAACTTTTAAATGACCACATTACTAAAGAAGAATTATGGGCTTGTACATCTTGTAATGCATGTGTAGAAGCTTGTCCTATTGGAATTGATCCACTTTCAATTATAATGGACATGAGAAGATACTTAGTTATGGAAAAATCCGATGCTCCCATGGAATTAAATAATATGATGAGTAATATTGAAAATAATGGCGCACCATGGCCATTTAATCAAATGGATAAACTAAATTGGAAAAATGAATTATAAATAATTAATATAAAATAAATGAAACAAGAAGAAGTTGATAAATTATTGAGTGAAAAAATTGAAGATGGAGAACTTATAAGTCCGATACTTCCTGAGGGAATAAAAAATTACCTAATAGATATTGATGGAACAATTTGTGATGATATCCCTAATGAGGAACCAGAAAGAATGGCTACAGCAAATGTCTATCCTGATGCTTTAGTTACGCTAAATAAATGGTATGACGAAGGTCATATTATATGTTTTTTCACATCTAGAACTGAGGATCATAGAAAAGTCACAGAAGATTGGCTAAATAAACATGGTTTTAAATTTCATGGAATGGTGATGGGAAAACCAAGAGGCGGTAATTATCATTGGATTGATAATCATTTGGTAAAAGCAACAAGATACAATGGGAAATTTACTGATTTGGTAGATAAAGAAGTAACCATTCAGGTATTTGATGATGGACAACATAATTAAGTATGAGTAAAATTGAAATAAATACATTTTCTGATTTAGTTTCAAAAGGAATAACACCAGAAATTCTTTTTTGGGTTGGTTGTGCAGGTAGTTTTGATGATAGGGCAAAAAAAATCACTAAATCTTTTGCGAATATTTTAAATCAAGCTAATGTTTCTTTTGCAGTTTTAGGGAGTGAAGAAGGCTGTACCGGAGATCCGGCCAAAAGAGCTGGAAATGAGTTTTTATTTCAAATGCAAGCTTTGACTAATATTGAAGTTTTAAATGGATATAACATAAAAAAAATTGTTACTACTTGTCCACATTGTTTCAATACCCTCAAGAATGAATATCCAGAACTTGGAGGTAATTATGATGTTATGCATCACACACAATTTATAAAATCACTTCTATCAGAGGGTAGATTGACAGTTCAAGGTGGTGCTTTTAAAGGAAAACGAATTACATTTCATGACCCCTGTTATTTAGGAAGAGCAAACAAAATATACGAAGCACCAAGAAAAGTTCTAGAAAAATTAGACGTTGAACTTTCAGAAATGAAAAGTTGCAAACAAAAAGGTTTGTGTTGTGGTGCAGGTGGAGCACAGATGTTCAAAGATGCTGAAAAAGGAAACATGGAAATTAATATAAAAAGAACTGAGGAAGCTCTTGAAACTAAGCCCGATATTATTGCTGCAGGATGCCCTTTTTGTAATACAATGCTCTCAGATGGAATTAAAAATAAAAAGAAAGAGGAAGATATTAAAGTTCTTGATATTGCTGAGTTAATCAATCAAGCTTCAAACTCATGATAATACCTTTTGACAAAATACCAAAAGAATCTAGGGTTTGGATATATCAGTCAAATAGAAAGTTCTCAGAGAAAGAAATAACAGAAATAACAAATAAATTAAAAAAATTTCTTGAAAATTGGACTGCTCACGGCTCTGATTTATTTTGTTCATTCACTATAAAATACAACAGGTTTATTGTTATAGCTTTAAATGAAAAATCTAATAAAGCTACAGGTTGTTCTATTGATTCCTGTGTACATTTTATTCAAGAATTAGAGCGCCAATACAGTGTTGATCTTTTAGACAAGATGAATGTAGCTTTTAAACAAGGAGAATTTATTTCATACAAATCATTGATAGAATTCAAAAAATTAGTTAAAAGTAATTCTGTTTCTAAAAACACTATAGTTTTTAATAATTTGGTAACAGACGTTCTAGATTTTAATACAAATTGGGAAGTTCCAGCCTACAAAAGTTGGCACTCCAGATTCTTTTTATAGCCCATATCATTATGTTTATCTAAAATATCTTGAATTGCTATTCAAATTTTTTAATTTTCCGATGAAATTATAACATGAGATCACTAACCAATATCCTTTTATTCTTTTTTTTAATTGTATTTAATAATATTTACTCTCAAAATCCTTTAAAAACTAAAGATCATTTAAAACAACAATTTTGGGTTGATAGTATATACAATTCACTTTCTTCAGATCAAAAAATCGGACAATTATTTACGATTTGGGTAGCTACCAAAGAAGGTGAAGCGAGAATGAACGAAATTGCATCGCTTATTGAAAAAAACCATCTTGGAGGTTTGATTTTTTCATTAGGTAAAATAGAGGATCAAGCTAAGTATACAAACAGGTTTCAATCAATTTCTGAAGTCCCCCTTCTAATTGGAATGGACGCAGAATGGGGAATAGGTATGAGGTTAGATGATGCATTTTCATTTCCTTATAATATGACCTTAGGAGCTTTAAATGATGATAATTTAATTTACCAAGTGGGAAAAAGAATTGGAATTCATGCCAAAAGGTTGGGGGTTCACATAAATTTTTCTCCAGTTACAGATATTAATACCAATCCGAACAATCCAATCATAGGCAGTAGATCATTTGGAGAGGATAAATATGATGTAACTAATAAATCTTTGTCTTATTTAAAAGGAATGCAATCAGAAGGTATTATGGGTTCAGCCAAGCACTTCCCTGGACATGGAGATACATCAAAGGATTCTCATAAAACTTTACCAACAATAACTTTTTCAGCAAAAAGAATTAATGATGTTGAACTCTTCCCTTACAGAGAATTAATTAAAAATAATCTCTCTGCTGTAATGGTGGCTCACATGGAAATTCCATCTTTAGAAAAAGAACCAAAAAAACCATCTACTTTATCAAAAAATATTATTACAAAATTGTTGAAAAAGAAGATGAAGTTTAAGGGATTAGTGATTACAGATGCGATGGATATGAAAGGTGTAGTAGATTTTAATAAAGATCAATCTGCAGATGTTAATGCTTTACTTGCTGGAAATGATATTTTGTTAATGCCCAATGACTTGGACGAAAGTACTAGAAACATTAAATCTGCACTTAAATCAGGCTTAATAACAGAAAAAAGACTTGAATATTCAGTCAAAAAAATCTTGATGGCAAAATATAAGGCAGGTTTACATAAAAATGAAAAAATCAATCTTAATAATATTGTAGATGAGATGAATCAAGATGAGGATAGAGCTTTATTTGAAGAAATAACGGAAAAGTCCATTACTTTAATCAAAAATGAGGATGATATTTTACCAATAAAAAATTTATCATCAAAAATTGCATACATCAAAATTGGAGATGCTAACCATGACGAGTTTTATAAAACTTTAAATTTATATACCAAAGTTGATAATATTACATATGACTCTCAAAGAACTTTATTGAATGATTTGAATCCTTATGAATATGTGATAATAGGATTTCATAAGTCTAATAAAGATCCATTTCAACCCTATAAATTTAACCAAGAAGAAAAAAAGTTAATTAGTCTTGTTAGTCAAAATAAAAAGGTTATTTTAAATGTGTTTGCTAAACCATATGCATTGATGGATATTGAGACAAAAGATGTATCATCTGTTCTAGTATCCTATCAAAATAATGAAATTGCTCAAAATAAATCTGCCCAAGTAATCTTCGGTGCTATTCCTGCTCTTGGAAAATTACCAGTTTCAGTTAATAAATCTTTTCCACTTAATAAATCAATTAAGACAAAGAAGTTAAATAGACTGAGTTATGGACTACCATCAGTTAATGATTTTCACCTTATTGAATTAAATAAAATTGATTCAATAGTAAATTATGCAATATATAATAAAATGACACCTGGTGCTCAAGTTTTAGTTGCTAAGGACGGTAAAGTTATTTTTAATAAATCTTACGGATTTAAAACCTATAAAAAAGATGATCCTGTGAAATGGAACGATCTTTACGATATTGCTTCATTAACAAAAATATTATCAACTGTTCCTCTTTTAATGGTTGAATATGAAAATGGAGATTTGAATAAAAATTCTACACTTTCTAGTATTATATCACAAACTGAATTACAAAACAAATCAGATTTACTAGTCAATGAAATGCTTTCTCATCAATCTGGGTTATTTCCATGGATTCCATTTTATAAAGAAACCATAGATAGTATCTCTAAATTTCCACTCTCAGATTTTTACAGTAAAAAAAAAACAATAAATTTTCCATTGTTGTAAATAGAAATCTTTATTTAAAAAATTCTTTTTTAGATACAATCCAAAAGAGAATTGTTAATAGTGAGCTTTCAAATGAAAAATCTTATTTATACAGTGATTTGCCTTACTATTTTTTTAAATCTTTTTTAGAAAACAAGTATAACCGAACTCTTAATCAATTATTAAAAGAAAAATTATTAAATAATATTGGAGCAAATAACACTACCTATTTACCACTAAATTTTTTTTCCGAATCCAGATTAGTTCCCTCCGAGGTTGATAACTATTTTAGACAAGATACCTTGAAGGGATATGTTCATGATATGGGAGCCGCAATGCAAGGTGGAATAGGGGGGCACGCAGGTCTTTTTTCAAATTCTAACGACATTTCTAAAATTATGCAAATGTTTATACAAAACGGTAATTATGGTTCAAAAATATTTTTTTCTAAATCTACAATTGATTATTTTAACCAATGTTTTTATTGTAAGGAGGGAAATAGAAGAGGGTTAGGTTTTGATAAACCTCAAATTGATGATAGTTCTCCTACCTGTGGTTGTGTTCCAATGTCAAGTTTCGGACATTCTGGCTTTACTGGTACATATGCTTGGGCGGATCCTGATAATCAAATTGTTTATGTGTTTTTATCAAATAGAACTTACCCTTCAATGAATAACAATAAACTTTCTAAAAATAACATTAGAACTGAAATACAAAGGATTATTTATAATTCTTTAAAATGATTTAGATGAAAATAGCGATTGTATGTTATCCTACTTTTGGTGGTAGTGGAGTTATGGCTACTGAACTCGGAATGTCTTTAGTTGATCATGGCCATGAGGTTCATTTTATAGCCTATAAGAAACCAGTTAGATTATCAGATGTAAATGAAAACCTTTATTTCCATAAAGTTAACGTTCCTGATTATCCGTTATTTAGCTTTGTTCCCTATGAATTAGCTTTATCAACAAAATTAGTTGGTGTAGTAAAACAATATTCAATTGATGTTTTGCATGTACATTATGCGATTCCTCACGCCTATGCTGCATATATGGCAAAGAAAATGTTAAAAGAACAATCAATTAATATACCAATTGTAACAACTCTTCATGGAACTGATATTACTCTTGTAGGTAATCATCCCTCTTATAAAACCGCAGTTACTTTTAGTATTAATAAATCTGATATTGTCACTTGCGTTTCAAAAAGTTTAAAAGAAGATACATTAAATCAATTCGAAATAAAAAAAGAAATAAAAGTTATACCTAATTTTATTGATATAAATAAATATATAATTCAACAAGATTTATGTGTTGTAGAAAATCCAATCCCCTCAGAAAAGTTTATTGTTTCACATGTAAGTAATTTTAGACCAGTAAAAAATATTTTTAATGTTATTAAAGTATTTTACAATATTCAAAAAGAAATTGATTGTAAGCTTCTAATGATAGGAGAGGGGCCTGAAAAAATAAAAGCTGAAAAAATGTGCAATGATTTAGGTATTTCACATCTTGTAGAATTTTTAGGGAATACCAACCAGGTTGAAAAAAACTTGTGTCACTCAGATCTTTTTTTATTACCATCTTCAACTGAGAGCTTTGGATTAGCTGCTTTAGAGGCAATGGCATCAAAGGTTGCTGTGATTTCATCGAATGCAGGTGGTTTACCTGAAATAAACATTGATGGTAAAACAGGTTATGTTTGTGATTTTAATGACATAAATTCTATGACCAATAAGGGTATATCAATATTAAATGATAAGAAGACTCTTGAATTATTTAAAGAAAACGCTTTTAATAAGGCTAGAGATTATGATATTAACAAAATAGTGCCTTTATATGAAAAAACTTATTCAGAGGCTGTAAAGATCACTAAATAGGTTCTTGTAGCGAATCAAATACTAATACTTTTTTCCACAAATGTTTCGCTTCCCCAATAAAAATTAAATGGGCTGGCTCGTCCTGATAAATTCTTTGATCTTTATATGTGTCAAAGGTTAATATTAGGCAATAGTTATAAGAATTATCAATAACTTCTCTTTTTTCAGTGGCTGCTGGTTTTCCTAAATGCATTTGATTTGCAAACTGGGTATTTTTCATTAGTTTTTTTATCGCTGTTTCAAATGTTTTTACATTCTCCTGATTTTGAGGGTCGTTTAACCAAAAATAGACGCTGTGAATAATCTTTCCTTTAATTTCTTTAGAATTATTTTCTTGGGAATTGTTGCAACTAGACATAAATGATAAGATTAGTAAAAGATATAAATATTTAAATTTCATATTTTAAAAATAAGAGAAATTTTATTCAGGATGATAAATTTTCTTTGCATTTTTATAAACTTCATTTTTATCAAATGACATTTTTTTTGTTTGAAATTTTGAATACATCTCCATTTGATCATTATAATGTTCTGAGTCAATATGATCACTGCTTCCATAAGAAATTACAGACTCAATTTCAGTTCCCTTTTCTGAAAACTTTGCAAATTGAATATAAGATTCACCATGAGTAACTTTTACTTTACCATCTTTGTAATTAGATGCATTCATAGCTATTATGACATCAGGCATTCCCCAAATTGGTATTTCTTTTTCACCTCTTACAAGCTTTTGGAAATCACCAAGTTTAACTTTAGTTGTTTTAAAATATTTTAACATTTGTTGTTTTGTTTCTTGAAGAACTTGAGCTATAATATCTTCCCCAAATTTTTTGTTGATATAGCTTTTTCTGTAATATTTTACCATGTTATAGTAAAACATCGCATATGTTCCCGCTCCAACAGATTCAATATTTGTTTTTCTGTCCCAGTTTTGTATTTCAATTAATAATTGTTTTATGTATGGATAATCATTTGGATTCATTTTAAAAAGATTATTCACATCCATAAAACTGTATTTAAATGGATTTGGAAATGAATTATCATATTTAATTGCTTTGAATTTATCGTAATCAATACTCTTATGATTATTTATCAATTCAAATATTCTAGTACTTCTATTATTATCATATTGTTCATAACCCATGTTTTTAGCGTAATTTTTTGAATCAGGGTTTTCTGACAAAGAAGTAGATTTAAATGGACTGTGATTAGCATTGTATACATACCCAGATTTAGGACTAATTACCTGAGGAAGTTCTTCAGTTGGATAATACTCATTCCAAAGAGTTTTTTTTGTATTTCCAGGAACAATATTTTTCCAATTATAAGAATTATTTCTTTTTGGGATTATTCCATTTGAGATGTAAAAAATTGTGTCGTTTTTGTCAGCATAACCAATATTATAACCAGGAATTTGATTCATTTTAAGAATATTGTAAAATTCATTAAAATCTTTTGCTTTATTCATTTTCCACCATTGTTCTAATCCTCTAACATGAAATAATGATGCAGTTCTTACAGAGTAATAGCCATTTTTATTTTTCAGAGTTGGTCCATAAACACTTTCGTAGTATTTTCTTTTGACTTTAATAGGAATTCCTAAAATCTTAATGTATGCCTTAGCTTTAAATGTTTTTAATTTTAAAATTTGATCATCAAACTTATAGTGTTTCTTGTCAACCATTTCTAACTGGAAAATATCAGTTTTATCAGGGTAGTTAACAGTGTGGGTCCATCCTAAATTTTGATTAGTTCCTGTAAGAATGCATGGAGCCCCAGCAAATGTTGCTCCAATAATGTTTGTTCCTTCTTCACTTATTAAATGAGCTTCATACCACGATGTTGGTCCATCAAGTGGCTGATGAGTATTTATTCCTAAATAAGTTTCACCGTTATTGGTGATTTTAGTGCTAAAGGCAAATAAATTAGAACCAAGTTTATTTTCATCTAAAAAAGAAATATTACGTGTGCTGTTTTCAAATATTGATCTTATTGCCTTATCACCTTCACTAGAAACAAAAAGTTGTAAAAAAGAATATTTTAACATTTTTTTTGTTGTAATAGGGAATAGTTTTTTGACAAGTACTTGATCAGGATTTAATTCTGCAAATTTGTTGAATCCTTGGGCATATGCCTCAGCAATTTTCATAAATTTCTTGTCAATCGAACCGAATAGGCTATCAACTACATAGTCTGATCTAATCAACTGACTAATAAAATCTACAGGCGCCCCTTTAAGTCCAATATGTTTACTAAGAAGTCCATTTCCAGCTAAATAGGCTTCTTGAATAGTTTTAAAATCGTCTTCAGAATGAGCCCAAGCTAAACCATATGCTACGTCGGCATCTGTCTTTCCATATATGTGTGGAACTCCATAGTTGTCTCTGACAATCTCTACATCCAACGGATTTACTTGAGAATAAGAGAAATTTAGAGATAGTAAAAAGGCTATAATAATCTGAATGTTTTTCATATTTAATATTGTCCAATAATCATACCATTAATTTAACAAAAAGAATTGTTTAAAATTAAGTTTATATTAGTGGTGTATTTTTGAAATGATAAATTTTATAACAGGAAGAATCAAAGCTATTTTTTATTCATTAAAAGGAGCTTTCTTATTATTGAAAACTGAACATTCAATTCAAGCTCAGTCCATTATTGCTTTAATTTTTATAATTGCTGGATTTTTTTTTGAAATATCTAAAACTGAGTGGGTTTTTCAAGTTTTGGCAATTTGTTTAGTTCTTACAGCGGAATCATTAAATACAGCTATTGAAAAAATAGCAGATTTTATCCATCCAGATCACAATAAAAAGATTGGTTTTATTAAAGATATTTCAGCTGGTGCAGTTTTTTTCGCAGTAATTTTTGCATTATTTATAATCTACAATATATACTGGGATAAAATATTAAATTAGGAAGGGGAGTATCGCTTTTCTTTCTTTTGGATATTCATTGAATTTATTCTTATACCATGAGTGATGGGCTAATCCCCTAGGAATTAGATTACAGCAAGTCCATATAAAAAAGGACAAACTTCCAATATTAAAAGTCATTAAAGCAAATCCAAACCATTCTAATATTTCTCCAAAAAAATTAGGACATGAAATGTATTTAAATAAACCACCCTCTGGTACAAAATATCCTCTTTTAATTTTTCGAAGGTTAATTAATTTATTATCACTTGAAATATTTATGAATAATCCTATTACAAATAATAAAAACCCGATGATCAAAAATATAGATACTGTATCTAATTTAATATAACTTAAAAAATATCCATTTATTGATCCATTTACTATATTGAAAAAAAATGCTGATAATACTATTGCTAGCGGCATTTTCTTTCCTTTTGTTTTTATTCTTAATGGATAAATAATTGTTCTATTGAAATAATGTATGATCCATAAACAAATAAACATAATACTTATATCAAAATCTACTTTAAAATAAAAGTAGATCGCCGGACATATAAGTAGGGCAGGTAGTTCCATTATTATCCACCCTAGTTTATTATCTATTGAAATACCCCATTTTTTTGATGTATGTCTTCCATAGGGTGCCTTATAAATCAAGTTAATTGGAAATATTATTAAACCTATAATAATCCATAGAATTGTTAATTGATAAATATCCATATCATCTAAAGAAAAAAAACCCGCTATTATGCGGGTTTTTTTAAAATATCTTTGGTTAATTAGATATTAATATCCATAGTTTTGAACCATGTTTGGATTTGCGTTTCTTTCAGAAAGAGCAATAGGATAAGCATATCTGTATGATCCATAACTAGGTGGTGTCCCTGTTAAATCATCGTTAAGTTGCTTTAATCCATCAATTAATGGCATATCCATTCCCATTCTAGATAAATCGTGGAATCTTAAACCTTCGAAAGCAAACTCCTTTCTTCTTTCTAGAAGAATGTTTTCTAATGTAGCAGATGCATAGTAGTTAGCACCCAATCCTCTGATTGCAGGAATATTATTTAGATAAGTTAATGCATCAGCAGTATTACCAGCTCTTAAACTAGTTTCAGCTGCAATTAAGTGCATTTCTTCAACTCTAAATATACAAACGTTGTCAGAGCCATTCATTGTTGGAAATTTTCCTAGCATACTTGGAAACCCTTGTGCAGGTCCTAGCATATCTGATGCTCCTCTAACATCGTCAGCATCATATATATCCATTAAATCTGGGTTAGGTCCGTCTCCTGTTAATACTCTAACATCACCATAAGTTGGTCCTCTTAAAATATTTGCTATTCCATTTATCCCTCTACTATCTGTACCAGAAAATGCAAGTTCAAAAATAGAATTAGATGCATTGTCTGTAGCAAAAGAACCAGTAAATCCAGTTGCACTTACTGGTGTAGCTCCAGAATTAGCAATTACCCATTTTGCAGCAGAATCAGCTGTAGCATATAAACTTGGATCAACTGATCCAGCATATAAAGCTGCTCTTGCTAAAATTGCGTAAGCACCAGCTCTTGTCATATAACTAGTTGATGTATTGAAACTATCACTCATCATACCGATTGCAGTGGTTAAGTCTGCTGCAATATCACCAATGTTTGATGCAACTGTTCCTCTAGCAGGCTCTAAATTAGCAGGATCTTTGTAAGTTTTTACATAAGGAACCCCTAATGATGATGCACCACCTTGTCCAGTAATGAAATGTTGACCATAGTCTTGTAATAGGTCAAAATGTGCTAAGGCTCTAATAGCATGAGCTTGACCCTGAATGTGAGCTATTTCAGCAGAACTTCCAGTTAAGTTAGACGTATCAGCACCAATCACAATATTTGTAATTGCAATCACTCTGTAAATTGAAGCCCATGGGCCAAATCCAGTTGAGGAGTAATCCATATCAGAATTAGCAAATCTACCCGAATTCATATTCGAATAAGCATTGTCTGTTCTAACATCTCCCATAACAATTTGATCTCTTCCATAATATCCTGAAACAGACATTCTGTCGTAAGCACTATTTAATACAAATCCTAAATCGGCTGCACTATTTATACCACTACTCAAATCTTTATCTAAAGCCAACGTTGGTTCTAGATCGCTTTCACCACATGAAACTACTAAAGCAGATGCAGTAAAAATTAATAAGTATTTATATATATTTTTCATATTCTTAAAATTTTAAATTTAGTCCTAATGAAATAGATTTCAGGATTGGAGTATAAATCTCCCACTGTCCAGAAAAGGCAACTTCAGGATCTGTTTGAAGTTCATCATCTTTTACCCATGTCCAAAGGTTTGTACCTTTAACATTTACCTGAATCGAATCAAATCCTAGACTCTCAACTGCTTTATTAGATACATTGTATCCAACAACTAAGTCTCTTAATCTTACATAATCTCCATCGTATAAGAATCTAGTACTAGTTCCAGAACCAGTTGCAGATGTACTAGTACTATATCTCATTCTTGGAACATTAGTAATATCACCAGGCTTTTGCCATCTATCCATTAAAGAAGCAGCACCTTGGTAATATCTTGTTGATAATAATCCAGTAGATTGAGAGTACCAGTTCCATCTTTCGAAAATTTTATTTCCACCTGAGAAATAAAAGTTAGCATCTGCATAAAATCCTCCCCAAGTAACTCTACTTCCAAGACCACCAGTATATTTAGGTAATCTATTACCAGAGGGTGTAAGTTCAGCAGCATTTAGGCTATTCACTATTGACATATCGAAAGTTTCACCTCCTTTATAATACATTGGGTTTCCAGTATCAGAATTTACACCAGCCCATTGTCTTATGTACCAACCGTCAAGTTCTTCTCCAACTCTAGTTCTGTAATATCCTCTGTCTACATTAATATCGTTTCCAGAAGCATCTTTTGCTAATGCAGTTACTTCATTTTCTAAAGTAGCGTAATTAGAATAAATTGTCCAAGTAAAGTTGTCATTTCTTATAACATCGGCAGAAAATTCTAACTCTATACCTTTGTTTTCAACCTCTCCAATGTTTTTAGACTGAGAAGAGTGACCACTTGTTAATGATAGTGGAACACTTTGAAGTAAATCACTTGTTTTTCTGTTAAATGCTACAATAGAACCAGATATTCTGTTATCTAGAAGACTGTAGTCTATACCAATATCGTACTGAGATTGTTTCTCCCAAGTTAATATGGCATTACCAAATGATGATGGAGAAACTGCTCCATTATCATTGTAAGATCCCCCATATCCAAAAAGAGATTGGTAACTGTTTAAACCTACACTGTTACTACCTGTTTCACCAAGAGAAGCTCTAAGTTTTAAACTGTTCACAATATCGCTATCTGAAAGAAAATCTTCCTCTGTTAAGTTCCAAGCTACGGCTGCAGACCAGAAAGATCCAAACCTGTAATCCATAGCAAATCTTGAGGAACCGTCATATCTGTATGAAAGGTCAACGATATACTTGTCATCATAAGAATAGTTTAATATTCCTAAATAACCTAATTCTTTCCAATCACTATATGATCCTGATGCAGCTTCATTAGTTCCAAAACTTGAAACATAAATTAAACCATCAGCAGCTACATTCTCACCAGATGAACTAATAAAATCATTCTTGTTCTTTTGAAAAGCCATTTGAGCAAGAGCAGATACATAATGAACGTCGTTAAATGTTTTGTCCCATTTTAACTGATTCGAAAATGCCCAAGTAAATGATCTTCCAGTCGATTGATAAGCATAACCATTATCAGAAACTCCTCCACCGTGTGTTGGATTTTGATATCTGTGAGAATTAGTTAGATTGTAATCTAGAGAATATCTAGTAGTTAATTTAAGATTGTCAGAAAATTGAATTCCAATTGAATTGTTACTCAACGCTCTTGTACCATCTAGTTTACTGATGTTATTTTCAGCTAAATAAACCGTATTAAAGATACTTGTAGGGTTATCTAATTTTAATGTTCCATCAGGATTTTTAACTTGCATAACTGGAGCCATAAACACTCTAGTCATCTGAGGAGCGGCAAAATAAGAACCACCCTCTAACTGACCGTTTTGGATAGCATTCGATACTCTTGCAGATGTAATAAGTTCAATTTTTCCAGCTTTCTTTTTGTAGTTAAAAGAACCACTAACACTTTCATAATCAACTCCAATTGAAGTACCCATAGTTTTTCTATGACCTAATGAAATTCTGAAGTTTTCAGTTGCATTTCCACCTTGTGCTGAAAAGTTGTAGTTTGCATCTGGTGCATCTTTTACTTTTACAGCATCATCCCAGTTTCCATCAACTCTTCCTCCTTCATCCCAAGCCTTATAACCTGAAAAAACTCTAAGAACATAATCAGTTGCTTGATCTCTAGTATAGTTGTAGTCGTTCATTAAAGTTTCACCAGCAAGTTCAAGTCTTTGATTTCCAGTTAACATTGGACGCTCATCCATAGCATAGTTTTGGAAACCATAGTTAGAAGTTACTTGATATTGAACTTCACCAGCAGATCCAGATTTAGTAGTAATAACAATTACCCCGTTAGAACCTCTTGCACCATAAGGAGCAGTAGCTGAGGCGTCTTTTAATACTGTAATGTTTTCAATATCAGAAGGATTAATCATTGATAAAATACCAAGATCATTTGTTAATGGACTAAAAGATCCGTTAATTACGGGAACTCCGTCGATTACAAATAGTGGTGAATTAGATCCAGTTATAGATCCTTCACCTCTAATTCTAATAGAAGTAGGAGAACCTGGAGTACCAGATTGAGAAACAATTCTTAATCCAGCAACCCTACCTTGAAGTGCAGCATCTGGAGAAGTCATTGCAACACCCTCAATAAGAGCAGCATCAACAACAACAGTACTACTTGTAGAACGTTTTAAGTTTCTAGTAGTAATACCAGTTACAACAACTTCGTCAAGTTCGTTACTTGATCTTAGAAGAATGTTAATTTTTCTGTCTCTTCCAACAGTGACGGTTTGAGTATCAAAACCTACATAGCTAAAGACTAAAATATCTCCAACACTAGCAGTTATTGAATAATTACCATCAAAATCAGTTGTTACACCATTGCTGGTGCCTTCAACTAAAACTGTTGCTCCAGGGAGTGCAAGACTATTATCGTCAGCAACATTACCAGTGATGGTAACTTGTTGACTAAATCCCCAGAATGACACTAACATCATAGTCAATGTCATAAAAAAGCTTAGTTTTTTCATATATATTATTTTGATTTGTAACAAATATGTTAAAATATTGTTAAGAAAAAAAGTTTTTACTGTTAAAAATTCTGAATTTTTCTCAATTTTTTAATCATTTATTTAACATACCCACAAGTATGTTTATAAAAGTTTGAGAATTCTCTAAAAATATTTAATTTCAAATAAAAATTAAGTTATTAAAACTGCAAGTTTCAACATATTGAAAAACTCTGATATTGAGGGTGGAGTTTCTATTACTCTTCTTCCCTCAAATTCCCCTGAAATTATATTTGAATATAAAGCACTTGCTCCTAATTGGAGATTATGGAATGATTTTAAAAAGAAAAAAATTTCTGAAAAAAAATTTATAATTGAATATCAAAGCATGCTAAATGAACTTAATTCCAAACATGTTATTGAACATTTAAATTTTTTAACTGGTGGACTTGAGCCAATATTAATGTGTAATTGTGCCAAAACTAAATTCTGCCACAGGCATTTAGTAGCAGATTGGTTGGAAAAAGAATCTGGGCTGATTATAAAGGAACTGAATTTTCCAGACTTAGTTAGAAAAGATGGATATTTGGTTAAACAAAAAAACCCATCTTTATTCCCTGAATAATCCTTATTTATTACTGATTTATAACTATAATTTTTATTTTAAGACTACATCAAATAAATAATTTTCAAAAACTCTTTGATTTTCCATGTGTGGAAGATGGCCTGACTCTGGAATAAAATTTTCAAATCTGTTTGGAAGTAATTTATTTAACTTTTCTTTTATATCATTATAAACAATGACTGAATCACTATCACCCCATATAGTATATACTTTAGTGTTAGACTCATTTATTTCTTTATGTTCTAAATCTAAATTAATATGATTTTTTTGAGTTGAAATAAGTGCTCTGGCAAAACCCTTATATTTTAATAATGATTCATATTTATTTGCCCAGTTAGGAAAGTTTCCGGGATATTTAAAATCAAAAAGTTGACCCTCGGATATAGAAGGATATTTTTTTGTAATAAAAGTATTGATTTCATTAGCTGTAATATTTTTATCTTCCAATTCTATGTGTTCACCAAAACTAGAAGCTGAAACATAAATTAGCTTGTCAATTAAGTTAGGTTTTAAATCTGCAATTTTAGAAATTACTCTTCCACCATTAGAAAGTCCTAAAAAAGATGCTTTGTCAATTTCTAAATCATCAAGTAATTCGATTACTTGGCGTGCAAATAATTCATCAGTATAATTAACATTTGGATTATCAGAATAACCCCTTCCATATAAATCTAGTCTCACTACCTTAAACCCTTTTTCTTTAGCAGAATAATACGTTTTGTCCCATATATAAGAGGGGACAGAAAATCCATGAATAAAAATTAATGAATTGTTACTTTCTCTATTGTCAACTTCAAAGTAAGTGTAACCTTCGCTTAGTTCAATAAAATTTCCAGACTCAACACTTTGTCTAAAATTTTCATCTTTAATTATATGTTCGTAATTATTACCATCACAAGAAAATAGTAAGCTAACAAAAAGAACTAAAATATATTTTTTCAACATTTATTTATGAATAATAAAATTACTTTTGCAAGATAATAAATATTGAATTGGATAAAAGAACATTAGGCTTTTTAGCAGCATTAGGAGCAACGATAATATATGGTCTTAATCATACTATTGCTAAGAATGTAATGCCCATATACATTACTCCTTTTGGATTTATTTTACTCAGGGTTTTAGGTGCAGCAATTCTTTTTTGGCTAGTTAGTTTTTTTATGAAACCTGAAAAAATTCAAAAAAAAGATTGGCCTCGTTTAATTGCCTGTTCCTTTTTAGGAATGGTTATAAATATGCTTGCTTTTTTTAAAGGTCTTGAGTTATCAACCCCTGTAAATAGTTCAGTTATAATTACTATTTCCCCAATTATAGTTTTTATATTTTCAGCAATTTTACTCAAAGAAAAAATTCAATTTTCAAAAACAATTGGAATAATATCAGGTTTTATAGGAGCAGTTATATTGGTGTTATATACCTCAAAAACAGGGATTAATGCCCCAAATATCCCCTTAGGTAATTTGCTGTTTATAGTTAATTCGTTTGCATATGGACTATATTTAGTCTTGGTTAAACCATTAATTGAAAAATATAATATTATAACTCTACTAAAATGGCTTTTTTTATTAGCTGTTTTTTTGAATCTTCCAGTAACTTTTAATGAATTTTTATCTGTAAAATGGGCTGACTTACCAATTGAAGATGCAGTTATTCCAATGTTGTTTGTAGTAGTTGGAACTACGTTTTGTACTTATTTATTTAATGCATATGCTTTAAGAACTTTATCACCATCTACAGTAAGTTCGTTTATTTATCTTCAACCCATTGTGGGAATAGTTTACGCAGTTTCTACTAAAAGTGATACATTGTCTTTAGTAAGCGTAACCGGTATGCTATTAATTTTTATTGGGATTTATTTAGTGACAAAAAAAAAGGTTATTTCAAATAAGAAATAACCTCTGTTTTTTTTAACTCTTATTTAAGAGCTGTTTGTTTACCTATTAGAAAAATTAGTCAATTTTTTTTAACATTGATAGCACTCATTCCTTTAGGACCTTCTTCTAATTCGAATTCAACTTTATCGTTTTCATCAATTCTGTCAATTAAGCCAGAAGCATGAACAAAGTGATCTTTTTCGACACCTTCTTCTTTGATAAAACCGTATCCTTTTGATCCGTTAAAGAATTTTACAACACCGTTTTTCATAATTATTATTTATTAATTTTTGGCGAATGTAGTCTAAATTAATTAAGAACTAGCTATTTTTATTGTATAAATTCAAATATGACGGTTAATTTTAAATCCCATTGGGAAAATGTTTACCAATTAAAAAATGAAAATGAGGTTAGTTGGTATCAAGAAGTTCCATCAAAATCATTAGATCTCATAAACTCTCTTAATCTAACAACAGAATCAAAGATAATTGACGTTGGAGCAGGGGAGAGTAGGCTTGTTGATAATCTGTTGAGATTAGGATTTAAAAATATTACGGTTTTGGATATATCATCAAAATCTATTGAAAAAACAAAACAAAGGTTAGGCAAAAAATCAAAACTAGTTAATTGGGTTGTTTCTGATATTGTTGATTTTATCCCTGATGAAAGATTTGATTTATGGCATGACAGGGCTGCTTTTCATTTTTTAACACAAAAAACAAGGATTAATAAATACGTTGATTTAGTAAATAATTCAGTTAATTCTCAAGGTAATTTAATTTTATCAACTTTTTCTACAAATGGCCCTTTGAAATGTAGTGGATTGCAAATTTCGCAGTACAACAAAAATTCTATTTCTGAACTGTTTAAAGAAGAATTTAAGCTTTCATACTCTGAAACTAGTGTTCACCAAACTCCTTTTAATACAAATCAAGAATTTATTTTTAATATTTTTTCAAAATATTAATTAGAATTTGATAACGGAACAAAAACTGCACTTAAATCTGGTTCTGATTCAAATTCGTCAACAGGAAACATTGGTCTTTCAATTCTTTTATAATCAAGTCTAAATAAATCTTGATCAACACCGCCAGGTGTTAATGCCATAATCCATCCTTTGTTTATGTCATATAACTGTGGCACTAAATATCCGATTTTTACCATAAGAATATCAATTGATTTTGGGTCTAAATTTAAATCAGTAAAATCTTTAATATAATGATAGGGTTTTCTTTTTTCAGTTACAATAATACTTATACTTCCACTTTGTACTACAACTTCAGTTTTGGCATTAATATCCCCAATTTTTTTAGATTTTATTATGCCTTTCAATAAAATAGGGGGAGAAAACCTATTGTCAACTTCTGCACCAACAAATCCTTCTACATAATCACCAACATTTAAATTTTTAGCATTTTCAATTAGTTTTGGACCAGGAATTGAAGCATATATCAATGATGGTCCATTTTCATTCTTTAACTCACCTCTTTCTAAAAGTCTTTTCAATGTCCAAGTTACATCACCTGCACCTCCTGCCGTTGGGTTATCACCCATATCACTTATTATAAAAGGTTTAGTATCGCTATTTAATGCAAGTTCAAGGCTTTTCTCTAATGTACCAACTGGTGCAACAAATTCAAACTCATCTTTAACATCCCAAAAACTTTTAGCTAAAAACTCAGAAGAATTTTTCACCTCTTCTTTATTATCACCATAAACTATAACTACTCCATGATTTCTAGGTTCATCAGCCCAAGGATAACCCATCCATATTGCAGCATCAATAACGCCCTCTTTTTTTGTTTCAGGATCTATTTTTCCATATAAACTTTTTCCGGGTTCTATTCTAGTACTTGTTTTTTCTCCAGGTAACAGTATTGGTACTTTAATTCTAGATTTATATAATGGTTTTCCTTTACCAGTTTCTAATCTTTCAATTAGGTTCGTTACCGCTCTTCGCTTTGATTCAACAGCATCCTCATGTGGAGACATTCTGTAACATGTTATTAAGTCAGTTTCCATTGCTAACTCATATGAAACATTTCCGTGTGGATCCATTGATGTAGAAATTAAAGTATCATATCCAACTAACTCTCTAATTTTTTTTATAAAATCCCCCTCTGGATCATCAATTCCTTCAACACTCATAGCCCCATGAATATCAAAAAACAAACCATCGTATGGAAGATTATTTTTTAATTTTTCAAGTGTTTTATTGACTAGTGAATTATAAGCTTCTTTTGTAACTATTCCTCCAGGCAAAGCATGTCCTCTTAGAGTTGGTATCCAGTTAGCCTTTTGTCTATACAATGAATCTTTTTGAAGAAAAGGATAATAGCTAAATACATCTTGATCTATTCTAGCTTTGAAATCAGGTTCAGTGGTTTTGGCCGGAGAAAAAGTACTTGATTCGATTGCTAACCCTGCAATTGCTATTCTAGGTTTTTTATTATTATGGCTACAGCCTAAAATAAAAAGTGATGTAATCACTAAAAAATATTTCTTCATACCATTAAATTATTTAATTTAAATTTAAATAATCAATTTGAAATAATGATTAATAAAACCATTATTAAATTTTTTTTAATCTCTGTTTGTTTTTTTTCATGTTCAAAAAATGAATTTAAAATTAAAACTCTTGAGATTCAACCTATTCTTATAGATTCTACAATAAACATCAGAGCTTTGGAAATTGATAATAATAAAGTTTTTTCTGCTTCATCAACCGGATCAATTTACTCTTTCGATGCTTATAATTCAAAAGTAATTTCACAATTACAATATAGTTTTGACTCTATTGTGAAACCTAATTTTAGAGCACTGGCTGTTAAAAATGAAAATGTATTTGCAATATCAATTGGAAATCCTGCATTACTTTTTAAGAATGGAAAATTAGTATATAAAGAAACACACCCTAAAGTATTTTATGATTCTATGGAATTTTGGAATGAAAATGAAGGAATTGCAGTTGGTGATTTTACAGAAAATTGTATAAGCATTATAATTACAAGGGACGGAGGAAATACCTGGAATAAATTAGATTGTATTGTTTTTAATCAAATTATCGAGGGTGAAGGTTTTTTTGCTGCCAGTGACACTAATATTTCAATTACAGGCAATAAAACATGGATAGCTAGTGGAGGTAAAAATAGTAGAGTTTATTTCTCAAATGACAAGGGAAGGACTTGGGAGATTTTCAACACCCCAGCTCTGCAAGGTGAATCAACAACTGGAATTTTTAGTATGGATTTTTATGATGAAAATAATGGATATGCTATTGGAGGAGATTATACTAAGCCAGAAATTAATAGTCTTAATAAAATATTTACTGTAGATGGAGGTAAAACCTGGAAAACAATTGCAGACAATTCAAGTCCTGGTTACAGAAGTTGCATACAGTATTTTCCCAACAGTAAAGGAAAAAAAATATTAGTAGTTGGTTATAAAGGAGTTGATTATTCAAGTGATTATGGAAATACTTGGAGGAATTTTAGTGAAGAAAGTTATTACACTTTTAGATTTCTTAACGATTCTGTTGCTTTTGCAGCTGGAAAAGGAAAAATTTCAAAATTTGTTTTTAAATAAAAAAACCCCGCAAAATGCAGGGTTTTAAAAAAAATTTAAAAAATCTTTTTATTCTTGTGAACTAGCAAAAAGTTCCAGTTCAGCTTTCATAAGTGTTGGATCAAATAAATGTACCTCTTCAACTATTTCCCCATTTTCCCATCTAAAAGACAGGTGTGCAGGTAGTTCAATTAAATTTCCACTTGTTTTACCAACTGCTGACCATTTAAACCATGTATTAGTCCAAGTTTGTCCACTTTGATATGTTTTTGTTTCAACATAAATAGGTTCATCCGCCCCTTGAATATTTAATAATTGAATATTATCAAATGCAGTATGTTGTGCTCCAATCAGACCAATAAGCTCTGAAAGAGGAGATTGTTCAACACTTCCAAGCCAAAGAACAATTTTGTCATCATCTGCCCAAAGTTTCTTTAAACCATCAATATCATTATTTAAATAATGTTGATAATGTCCCCTTATTGCATTTGATTTTTCATCTTCAAATTCAACAATAGTTACATTGGTTTGATTACAGCTTATGCTAGTAATCATAATTAATAGTAATAATAGTTTTTTCATAGTTATAATATTAGTTTGATATTTATTCCCAAGGTCTCATCCATTGAACAACTCTATTAACTTTTCCGTTAACAACATGAATTCTTTCAAAATAATGATCTGAAGATGTAGAACCATCTTTGTAGGTGATTTCCTCAGTAAAATTAATTGATACAACAGTATAATTTTCGGAGCCTTCAACAGCAATTGGAGTTACATTGTGTAATGTTCTTTTTATAGATTCAAATGTAGATTGTCTTTCAACAACAAAATCAGTATTTGAAGTGTCAACATCAACAACTCCAGCCAAATCACCCGGATGAAATTTTACAACATCCTCAGACAATTCCACCATTTTATCTAACTCCATATCACCATAAGCACCGTAAAATGCCATAGCTATTTCTAGGTCACTTTCTGATCCAATAACAGCTTTAGGACTAGTTCCTTC
Organism: uncultured Bacteroidota bacterium; assembly: GCA_902559035.1. Taxonomy (GTDB): domain Bacteria; phylum Bacteroidota; class Bacteroidia; order Flavobacteriales; family Flavobacteriaceae; genus MAG-121220-bin8. Next base: position 32,294 of record CACEGG010000011.1, read on the forward strand.
TTGGAACTGATTATCACCACCCATATGCCAAACACCTCCTGATTTTTGTACTTCGATTGTTTTTGTCTCACAACTAATTAAAGTTCCAACAATAAATAACAATATTAGTTTTTTCATTTTTTTTTATTTATAAATTAATTTGTAGTTGTTGTTGGAGTTCTTCTTGTTTGATGCCAAGAAACTAATTTTCCATCTTTTATTTGATACCATTCTTCAGCAATATAATTTCCTGTAAATCTTGCATTAACGTATTCGCCTCTGTCAGCATTTGTTGGTTTTACGGCAAAAGCATAATTAATTGTCCAAGCCCAATCCTGACCATTTTGAACAACAGTCTCTTGATAGTCTTTTTCAATATAATCTGCAAAAGCTTGACCACCAATAAAGGACTCACCATCAGCATTTATAAATTGAGCATCGTCACTTACTAGTGACTTAATAGCATCATAATCTCTTTCCTTCCAAGCATTATCTATTTTTAGAAATATATCAACAGATTCTTGGCTACCCATTGTAACTTGTTCACCCTCTGTTGAGGTAAATCCATTTGATGTAGTTTCACATTTTTGATTTCCACAGGAAATAAATAGTCCAATCAGACTTAATAATAATAATTTTTTCATTTTAATAAATTTGGTTAGTAATAATTTACTTGGTAAGGTATAAAAAATCTTTGAAAGATTCTTTATAGAATGTTTATTGATTAAAATCTTTTTCCTATTGATAATCCTCCACGAATAACTGCCTCAGGTTTGAATGAATTGACTTCTCTTCCAATAGTAGAGTTATCTTCGCTTGGATTTAAAAGAAATCTACCCACTCCCAAACTAATTTCAAATGTCCAACCTTTTTTATTAACCCATTTATTTCCAATAGCAGCACCAAGGGCTATATCAAAATAATTTTCTTCAACCGTTTCCCAATAATCAATTCCTGGACTATTTACGTCAGGATTATAATTGTAATATTCAACATCATGTTCTCCAAAACTGAATTTGGAAAATACTTCAGCAAAAAATCCAGATCCTCCAAAATCTCTTTTATTAAAAAAATAAAAACGGTAAAATGGAGTTAAGGAAAATTTGTCAACCCAAGTCACATTGGATGAATCATTATTACTTAGATTCAGATATAAACTTAGTCCATAAGAGGAATAAGGATCATTAATTCTCTCATAGTTGACATCTAATGCAGGAAAAGCCAATAGGGGAGCTATATCAAATTTTAATTCATTTTTGCCCAAGCTTTCAAAAAGTTCAGTTACCTGATTATCATTCTTTAGAACTTCAACCTTTTGAACCTCTTGAGAATGGGAAAAAATTGTTGTTAAAAGAAACAATAATAATAAAAAATGTTTCATTCTTTTTTTTGTACAAACCTAATTATATTTTTGTTTTAGTTATGAATTATTTTGTTAAATATATTTTAATTTTTTTACTGGTTTCGTGTGAGAGTTCATCCTCAGATTGTTGCATAAGTAACCCTTTAAGAGAGGAGGTAATTATTAATAAGGGCATATATATAGTTTCTTACAATGAAGTTTATGAACAACCAAATTGGATAGAATATAGCGTTTCAAATAGACCAAAAAATGTTGACAGAGGAAATAAAGATTTTTATTTAGAACCTGGAGTTAAAACTTCCGATAATGCTGACTACTATAAAAACCCTTGGGATAAAGGTCATTTAGCACCAGCAGCAACTTTTAGTGATTCAGAAGATAATTTAAATAAGACATTTTCGTTTATAAACTGTGCAATGCAGATAGATGATCTTAATAGAGGTGAATGGGCTGAACTTGAACAACGAATAAGAGATTGGTCCGCAACTTTAGGAACGATAAAGGTCAAAATAGATCTGGTATTTGAAACTGGTCATGAAATCAGAGAAACAGGTGTGCATATTCCAACAGGTTTTTGGAAAAATTTGACTTATCCAAACGGGGAAAGGGAATGTTACTACTTTCCTAATGAACCAACGAATAAAAATTGGGATAAATATTTAACAGATTGCAATTAATTTTTAATTATTGCTCATGTTTTACTGTACAAAAAGCCAAGAGGAAGAAATAAAAATATTGCATATATATTAGACATTAATCCAATTATAGGAATTAATATCATTGCTGTAATTAACCAATATTTATTCTTCATTTTTGTTATTAATTTCAATCCAAAAAGGATATATTTTTTTATTACCAACTCTTAAAAAAGATATCAAATCCACGTTACTATCCTCTATTTCAATACCCTTAATCTCTATTACATCATCTATTGGTTCATTAAATTTTTTTGAATAAACCATATTATTTATTTCCGTAAATATTGTTCCTGATTTTTTTATGGAATCTTTAAATTTAAATTTTAAATTATAAGTACCCTTTTTAAATTTTACTTTCCACATCGTGTATATGTCATTTTGAGCCCATATTCCTCTGTCACCAGAAGCATCATTACGATTTAAAAATGTTGGATTTTCATTTTTTGTTCCAATAATTATTCTGGGTGGATTTAATATGTTTTTTGATTTTGTTAATTCATTTAATGATTTTTCCATTTCATATTTAAATTGTGCAGCAATTGGAATATTCTCTTTAATTATATTATTTTTTTCATTAGGATCATTAATTAAATCGTACAATTCAAATTTTTCAATATTACTATCATAGTTGTTATTTCCTACTAATTTAAATTCATCATTTTGGATAGACATGTTTATATATTTTTCCGGAAATCTTCTTGTCCAATATGAGAACAAATATCTATTTTCAGTATTTTTTCCCTCTAACAATGGTATAAGACTTTTTCCATCAATTTTTTTATTTTTTGGTAACTCAACATCACAAAGTTCAGAAATGGTAGGAACTAGGTCTATATGAGCTGACAATTTGTTAATTTCTTTAACCTTAACATCTTTAAACTTATTTGGAACTTTTAAAAAAAAAGGAACTCTAATTCCTCCATTATACACAGAGCCTTTTCTTCCTTTCATATTTCCGTTATACCTAAATTGTTGTGGACCATTATCAGTCATAAAAATTATAATAGTTTCATCCTCAATTCTTAACTCTTTTAATTTATTAACTACTTTTCCTAAATTATCATCAATATTGGATATCATACCGTAAATTTTCCTGGTATCCTCAATATCTTTTTTAGTCATTTTAACTAATTGATTCCCATCATAATATTCAGTGCTTAATTCAAGATTATTATATAAGTTCTCGTATTCCTTTGGAACTTGTAGTGGGGTATGAGGGGCATTAAATGACAAATAACAAAAAAATGAATTTGATTTATTTTTTTCAATGAATTCTATTGCATTATTGGTGAAGATATCTGAACAATAGCCTTCATATTTTTTTTGCTCATTATTTTTCCAAAGAATAGGATCAAAATAACTTGTATTTTTTGCATAATAATTGGTGAAATCACCAACTTGTCCTATACCTCCCGCAAGATGTATTAAAGACTCATCAAACCCTTGATCAGAAGGTCTAAAAGGGTAATTATCACCTAAATGCCACTTTCCAAATATACCAGTTGAATAGTTTGCCTCTTTTAGTATCTCAGCTATTGTTGTTTCATCAGACGACATCATTGCTCCTCCATTGTAAGTATCTCTAACTCCAGTTCTCAATGAATATCTTCCTGTCATCAAACTAGATCTTGTTGGTGCACAAACAGGTGATACAAAGAAATTATTAAAGCGAATGCTTTTGTCAGCAAAATCATCCAGATTTGGTGTAATAATATTTTGATTGTTGTTAGCTCCGAGATCTCCGTATCCTTGATCATCAGTCATTATTAAAATAATATTAGGTCTTTTAATAACACTCTGGTTTTCGCAAGAAAAAAGCAATATACTTAATAATAGAATTAACTTTTTCATTGTATCAAGTTAGCAAATTTTAATTTTTATATAGAGACTGAAATTTTAAATCTTGTTTTGGCTCTTCCAATTATTGTAACTCTATTAGCATTATCTATACACTCAAATTCACCTCCTCTTTTTGAAATTTGGAATGATAAAAGTTCTTTTTTATTAAGTCTTTTTGACCAAAATGGAATCAATGAGCAATGAGATGATCCAGTTGCAGGATCCTCAAGAATTGTTGATTGGGGTGTAAAGTATCTTGAAACAAAATCTGCAATTTCACCAATTGAAGTAACTACTACACCCCCGGGATCTAAATTTATTTGATCAAAATAATTTTTATCAATTTTGATTTTTCTTATATCAGCCTCTGAATTATAAACAAGAATATAATCTCTTGACTTATGTGTTTCAATTGGTTGAATATTAATTGCTTTTGATATAATTTCAGGTAAATCTGATTTAATAGGCTCACGTCTGGGAAAATCAAGACTATATTTTTTATTTTTTATAGTAACATTAAGTTCTCCACTACAACTTTTAAACTTTATATAATTTTTTGAATGATTTAATATGTTTTTTATAAAATGAGCGGCTGCTAAAGTAGCATGTCCACAGAGGTCCATTTCTATTTCAGGTGTAAACCATCTAATATGAAAATAATTTTGTTCAATCTTTATAAAAGCAGTTTCTGGTACTGCGTTATGTTTTGCAATTTCTAACAGTTTATTGTCATCAAGCCAATTTTTTAGTAAGACTATACAGGCTGGACTTCCATCAAAGTTTTTTCCTGTAAAAGCATCAATTTGATAAACCTCAAGTTTCAATTTTATTTTTTATTTGAATAAAAATTGGTTAATGCCAGTCCCATTATAACTTGAAAACCACCTAAAACATATTGCCCTCTAAAAATAAAGTATATAGCAGAAGCATACATTAACACAATACAAGCTAAAATAAATTTATTGTCCATACTTTTTTTAATAAATATATATTTTTTATTGAAATTAAAATTATTTAATCACCACCCCAAGAGTCCTGGAAAAATATACCTACACCAAGTTCTGCCCAGAGATATAAAATAATAATTATAATTACCCCAATTAATATCTTTTTTTTCATTTTAAAAGATATAGCTTATCATCAATTATTTTAGCTAATTTAAAATCTAATTCAGTAATTCTTCCTTTATCGTGAGTGTAAAGTTTTATCTCTAATTTATTATAATCATTTGTCCAAAGAGGGTGATGATTTAGAATCTCAGATTGAATAGCAATTTCTTGCATAAACTCAAACGCCTTTTTAAAACTTTCAAATTCAAAGTTGATTTGTAATTTATTATCAACTAATTTCCAATTCTTATCTAGTTTGTTAAGATTCTTTTTAAATTCTCCGGCTTTCATTTTTATTTTTTAATTAAAATCATTTTCTGCAAAATCTTGATTTATAATAACATCGATTAAAGTCATTTCAATTTTTTGAGGACCTAGAGATTGTGATTTTTTTAATGGAAAAAGTATTCCATCAAAATTCTTATAATCTCCAATAACTGATTCTTGAACCTGAGATTGTCCACCCATATTAGTTGTAGAAATTTCCCTTATTTTTTTCCCTGTTTCCACATCATATAAATATTTTAGGGATATAAAATCACCAGCTACTTCAACAGCATAAGCTTCTTTACCATCCACATTCTCCTTACCTCCAAACTTTACATTCGGGTTGTTTAATAAATTTAGCTCAGGAAAAATACCTAAAGATTTTTTCATATCATTCTGAATGTTTTCAGGTAAAGCCATTTTATTAGGGCCTTGTTTTACAAATGCTTCATTTTCTGTCACTACCATTTTCATCATTACATTCCCGTTCATTGAAGTTGAATTTGCTAATTTATTATTTAGCCTCTTTTCTTCGCTGATTATACTAGCTCCCATCGCTTCTCCTTGGTATTTTAAAATCAGAGATTTAACATTATTCAATTTTTCTCTTCCTCCAATAGATTTGATGTAATTTTCTAAAACAGAATTAGCGGTAATATTTGATAGAACCTCTGGTTTTTTTGGTTTTTCAACTTGGTTCCCGTAATTATCAAAATATGAAATAGGAATAATTTTTCCATCAAATTTGACATTATCTATTTTTTCTAAGAGTTCACTTGCTTTTCCGGTTACTATAATTTGACCATTATCAAGTTTAAAGTATTTATTGGCAACTCTTTTAATGTCATCAATAGTAACATTATCAATGTTTTTCAAGTAATTTTTATAAAAATCTTTATCTAATCCTTGAGTTTTTATATTTAATGCATAATTAGCGATTGTTGAGGGACTTTCAGTGGCTAGAACAAAGTTTCCTACATACTTGGCCTTAACATCGGAAAGTTCTTTTGAAGTCACATTTAATGTTCTAATTTTTTTAATCTCATTCAACAATTCAACAACTGCACTGTCAGTAACTTGAAATCTTGTTTGAGTAAAAGCTCTAAACCTTGATTTAGTATACTTACTAGAACCAATTGATGATCTAGCTACGTAAGTATATCCTTTTACTTCTCTAATTTGTTGTTCTAATCTATTTGCCTCCTCTATTTCTAGATTTTTT
>CACEGG010000012.1 GCA_902559035.1 uncultured Bacteroidota bacterium
AATCTAGAAATTGAAAACTTATCTGATTCAGATGACTCGGTAGTTTTAAGTAAGCATTTAAATAATCTTTCTAATCACATAGATATTGGTCATGCTGGAACAGCAATGCGATTTTTAACAGCTTTTTTATCTATTCAGAACAATAAAGAATTTGAAATAACTGGTTCTGAAAGAATGAAACAAAGACCAATCAAAATTTTAGTTGATGCATTAAATAGCCTTGGTGCTGATATAAGATATAAAGATAAAGTGGGATACCCTCCTCTAATTATAAGAGGAAAAAAGATTAGTGGACAAAAAATTTCACTGAGTGCTGAAATTAGCAGTCAATATATATCAGCATTAATTTTAATTGCTCCCTTTTTAGATAGAGGACTTTTAATTCATCTTCAGGGTACAATAACCTCAAGACCTTACCTTGAAATGACTCTATCCATTTTAAATAAAATAGGTGTTAGTTATGAATTTATTAATAACAAAATTACAATTGAACCCCTAAAAGAAATTGATAAGACAACTATAGATGTTGAATCAGATTGGAGTTCAGTTTCTTATTTTTATAGTATTGTAGCTCTTTCTAACAAATCAGAACTCAGTATAGGCAAGTTCTATAATTCATCAATACAAGGAGATAAAGAATTATCAAAAATTTATTTAAAATTTGGAGTGGAAACGGAGTTTCTTGATACTCAGGGAAGAATTAAATTGAAAAAAATAAAAGATTTCGTTTTACCTAATAAAGTAAGTATTGACCTGACAAAACACCCTGATATTGCTCAAACCATTGCAGTTACATGCTTTGGTCTTGGTATTAATTGTGATCTTTTTGGTCTTCATACATTAAAAATCAAAGAAACTGATAGGCTTTTAGCTTTAAAAATTGAATTAGAAAAATTAGGAGCAGAAGTTGAAATTACCAACAACAGTATTCATTTGAATTGTTGTTCTAAAATCAATGAAAATATTTCTATTGATACGTATAATGACCACAGAATGGCTATGGCTTTTGCTCCTTTAGCAATACTAGTTCCTCTAAAAATTAATAATCCTGACGTAGTGTCAAAATCTTACAAGAACTTTTGGTCAGATTTAAAGGCAATTAATTTTAATATTTCAGGTTAAATACTGAATTAATTGTCAATAAACTTGACAGAGGGGTATGCATAAATGTATATTTGCCAACTTTAAATCTTATTATGAAATTATCACAATTTAATTTTGAGCTCCCTGAAGAGCGAATCGCTGAATATCCATCTGATCACAGAGATGAGTCTAGACTTATGGTTCTAGACAGAAAAACTGAGTCAATTGAACACAAAACCTTTAAAGATGTTGTTAATTATTTTGACGAAGGAGATGCTTTTGTTTTTAATAACACAAAAGTCTTCCCTGCAAGACTAATTGGAAATAAAGAAAAAACAGGCGCTCGAATTGAAGTTTTTTTACTTAGAGAATTAAGTGATGACCAAAGATTGTGGGATGTCTTAGTAGATCCTGCAAGGAAAATTCGAATAGGAAATAAATTATATTTTGGAGATGATGATAATTTAGTGGCTGAAGTTATTGATAATACCACTTCAAGAGGAAGGACTCTTAGATTTTTATATGATGGCTCATACGATGAATTTAGAAAAGCTTTATTTGATTTAGGACAAACTCCACTTCCTAAATACATTAAAAGAGAGGAAGAAAGTTTTGACAAAGAAAGATATCAAACAATTTTTGCTAAGCACGAAGGTGCTGTGGCTGCGCCTACAGCAGGAATGCATTTTTCAAAACATCTTTTAAAAAGGTTAGAGATCAAAGGAATTAATATCGCCGAGTTAACTTTACATGTTGGTTTAGGTACATTTAACCCAGTTGAAGTTGAAGATTTATCGAAACATAAAATGGATTCTGAAGAATTATTTATTGAGCAGAATGCTTGTAACATTATTAATTCAGCTAAGTTAAATAAAAAAAGAATTTGTGCAGTAGGTACAACATCAATGAGAGGATTAGAGTCTTCAGTATCTTCTTTTCAAACTTTAAACCCTTATAACGGTTGGACCCACAAATTTATTTTTCCACCCTATGATTTTAGAATTGCTGACTGTATGATAACTAATTTTCATACACCAAAATCAACTCTTCTCATGATGGCCTCTGCATTTGCTGGACCTGATTTTATAAAAAAAGCATATGATGTTGCAATTAAAGAAAAATATAATTTCAATTCATATGGTGATGCAATGTTAATACTCTAATTTTTAACATGAAAAATAAGAATGATATTAGATCTCTAACTTTAGACGAATTAACTTCTTTTTTTCAAAAAAATAGTTTACCATCATATAAAGCCAAACAAGTTTATGAATGGCTTTGGAAGAAATCTTGTTTATCATTTGATGAAATGACTAATATTTCACTAGAAACAAGGAAACTTTTAAAAAATAAATTTGTTATCAATCATATTAATATTGATAGATTTCAAAAAAGTAATGATGGTACCATAAAAAATGCCATTGCATTATTTGATAACTTGTTTGTTGAATCTGTTTTGATTCCAACTAAAAACAGGACTACTGCGTGTGTTTCTAGTCAAGTTGGTTGTAGCCTGGATTGTGAATTTTGTGCAACTTCAAAAATGGATAGAATAAGAAACCTAAATCCTGATGAAATTTATGATCAGGTAGCAACAATTAATTCCCAAAGTTTAAATTATTATGGTAAACCACTATCTAATATTGTTTTCATGGGTATGGGTGAACCATTGTTAAATTACAATAATGTTATTGAAGGAATAAAAAAAATAACGAGTAAGACTGGGTTAGGAATGTCACCTAAAAGAATTACAGTATCCACCTCAGGAATTTCTAAAATGATTATTAAAATGGCTGACGATAATGTTAAATTTAATTTAGCGGTCTCACTTCATTCTGCAATAGAGAAAACTAGAAATGAAATAATGCCATTCACAAAAAAATTTCCATTAAATGATCTTAAACAAGCAATAAAACATTGGTATTCAAAAACAAAAAAAATTGTAACTTATGAATACATTGTATGGAATAATATTAATGATGATGATGAGCATATTAATGCTTTAGTAGATTTTTGTAAATTTTCTCCTTCAAAAGTTAATCTTATTGAATATAATTCAACAGAAAATAGTCTTTTTAACTCTGCTAGTGATAACATAATTGATAGATATATTGATGCTTTAGAAAAAAATAAAATACCAGTGACAATACGAAAATCTAGAGGAAAAGATATTGATGCTGCTTGTGGGCAGCTTGCAAACAAGCTTAAATAAAACTTAATGAAAATCATTGAAGAGATTAAATTACCTATAAAAAAAGAGATGGATCTTTTTGAGGAAAAGTTCTCAAAATCAATGATTTCAGACGTTCCTTTACTAAATAGAATTACACATTATGTAGTAAAAAGAAAAGGAAAACAAATGAGACCAATGTTTGTTTTTTTAACAGCTAAAATAATATCTAGTAATAAAGAAATAAATGAAAAAGTATATAGAGCTGCATCTATAATTGAGTTAATTCATACTGCTACTCTAATTCATGATGATGTTGTTGATTCCAGTAACAAAAGAAGAGGTTTCTTTTCGTTAAATGCTCTCTGGAAAAATAAAATTGCAGTTTTAGTTGGCGATTTTTTACTCTCAAAAGGTATGCTTCTATGTATAGATAATGATGATTTTGATTTACTAAAAATAATCTCAAAATCTGTTAAGGATATGAGTCAGGGAGAATTATTACAAATTGAAAAAGCTCGAAGATTAGATATTAATGAGGAAATATATTATGAAATTATTACAAAAAAAACTGCTTCATTAATTGCTTCATGCTGTGCATTGGGTGTCGCAGCCGCCAATGGTTCGAAAAAAGAAATTAATGCATTTGAACAAATTGGAAAAAAAATTGGAATAGCATTTCAGTTAAAGGACGATTTATTTGATTACGGGGCTAAAAAAATTGGTAAACCAACAGGTATAGATTTAAGAGAAAAAAAATTAACTCTCCCATTTATTTATGCTTTAAATAATTCCTCTAAATCAAAACGTAAATGGCTGATTAACTCTGTTAAAAACAGTGATGAAAATGCAATTAGAGAAATTATAAAATACGTGATTGAAATAGGTGGGATTGATTATACTCAAAAACAAATTAAAAAATTTTATAACTCAGCTCTTAAAGATTTGAATCAATTTCAGGAAAGTGAGTATACAAATAGTCTTAAAAAACTAATAAAATACGTTATTGAAAGAGAATATTGAAACAAATAAGAATTTTAAGTAATTTAATAATAAAAAAAATTGATTTCTAAAGCTACCATTGATAAAGTATTTGAACAATCCCTAGTAGAGGAAGTTGTCGGTGAGTTTGTTCAATTAAAGAAGTCAGGATCAAATTTTAAAGGTTTAAGTCCATTCTCGAATGAAAAAACACCAAGTTTCGTAGTATCTCCAGTAAAGCAAATATGGAAAGATTTTAGTAGTGGAAAAGGTGGTAATGCTATTGCTTTTTTAATGGAACATGAACATTTTACTTATCCTGAGGCAATAAAATATTTAGCTAGAAAATATAATATTGAGGTTGAAGAAACACAGACAAGTTCCTTAGATAAAGAAAAAGCATCAGAAAGAGAAAGTTTGTTCATTGTCTCTGAATTTGCTAAAAAGTTTTTCAAAGAAACTTTATTAAACTCTCAAGAGGGCAAATCAATTGGTCTTTCTTATTTCAAAGAGAGAGGGTTTAGTGATGAGACAATAAAAAAATTCGATTTAGGATACTTGCCAGAAAAATCTGACTATTTTTCATCAAATGCAATAAAGAATGGATACGATCCAATTTTTTTAGAAAAATCAGGTCTTTCTATTTTTAAAAATGAAAAACCATTCGATAGATTTAGAGGTAGAATCATGTTCCCTATTCATAGTATGTCAGGAAGGGTACTTGGTTTTGGAGGAAGAATTTTAAACAATCAATTAAAGACAGCCAAATATCTAAATTCCCCTGAAAGTTTAATTTATAATAAAAGTAAAATCCTTTACGGTATCTTCTATGCAAAACAAGAAATTGCAAAACAAGACAATTGTTATATCGTTGAAGGTTATACAGATGTTATACAGTTGCATCAAAAAGGAATAAAAAATGTTGTTTCATCATCAGGTACAGCACTTTCGGTAGATCAAATTACATTAATTAGAAGATTGACTTCAAATATTACAATGCTATTTGATGGAGATAAGGCAGGAATTGATGCTACTTTAAGAGGGATAGACATTATACTTTCTGCTGGGCTAAATGTTAATATTTGTTCATTTCCAAATGGAGAGGACCCTGATAGTTATAGTCAAGATAAATCTTATGAAGAAATTGATGAATTTTTAAAAGCCAATTCTAAAGATTTTATACAATTTAAAGCATCTATTTTAGCTGAAAGCTCTAAAAATGATCCAGTTTTAAAGACTAAGACTATTAATGAAATAATTAATAGTATCTCTATTATTCCTGATAGAATTAAACAAGAGTTGTACATAAAACATTGTTCTTCTATTATGGATATTTCTGAGGATGTTTTATTTAATTCTTTAGCTCAAAAAACTAAAAACGAAATCTATGCTGTTTCTAAGAAAAGAATAGCTAGAGTTCCCCAAACAACTAAAAATAAGTATGTTAATACTTTGTTTGAGTTAGAAAAAAAAATTATTGAAATTTTATTACTTTATGGTGACAAAGTTGAGGAGTTTGAAGAATTAATTTTAAAGAATGATGAAGATGGCAATGTTGTTTTAGAACCAACAATTGTTAAATCATCTGTTTATGAAAAAATATTTTTGGATTTACAGCAAGATGAAATTGAATTTACCAATGAATCATTTAGAATGATTTATGATAAAATTATCACAGAGTTTCAAAAAAATCAAAAGTTAATTTTAGAAGTTTTTTTAAATAATTTAGGAGATAATTTATCAAATCACGTAACAGGAATTTTAATGAGCGAAGAACGTTATGAACTTCATAATTGGGTAAGCAAAAATATTTTCGTAAAAAATAAAGAAAAGGTAATTAGTCAATTGGTTTCTGAAACTATTTTAAGTTTAAGAACATATTTGATAAATAAAAAAGTTGACGAATTAAAAGATGAAATAAAATCTAATAAAAACAATAATAAAATTTTAGAAGAAATTAGTGAGTATCACAAGTTAAAATCTTTATTGTCAAAAAAATTAAATAGAGTTTTCTAGTTTATTTAAGGTTCTCTGGTATTTTAAAAATCGGTATAGGATTCATTTTATGAGAATTTTGGTTATTGAATTTTAATAAAATATCAAACACTTCCCTTTCTCTATTTTGAAAATCGCTGGATTTTTTGTTGTTGTCTTTTTGCTCCATTGCCCATTCGAGTTCTTTATAAGTAGCACCAATCTGATCTTCATCTGTTCTTCCGTCATCCCACAACCCATCAGTTGGTTTTGCTTCTAATATTTTAGTTATAACCCCAAGCTTTGAAGCCATGTTAAAAACATCTGTTTTGGTAAGATCTGCAATTGGACTAATATCGACTCCACCATCTCCATACTTTGTATAAAATCCAATTCCAAAATCTTCTACTTTATTTCCTGTTCCAGCAACTAAATAATTATGAATTCCTGAATAATAGTATAATGTGGTCATTCTAAGTCTTGATCTTGAATTTGCTAATGATAAAAAATTATTCTCATTATTTTTATTTTCAATAGCTGATCTAAAGGATTTAAAAGTGTTATTAAGATCAATTGACAGATCAGATACATTATTATATTTAGATTTTAGCCAAGTTATATGTTCTTTAGCTCTATTTATTTCATTATTGCTTTGTAAAATTGGCATATCAATACAAAGTGTTGGTAGGCCAGTTTTTGCACACAATGTAGAAGTCAATGCAGAATCAATACCACCTGATACTCCGATTACAAAACCTTTTGATTTAGATATTTTGATGTATTCTATTAGCCAGTTGTTTAACTTTTCGATAATTATATCATATTTCATTTATAAAATATTATAGACTTTGTGTTAAATTTGAACTTTTAATTCTCAATTTCAAAATTAATGGATTATAATAAACTTTTCACAGTTATTTTCTACGTTTTTTTTATAACAGGATGTAGTGAAATTGATAATTTAAGTGAAATTGAGGTTATAAGATTTGAAAAAGAATTTTATTCTTCTAATGATGGTGAACTTCGTGAGTTAATTAATAAGTACCCTTATCTTTTTCCAAATCAATTTTCAGATTCTGTTTGGCTAAACAAAAAAAATGATTCAATTGAATTGGAACTATATCACAAATCTAGTCAAGTGTTCAGTAATTTTAATTTTAATTCAAAAAAATTAAAAACAATTTTTAAAAAGGCCAAAACCTTGGAGACTTTTAAAAATCCAACAATAGTTACTTTGATAAATAAGGGAGATTTTGAAGATCGAGTAATTTACGCTGATTCATTGCTTTTTGTTTCTCTAAATTTCTACCTCGGATCAAACTATTACAATAATTTACCCAATTATATTTCAGAAAGAATGGAAATAAGTCATATTTCAAATGATATAGCCTACAAGATTTCAGAAAAATTTGTTAACAATTTAGAAGATAGAACTTTGCTTTCAAATATGATAACTAATGGAAAAATTTTATATATAAATAAACTTATAAATGAATCTGAAGAGGACTGGATTGTTTTTAATACCACTAAAGAAAAATTAGTATGGGCCATTGAAAACGAGTTTGAAATATGGTCCTATTTTGTTGAGAAAGAGCTTTTTTATGACACTGATTTAGATTTAAGATCAAGATTTATGTCACCTGCCCCTTACTCAAAGTTTAACCTGGATATTGACAAAAAAACACCCGGAGGCATTGGTAGATGGCTTGGTTTTAAAATTGTTAACTCATATATGAATCATAATCAAATTACTGTAAATCAGTTATTAGATATTGATCATTATACTATCTTTAAAAATTCTAAATATAAACCTGTAAAAAAATGAAAAAAACTCAAATTTCTTTCAATATTGAATTAGATGAAAATAAAATACCAGAAAAAATTACTTGGTCAGCTAATGATGGGGGAGTCAATAATAAAGATTCGAAAGCTGTTTTTCTTTCAGTTTGGGATCACGAACCTCAAGAAACACTTAAAATTGATTTATGGACAAAAGATATGCCTGTAGATCAAATGAATGTTTTTTTTCATCAAACTTTGGTAAGTATGAGTGATACTTTTATGAGATCAACTAACAATGAAAAAATGACAGATGCTTTTAAACAGTTTTGTGATTATTTTGCAGAAAACCTAAATATTAAATTATCCTAATTTTCAATTTCAGAACTAATATCTTTTAGGATTTCTTCTCTCCCAAGTTTAGTTTTTGATGAACTAATAAAATATTCAGGCTGAATACCTGTTTTTTTAAAAAGATCTATCATATAGTTTTTAGGATTAATTTCAATTTCCTTTTTATTTAGTTTATCAGATTTTGTAAAAATTAATTTAAAAAGTAAATTATTTTCATTTAACCAAAGCATGAATTCGATATCAATATTTTGAGGTTTTAATCTACTATCAATAAGTAAATATGTTAAATTAATATGTATTCTATTATAAAAATAGTTAGAAATTATTTCTTCAATTTTTCTTTTTTCTTTTTTTGAGGCTTTAGCATATCCAAAGCCTGGAAGATCAACTAAATACCAGTTGTTATTAATTAAAAAATGATTTATCAATAAAGTTTTTCCTGGTGTACCGGAAATTTTTGCTAATTTTTTACTACCGGTTAACGTATTTATAAGTGAAGATTTTCCAACATTGGATCTACCAATAAAAGCAAACTCTGGGTAAATATTTTGTGGACACTCTGTAGCTTTTGAGCTACTTTTAACAAAGCTATAAGATTGAATTTTCATTTTATAGTTTATTTTCTATAAACCACTTATAAACTGTATCATTAAACTTTTCAGGATATTCCATCATGGGTGCATGACCACATTTATCAAACCAAATAAGTTTTGAGTTGGGTAAAAGTTTGTTAAATTCTTTGGCTACATCAGGCGGAGTAACACCATCATTTTTCCCCCACACCAATGCAGTTGGAATATTCATTTTTGGCAGGTCTTTAGCCATATTATGTCTAATTGCACTTTTTGCAACAGCCAAAATTTTTAAAACTTTTTTTCTGTCATTTACCGATTCAAAAACCTCATCTACAACTTCTTTTGTTGCAACTTCTGGTGAATAAAAGACATCTTGAGTTTTTTTCTTAATAAACTCATAGTCACCACGTCTTGGATAGGTATCTCCCATTGCATTTTCATATAGCCCAGAACTTCCAGTAAGAACAAGTGCTTTGGTTTGAGAAGGAAATAGTTTAGCATGAACTAAAGCAACGTGTCCACCTAAAGAATTTCCTACTAATATCACATTTTTTAAACCTAAAAAATTGATAAAATTATTGATGTATTTTGCGAAAAACTTAACATTAGTATCAAGAAGAGAGGAACTATATATAGGTAATTCCGGCATAAAAACTTGATAACCAAGGCTGGGAAATTTTTCTAAAAATTTTTTAAAATTACCTAATCCTCCCATTAAGCCATGTAATACAATTATAGGGTTTCCTTTACCACCAAAAGTGTAGTTAAAGCCATTGTCTTCAACATAATTTAAATTACTCACCTTGTTATTAGATTTAGTTGTTGAAACAAAGATAGTTATTTAAAGCTATAAAATATTTAAGATTAACATTTTATTAACCCACTTTTCAACACAATTAAAAGCCTGTAAAACAGATGTTTAAATATCAATTTGACAACACAGTCTAAAATTATCAACAAAGTGGTAAAAAGTGGTAAAAAGTGGTAAAATTTCATTAAATTTGAGATTAAACCAAAGATAAAGTGATAAGCTTAATAGGAACATACGAATGTAAGATTGATGTGAAAGGAAGGTTGATGCTCCCAGTGAATCTTAAAAAACAATTAGGTGATCATTTAAATGAAAGCTTTATTGTAAAAAGATCTGTTTTTCAAAACTGTCTTGAGCTTCATCCATTCTCTGAATGGAAATTGACAATGAAAAAAATAAATAAGCTAAACAAGTTTGTTAAAAAAAACAATGATTTTATAAGAAGGTATAATGCAGGTGTCAGAATTATAGATTTAGATAATAGTGGGCGACTATTAATCCCTAAAGATTTATCAAAATTATACTTTTCTAATAATGAAATAGTCCTAACCTCTGCAATTAATATTATTGAGATTTGGGATAAGACTTTATATGAAAAAGTTATAAATGACCCAGAGTTGGATTTTGCAAATCTTTCTGAAAGTGTAATGGGAAATCAATCTGAAGATGTATCATAATCCTGTTATGCCCTCAGAATCAATTGATAGTTTAAATATAGTTAGAGATGGTGTGTATGTTGACTTGACATTTGGAGGAGGAGGTCACTCTAGATTAATATTAGAAAATTTAGGAAAAAATGGAAAATTAATAGCTTTTGATCAAGATAAAGATGCAATGAAAAATAATATTGATGACACAAGGTTTATGCTGATTAATCAGAATTTTAAATTTTTAAAACAAAATTTAAAATATAACTCTATTGAAAATGTAGATGGTGTTTTTGCTGATTTGGGTGTTTCTTCTCATCAATTTGATAGTTCTCAAAGAGGATTTTCTATAAGATATGATTCAGAACTAGACATGAGAATGAACACTAATACGTTAGTGGATGCTAAAAAAATTTTAAATGAATATTCAGAAGATCAATTGTCAAATATTTTCTTTCAATATTCTGATTTAAGAAATTCTAAACAAATCGCAAAGGCAATTATACACTATAGATCTGAAAAAACAATTCTTAAAACAAGTCATTTAAATGAATTGCTAGAACCATTTCTTCCACAAGGATTTAAAAATAAAGTTTTAGCAAAAGTATATCAGGCTTTAAGAATAGAAGTTAATCAAGAAATGGAAGTTCTTAAAGAAGTTTTAAGCCAGCTTCCAGAACTTGTAAAAAAAGGAGGGGTAATCTCAATAATTACATATCACTCGGTTGAGGACAGATTAGTTAAAAGATTTATTCAAAATGGATGTTTTGAATCAGAACCAATAAAAAACAAATTTGGTGTTTCAAAAACACCTTTTAAAAAGGTGTTTAAATTTTTAACACCCAGTGAAGGTGAAATTAAAATTAATAACAGAGCGAGAAGTGCTAAGTTAAGATCAGCAGTTAGGTTATGAAAAATAAATTAAAAAAAATAATTCTTGGAAATTTTTTGATTGAAGAAGGATCTTTTACAAAATGGAAATATATAGTCTTTCTTTTTTCAATGTGTTTAATTATGATTTACTCTTCACACTCTATTGATAGTAAAATCATAAGGATCGGTGAGTTGAAAAATGAGACTTCAATTCTACAGAGCAATTTCATTGAAAGCAGAAAAGAAGTAATGAAATTAAAAATGGAATCTAATGTAATGACTGTAATGGCAAATAGAGGAATTAAGAGTTCAACAACTCCACCAAAAAAAATAATAATAGACTAATGGAAACGAATCAAAAACAATTTTTATACAGACTTTATCTAGTTGCGAGTGTATTGATTGTTTTGGGATTGGGAATTGGTTACAAGATTTTTCACATTCAGTATATTGAAGGAGACAATTACAGACAGCTAGCAAAAAATAAAACAATACAAAACTTTACAATTACACCTGAAAGAGGTAATATATTTTCAGATGATGGAAGTTTATTAGCAGCTTCCTCAACAAGTTATGATATCTATTTTGACGCAGTAACCGTCTCTAATTCAAATTTTTTAAATTATTCAAGACCCCTTGCAAAAAACCTATCATTTCTTTTTGAAAATGATGAAGAATTCTATTACAATAAGCTTAATTCAGCAAAGGAGAAAAATAAAAGATATTTTTTAATTCAGAGAAATATTTCAGTTGAAGAATTGAACAAAATTAAAAAAATGCCTCTTTTCAAATTAGGAGGTGTAAGAGGAGGATTAATAATTGAAAAAAAGAATTCAAGAGATTATCCTTTGAATAAAATTGCAGAAAGAACTATTGGAAGAGAAAGAAAAATAAGTGACAACAAATTTAGTGGAGTAGGCCTTGAACATGCTTTTGGGAAAGAATTAAGAGGAAAAAATGGAATTCAATTAATGCAAAAAATTTCAAATGGCAAATGGAAGCCCATCTCCTCAACAAATAAAATTGAACCTGTCTCAGGTTCTGATATTGTTACAACGATTAATGTTGGATTTCAAGATATTACTCATCATTCCTTATTAGAACAATTAGAAAGGTATGAAGCAGACCATGGTACAGCAGTAGTTATGGAAACTGCAACTGGTGAAATTAAAGCAATATCTAATTTAGGTAGAACCTCAGAAGGTAAATATTATGAAAGGTTAAACTATGCTGTTGGGGAACATTTTGAACCAGGATCTACATTTAAGTTAATGTCAATTATAGCAGCATTAGAAGATGATAAAGTAGATATGAACACGGTAGTAGACACTGAAAATGGAGTACTATCTTTTTATGGAGCGAAAGTAAGAGACTCTAAAAAAGGAGGTTATGGAAAAATTTCTTTAAATGAAGTATTCAAACTTTCTTCAAATACAGGAATTGTTAAAATAATTAATGAAGCTTATAAAGAAGATCCCAAAAAATTTTCCAATAGACTTTACAATATGGGATTAAATAATAAACTTGGACTTTCTATTTTAGGAGAATCTAGCCCAAAAATTCCTCACCCAAACGATAGGGATTGGAGTGGTTTATCTCTACCATGGATGG
Source organism: uncultured Bacteroidota bacterium (assembly GCA_902559035.1). Lineage (GTDB taxonomy): Bacteria > Bacteroidota > Bacteroidia > Flavobacteriales > Flavobacteriaceae > MAG-121220-bin8. The sequence continues at coordinate 12,859 of CACEGG010000012.1, forward strand.
TTTATGGATATGGTGTTTTGCTATCTCCATTACAAATTTTAACCTTTTATAATGCAGTTGCTAACAATGGTGAAATGGTTAAGCCTATTTTTAGAAAGAAAAATACTTTGATTTCTAATAAAATAATATTAAACCCATCAATTTGTTCTAAATCAACTCTTGACAATGTTAAACTAATGTTAGAAAATGTTGTAAACGAAGATGGTGGAACAGGGTCAAATATTAAATCTGATATTTATAAAATTGCAGGCAAAACAGGAACTGGTCAAGTTGATTATACAACAGAAAACGTTCAGTATATATCAAGTTTTGTTGGTTACTTTCCTGCAGACAAGCCTAAATATTCTTGTATAGTCGTAATTCATAAACCAAATAAAAGTAAAGGATATTATGGGTCTACAGTTGCAGCCCCTGTCTTTAAAAAAATTGCTGATAAGATATACTCATTAACTCCTGAGAAGGTTGAATTGGATAATTTAAGAATTGAAGATTTTGAGAAAATAAAATTAACTAATTCAATTAAGATTGATGGATCTAATTTTTCAATTATTAAAGGAAAAAACTTTAGAAATGTATTGCCAGCATTAGAAAATTTAGGTTTTGAGGTGATTTTCAAAGGAAATGGATCTCTGGTTAAGAATTACAGAATTAATAAATCTCTAAATAAAATTGAAATTGAGTTGATATGAGTTTATTAAAAGATCTTTTATATAAAGTAGAAATTCTATCGGTTTTAGGATCAACTAGTGTTGGAGTGAACAAAATTGATTTTGACTCAAATAAAATTTCAAAAGGAGATTTATTTGTGGCAGTCAAGGGCTTTAAAAATGATGGACATCATTTTATTGGTTCAGCTGTTGAAAATGGTGCTTCAGTAATTGTATGCCAATTACTTCCAAAGATTGTAATTAAAGAAGTTACTTATGTTTTAGTTAGTGATTCAAGAAAAGCATTGGCTATGATTTCTTCAAATTTTTACAATGATCCATCTGGAAAACTAAAATTAGTTGGTGTTACTGGTACTAATGGAAAAACATCATGTACAACTTTAATGTACCAACTTTTTAAAAAACTTGACAAAAAAGTTGGATTAATTTCAACTAACATCATTTTAATTAATGGAAAGAAAATTCAATCTAATCAAACTACACCTGATCCATTATTTTTAAATAATATTTTAAATCAGATGGTGGAATTGGGAGTTGAATATTGTTTCATGGAGGTATCTTCTCATGCAATTTCACAAAATAGAATTTATGGTTTAAAATATGCAGCAGCAGCTTTTACAAATTTATCCCATGATCATCTAGATTATCATAAAACATTTAAAGCTTACAGAGACGTAAAAAAGAAGTTTTTTGATTCGTTATCAAAATCAACCTTTTCTATTACAAATGCTGATGATAAAAATGGATCTTATATGATTCAAAATACAAAGAGTAAAACTTTTTCATATTCATTGAATTCTAATTCTGATTTTTCATTAAAAATCCTTGAGAAGGATTTTAATGGTATGAAAATTTTAATAAATAAAACTGAACTATGGACTAAGCTTACAGGAAAATTTAATGCATACAATATTCTTTTAGTTTATGCAATTGCAAAAGGATTTAAAATTTCAAATGATTTTATTTTGGAAAATTTGAGTCTTTTGAGTTCACCTGAGGGCAGATTTGAATTAGTAAATGATGTTAGCGATAAAATTGGAATTATAGATTATGCTCATAGCCCAGATTCTTTAAAAAATGTAATAACAACCATTAATGAAATAAAAAAATCTGACAAAATCTTAATAACCGTAGTTGGTTGTGGTGGTAATAGAGATAAATCTAAAAGACCATTAATGGGTAAAATTGCCAGTTCATTAAGTGATAAAGTGATTTTTACTTCTGATAATCCAAGACACGAAAATCCACTAGATATAATAAATCAAATGCGAGATGGAGTTAACGATATTGATTTAAACAAAGTAGACTATGAAATAGACAGAGAAAAAGCGATACAAAAAGCTTGCTTAAAAGCTAGAATTAACGATGTAATTCTTGTAGCTGGAAAAGGACATGAAAAATATCAAGTTCATGGTGATCTTAAAACAGATTTCAATGATAAGGAAATATTAATTAAATCATTAAAAACTAAACCTTAAAATGTTATACTTTTTATTTGAATATTTAGAAAATCAATATCAATTAGCGGGAGCTAGTTTGTTCCAGTATATATCTTTTAGGTCTTCATTAGCTTTTATTTTTTCACTTTTCATCTCAATAAAATTTGGAAAGAGTATTATTTTATTTCTTAAAAATAAACAGATTGGGGAAACGGTTAGAGATTTAGGATTAGACGGGCAAAAAGAAAAAAATGGAACCCCAACGATGGGTGGATTATTAATAATTTTTTCAACAATATTTCCTGTTTTATTGTTTTCAAATTTTTTAAATATATATATTCAACTTCTTCTTTTCACTACAATTTGGTTAGGACTAATCGGTTTTTTAGATGACTACATAAAAATTTTTAAAAAAAATAAAAAGGGATTAAAGGGCAAGTTCAAAATTATTGGACAAGTTGTATTGGGATTAGTTGTTGGATTGACTTTATATCTACATCCTGATGTGACATTGAAAAACCAAAACTTAAGTAATCATGAAGGTTCGGAAATAGTTGTTGAAAATATTGAATATAAATCCACTAAAACTACAGTTCCATTTTTAAAGGATAACGAATTTGATTATTCATTTTTTTCAACAATAAATGGAGAACAAAATAGATCAATTAATATTATTGTCTTTATATTTTTTGTGATTTTAATAGTTACGTCTGTTTCAAATGGAGCTAATCTAACAGATGGAATTGACGGCTTGGCAGCTGGATCATCAGTAATTATTACAATTACCTTGGGTGTTTTTGCTTGGGTATCAGGAAACATAATTTTCTCTAATTACTTAGACATAATGTATATACCAAGAGTAGGTGAAGTAGTAATTTTTATTTCTGCTTTTATTGGAGGTTTAATAGGCTTTTTGTGGTATAATACATTTCCCGCTCAAATATTTATGGGAGATACAGGAAGTCTTACAATTGGGGGGATTATAGCTGTTTTAGCAATAATAGTTAGAAAAGAACTATTACTTCCATTGATATGTGGGGTTTTCTTGATAGAAACACTGTCAGTTATTATTCAAGTTGGGTTTTTTAAATACACAAAAAAAACAAAAGGACTTGGAGAACGAATTTTTTTGATGTCTCCTTTGCATCATCATTATCAAAAATCTGGCTTACATGAAAGTAAAATAGTTGTTAGATTTTGGATAATAGGAATCCTATTGGCAATACTGTCATTAATAACTCTTAAGATTAGATAAATGAAATATAGAATAGTTATTATTGGTGGGGGTGAAAGTGGAGTAGGAGCTGCTTATTTGGCCAACAAAAAAGGATATGAAGTTTTTCTATCAGATTATAAAAAAATTGAAGAAAAGTATAGAAATATCCTTTTAGAAAATGAAATTGATTTTGAAGAGGGAGGTCATTCACTTGAAAAGTTCTACAAAGCAAATGAAATAATAAAGAGTCCTGGAATTTCAGAAGAGTCGGAATTAATTTCAAAAATTAAATTAAAAAAAATACCTATAGTTTCAGAAATAGAATTTGCTTTTAGATTTACAAGTTCAATCATAATTAGTGTAACAGGTTCTAATGGTAAAACCACAACAAGCTCCTTAATTTATCACATTCTTAAAAAATCAGGTTTAAATGTTGGTATAGCTGGAAATATTGGAAATAGTTTTTCATTTCTAATAGCAGAAAATGAATTTGATTACGTAGTTCTTGAACTGAGTAGTTTTCAGCTAGATAATATAAATCACTTTAATTCATTTATTTCTGTATTAACAAATATATCTCCAGATCATTTAGAGAGGTATGACTATAATTTTGAAAATTATATTGATTCAAAGTTTAAAATAGTATCTAACCATACAAAGGAGAATTATTTTGTTTTTAATTCTGATGACAAAAAAATTAATTCTGAATTAAAGACTAGAAAAATTAATTCTACAAAAATTTCATTTTCAACAACTGATAACGAAAGTTTAAATAAAGGTTGTATAAAAAATCAAGCAATTAATATTAATATAAATAATAATAATCTCATGATACCAATAGAAAATCTATCTCTTCAAGGCAATCATAATATTCAAAATAGTATGGCAGCTGCAACTGTAGCTAAAATTTTAAATATTAGTGATAACAATATAAGAGAATCGCTCGGGAATTTTAAATCAATTGAGCATAGACTTGAACATGTTTTAACAATTCAAAAAGTTAAATATGTTAATGATTCTAAAGCCACTAATGTAAATGCTGTCTATTATGCTTTGGATTCGATAAAGTCATCAACCGTATGGATAGTTGGCGGAGTGGATAAGGGAAATAATTATGAAGAACTATTGCCATTAGTTAGAGAAAAAGTTAAAGCTATTATTTGTATTGGAATTGACAACAGCAAAATAATCCAATCATTTAGTCCATTTGTTGAGAAAATTATTGAATGCAGTAAAATGAGTGACGCTGTAAAAAATGCTTATAGAATGGCTGATCCTAAGGATACAGTCTTATTATCCCCTGCATGTTCAAGTTTTGACTTGTATAAAAATTTTGAAGATAGAGGAACACAATTTAAAAACGCAGTAAGAAAACTATAATGAAATTGTTTTTTGATAAAATAAAAGGTGATAAGATAATTTGGTCAATTATTTTACTATTGGCAATATTTTCTTTTTTACCTGTGTATAGTGCCAGTTCTAATTTTGGAAATGGATTTATTTTATCAAATTTAATAAAGCATGTAGCAATTGTTTTAATCGGTATTGTGATTATGTATAGTATTCATTTAATTCCATATAAGTATTTTAAGGGATTATCTCTGATTTTTTTACCATTTATAATAGCCATATTATTATTTACTTCTTTACAAGGAAATCTTATTGATGGAGCTAATGCAAGCAGATGGATTAAATTACCAATTATAGGGTTATCTTTTCAACCCTCGTCAATGGCTACCGTAATTTTAATGGTTTATGTTTCGTTTTACTTATCAAAAAATTATAATAAAAACATAAATTTTTCTAAAACAATATTCCCATTATGGATTCCAATTATTCTAGTTGTTTTTTTGATTTTACCATCAAATTTTTCCACTGCAGCTATGATTTTTTTAATGATAATTACATTAATTTTTATTGGAGGATATCCCTTTAAATATTTATTAGGAATTGGTTTTTCAGGCATAATATTGTTTTCTCTCTTTTTTTTAACAGTAAAAAACTATCCTGATTTAATGCCAAACAGAATTGACACATGGGTTAGCAGAATTGAAAATTTTACATCCTCTGAAAATTCTGAAAATAATTATCAGATTTTGAGAGCTAAGTCTGCTATCGCAACAGGTATGGTGTTTGGAGTAGGAGCAGGTAAAAGTAGCATGAAAAATATACTTCCTCAAAGTTCCTCAGATTTTATTTATGCTATAATAACAGAGGAATATGGAACTATTGGAGCAATTTCTATTTTACTTTTATATCTACTTCTACTATTTAGAATAATCATAGTTTCATATAAATCTGATACTATTTTTGGTCAACTATTAGCTCTTGGTGCTGGTTTACCAATTATTTTTCAAGCTTTTATAAATATGGGAGTAGCTGTTCAGCTTTTTCCTGTTACTGGTCAGCCACTTCCTTTGATTAGTACAGGTGGAACTTCGATATGGATGACTTTTCTTGCTTTAGGCATTGTTTTAAGTGTAAGTACAAATAGGAAACCCAAGAGTGAATTGAGTTCTGATAACCCAATAAATATTTTAAGTGGAACAAGTTAGATTTTTAATATCAGGAGGTGGTACAGGGGGGCATATATTCCCAGCAATTTCTATTGCTAATGAATTGAGTGATAGAATTAAAAATTCAAAAATTGAATTTGTTGGGGCTAAAAACAGAATGGAAATGGAAAAAATTCCAGAAAATGGTTATTCAGTTTCAGGATTATGGATATCCGGAATTAAAAGAAGTTTTAATTATTCAAACCTTTTAATTCCATTTCAAATTATTTTCAGTCTTATAAAATCTTATTTTATTATTAAACAGTTTAAACCTCATTATGTGATTGGAACAGGGGGTTTTGCAAGTGGACCATTATTATATATTGCTTCAAAATTAAGAGTTCCAACTTTAATTCAAGAACAAAATTCATATCCAGGATTGACAAATAAAATACTGTCAAGATCTGTAAATCAAATATGTGTCTCCTATCCCGAAATGGAAAAATATTTTCCAAATCATAAATTAATTTACACAGGTAATCCAGTTAGAAAAGAAATATTAAATATTAATTTAAAAAAAGATGAGTCAACTAGTTTTTTTAATTTAAAACAATCCAAAAAAACAGTACTAATATTAGGAGGCAGTTTGGGGGCGTCAAGAATTAACGAATTCATTAGGGAAAACTTAAGTCAATTTAAAAGTTATGATCTACAAATTATTTGGCAGTGTGGAAAGAATCAATATCATGATTATAAAAAGTTTAACTCATCATCTGTAATTGTTAAACCTTTTATAGAAAAAATGAATTATGCTTATATGGCTTCGGATTATATAATTTCTAGATCGGGTGCTAGTATAATCTCTGAATTATGTATTGTTGGTAAACCTGTAATTTTTATACCTTCTCCAAATGTAGCTGAAGACCATCAGACAAAGAATGCTATGTCACTTGTAAAATTAAACTCTGCAGAACTGGTAATCGAAAAGGATTTAAATACCAAGTTTTTTAAAATATTTGAAAAAATACATTTTGATAATATTTATTCCAAAAAATTGTCAAAGTCAATTAAAAATCTTGCAAAACCTGATGCTAGCAAAATAATTGTAAATCAAATTTTAAAATCTATAGATTATGCTTGAAAAATATAAGAACATATATTTTTTAGGCATAGGAGGAATTGGCATGTCTTCATTAGCTCTTTATTTTATAGACAAACAAAAATCAGTTGGTGGTTATGATAAAGTGAAATCATCAATTACTAAACAATTGTCTTTTAAAGGATCTGTCATTAATTACGAAGATTCAAAGGCAAATATTCCAAATAATTTTTTAAATAAAGAAGAAACTTTGGTAGTGTATACACCGGCTATTCCTAAATCAAATAAACAATTTGTTTTTTTTCAACAGAGTAGTTTTAAAATTTTAAAAAGATCTGAACTTTTAGGAATACTATCCAAAAATAAATTTTGTATTGCTGTTGCTGGAACTCATGGGAAAACAACCACTGCTTCAATTCTTTCCCATATTTTACTAGAGAATAATATAAAATTTACGTCTTTTATCGGTGGGATCTCTGAAAATTATAATACAAACTTTATTCAAAACGGAGAAGAAATTATTTTAGTTGAAGCTGATGAATTTGATAGATCTTTTTTGACATTATATCCTGATATCGCGTGTATCACATCAATTGATCCAGATCATTTAGATGTTTATTTTAATGAACAGTCTTTATATGATTCATTTACAGATTTTACAAATAATATTAAGAATGAGGGTGTTTTACTCATAAATGAAAAAATATCAATAAAAGGATCAACTTTTGGATTTGATAAAAATTCTGATTTTTATATTACTAATTATAATATATCAAATGAAGAGGTTTTTTTTGATATTAATTACAATGGTTTAATCTCTAGCATTAAATTTAATATGCAGGGAAGACATAACGCATTAAATGCTCTTGTTGCATTTGCTATTGGCCTTGAATTAAAAATAGATAAGTTAAAGTTGTCTAAATCTTTATCTACTTTCTTAGGTGTTAAAAGAAGATTTACTTATGTATTAAAATCCCCTAAAATAATAATTGATGACTATGCTCATCATCCTAAGGAAATTGAAGAAATTAGTAAGTCTATTAAAGAACTGTATCCAGAGAAAAAAGTTACTGCAGTTTTTCAACCTCATTTATATTCAAGAACCAGAGATTTTATGAGTGAATTTGCTCAAAGTTTATCTTTATTTGATGAGGTTGTTCTTACAGAGATATATCCAGCCAGAGAAAAGCCAATAAAAAATATTAATTCTGAAAATATTTTAAAAAGGATAGAAAATAATAATAAATGTTTGATTACTAAATCAAATCTACCAAAATATCTTAGCAAATCTAGTTCAGATATATTGGTAATTATGGGAGCAGGAGATATTTCAGAAGAAGTTAATTCGATAAAAAAACATATAGAATTATTATGAGTTTTAATAAGATTAAAATATCATTTTTATTAATATTAGTTGGATTACTCACTTTGTTTGGTTTCAAAAAAAATGAGTCACGTATTATTGAATTTTCAGATATTAATTTTATTGAACCTAATTTTAAATTCTCCTCTATAGATTCAGTTAATAAATTGTTAAAACAAACTAATATTTTTTCAAATAAAATTTTAAAAAGTAATTTAAATTTGAAGGGTATCGAACAACACATATTATCAAATAATTATATTGATTCAGTAGATGTATCGATATCTGTTGATGGTAAATTAGGTATAAAAATAATAGAAAAGAACCCAGTGTTTAGAGTTTTAAATGATAAGTTTTATATAGATGCTCGCGGAAGAAAAATGCCTTTATCTAGAAAATTTACAAAATCGGTTCCTCTTATTTTAAATAATATTGATTCCCTAGATTTAAAAATTTTAGGAGAAATTGGAAGTTACATCGAAAAAAATAAATTTTTAAATAATCATATATCCAGTTTAAGTTTTAAAAATGAAGATTTGGTATTTACCTTAAACGATTTTTCATATCGTATAAATATGAGGGGATTTAAAGAATATGATTCAAAATTTAAAAATTATGAATCGTTTTTTTTAAAGGTTTATAATTCTGGGTTACTGGATAGTTTAAGCTCTATTAACTTAAATTTTAAAAATCAAGTGATAATACAAAGAAAGTAAAATGGAACAAAAAAATATATTTGTTGGTTTGGATATAGGGACAACAAAAATTGTAGCTCTTATAGGTTCATTAAATGAATATGGTAAATTAAAAATTATTGGTATTGGTAAATCTAAGAGTTTAGGTGTACACAGAGGAGTTGTAAATAATATAACTCAAACTATTCAGTCAATTCAAGCTGCAGTAAACGAAGCAGAACTCAGTTCCTCAGAAAAAATTGATAAGGTAGTTGTTGGAATTGCTGGTCAACATATCAGAAGTTTACAGCATAGTGACTACATAACCAGAATTAATTCGGATACAGTTATTAATAACGATGATTTGGATAAATTGATAAATCAAGTTCACAAGTTAGTTATGTTGCCTGGAGAGGAGATTATACATGTCCTTCCTCAGGATTATAAAGTTGATGGTCAAGCTGAAATAAAAGAACCTATAGGAATGTTTGGAGGAAGACTTGAAGCTAATTTTCACGTAGTTGTTGGACAAGTATCATCCATTAAAAATATAGCTAGATGTATTAAAAGTGCAGGAATTGACTTTGAAGGGATAACACTTGAGCCAATTGCTTCTTCTGATGCAGTATTGAGTCAAGAGGAAAAAGAAGCTGGAGTTGCATTAATTGACATTGGGGGAGGTACTACAGACTTAGCCATTTTTAAAGATGGAATTATTAGGCACACATCTGTAATTCCATTTGGCGGAAATGTTATTACTGATGATATTAAAGAAGGTTGCTCAATAATTGAAAAACAAGCAGAATTACTAAAAATTAAATTTGGATCTGCATGGCCGGGAGAAAATAAAGAAAATGAAATTGTTTCAATTCCAGGATTAAGAGGAAGAGATCCAAAAGAGATTACCTTAAAAAATTTATCAAAAATCATTCATGCTAGAGTTGTAGAAATAATTGAACAGGTTTATATTGAAATTAAAAATTATGGACATGAGGAGCAAAAAAAGAAATTAATTGCAGGAATTGTACTAACAGGTGGGGGAAGTCAGTTAAAACATCTTAAACAATTGGTTGAATATATTACTGGAATGGATACTAGATTGGGTCATCCAAGTGAACATTTAGCAGGTAATAATTCAATTGATATTTCTAGCCCAATGTATGCAACCGCAGTTGGTCTTGTTATGAACTCAACAAAAATTAGAAAAAATACAATAAACAATGAAGAATCGTTTGAAGAAAATAGTTCTGAACCTAATGATGAAAAAAAACAATATAAAAGAAAGAATTTCAATTCTTGATCAGTTTACAGACAAAATAAAAAACTTTTTAGATAACGCCGAATAAATTAAAATTATGCAACTAAATCCAGAAATAAATAATTTACCATTTGATTTACCAAAAAAACAAGAGTAACGTAATTAAAGTAATTGGAGTTGGAGGTGGAGGAAGTAACGCTATAAATTATATGCATTCAAAGGGAATCAAAGGAGTTGATTTTGTAGTATGTAATACAGATTCTCAAGCTTTAGAAAACAGTAAAGTAGAAAATAAAATTCAATTAGGGATTTCATTAACTGAGGGATTAGGTGCAGGGGCAAATCCTGAAATTGGTGAAAAAGCTGCAGAAGAAAGTTTCGATGATTTAAAAAAAATGTTAGAAACCAATACAAAAATGGTTTTTATAACAGCTGGAATGGGTGGTGGAACTGGAACTGGAGCTGCTCCAGTGATTTCTAAACTTGCAAAAGAAATGGATATTTTAACTGTTGGAATAGTCACTATGCCATTTCAATTTGAAGGTAAAATTAGAGAAGAGCAAGCTAAAAAAGGTATTGATAAATTAAAAAACGAAGTAGATGCTCTAATCGTAATTAACAATAATAAACTAAGAGATATTTATGGTAATCTAGGTTTCAAGGAGGGGTTTGCCAAGGCGGATGAAGTTCTTGCGACTGCCTCTAAAGGTATTGCAGAGGTTATTACTCACCATTATACTCAAAATATTGATTTAAAAGATGCTAAAACTGTTTTATCAAATAGCGGAAATGCAATTATGGGATCTTCAACAGCATCAGGTTCTAAAAGGTCAATTGAGGCAATATCTTCTGCTTTAGATTCTCCACTATTGAACGATAATAGAATAAATGGAGCTAAAAATGTATTGCTTTTAATTGTTTCTGGAAAAGAAGAAATTACTATTGATGAAATAGGATTAATTAATGATTATATACAGGAAAAAGCAGGTCATGGTGCTAATATAATAATGGGAGTTGGTGAGGATTTAAGTTTAGAGAACTCTATTTCAGTTACAGTAATAGCAACCGGTTTTGATCCAAATCAACAGGAGGAAATAATTAATTCTGATCCAAAAAAAATAATTCATAATCTTGACGAAAACGGCGGTTTTGTCCAAAATTTGGGATCAATAAATAATTCTAACGATGAATTATTACAAATTGACTTTGAATCAGATTCAATTAATTTTAAAAATACTGATTCGGAACTAGACAACATAAATTCAACAAATAATATTAACACTTCTAATGAAGATTATAAAGTGACTTCAGATATAAATGAGGATGATTTAAAAACAAAAGAATTTGAAATTAATTTAAAAGATGTGGAAGTTATTTCCTCAGAGGAAATTAAACCTGAAGATCAAGTTTCGTTTGATTTTGATATGCCTTTAAAAAAGCATAATATTGATTCCAATAAAATTATTCATGAACTAATTGAGGATATAAATGAAATTGAAGTTAATAATCCAATTCATATTATACCTGTTACCGAAGTTACCGCTACCAAGGCTAATAAATCAAGTTTTGATGATTATGTTCCAAAATCCAATGATAAGGCAACTATAAATGTAAATGATGAAAAGGAAATTGCATTAAATCCATTAAATAGCTCAATTGCTGATGGACTTTCAAGAAGAACTGAGGAAAGAAAAATCAAATTAAAAGAATTTAATTATAATTTTAATAAGGCAAAAAATTTTATAAACATGGAAAATGAACCTGCTTTTAAAAGAGCTGGAATTAATTTTGACGATGTTGAGAAAATTAAAGATTCTAAAGGGGAAATTAATCTACAAATTGATAAATCTTTTTTACACGATAATGTTGACTAATTTTTAATAATATTATATGGGACTAATAGATAAAATTTCGGAATCAATTATTCATGCAATGAAAAGCAAGGATAATGATCAATTGGAGTCTTTAAGGGCAATCAAATCCGCATTATTATTGGCAAAAACTCAAAAAAATTCTAATGGTGAAATAGGTGAAGTTGATGAGATAAAAATCCTTCAGAAACTAGTAAAGCAAAGAAAGGAAAGCGCTGATATATATGCAAACCAAAAGAGACCTGAATTAGCAAATATTGAACTGTCACAAGCTAAAATAATTAAGAGGTTTTTACCAAAACAAATCGATGCTGATGAGCTTGAGAAAATAATCATTAAAATTATTAATGAAACTGGTGCCGAAGGTATGAAGGATATGGGGAAAGTAATGGGTATAGCATCTAATCAACTTTCTGGAAAAGCTGACGGAAAAACTATCTCAAATATAGTTCGCTCTAAATTGTCTTAAGTTTTGGCCCAGTAGTTCAACTGGATAGAATATCAGATTTCGGCTCTGACGGTTGGGGGTTCGAATCCTCCCTGGGTCACTTAAATATAAGTTATGAATAAATTTTTTTTGGTACTTATTTTATTTTTAACTACAGAACTAATTTCACAAAATAATCCAGAATTATTTGAGTTAAAATTAAATATTTCCAATATTGAGTCTAGTGGGAATTTAATGATTGCAGTTTGGTCTAATTCTGACTCTTGGGATAATAACATGACTAATAGTTCAGGTCAAAGGACTGGTTTTGATTACGGTTTTAAAGAAAAAGTCCAAAAGGGCAATTTTTCTACTACAATTAATTTACCTAAAGGAACTTATTTCGTTTCAATTTTATTAGATGAAAATTTTAATAATATACTGGATAAAAATTTTATTGGAATTCCGTCAGAACAGTACGGTTTCTCAACAAAAAAACAGATTCGATTTAGAAAACCAAAATTTGACGAAGGTTCAATAGAATTTTTTAAAAATACTATTTTGAACATTGAGTTACATTAATTAAAGCTTATGGCAACCAAGTGTTTATTCAATTATTACCGTTTTTATTGTTTTGAGGTTTGTTTTTGGAGCAATTACATAATTTAAAATTTCAAACTCAAGGTTAACTGTTTTCTCAACTTTTTTAGTTTTTACATATATTGTTTTACTTGATCTTGGTTCAAGCTCGATAAATTTGTAGTCATTATGAAATGTATATTCTCCTATGTAATTGAGGCTAATTGGAGCCACAGATTTATTTATTAGTTCTATTTGTAAAATCTCAACTTTCCTACCCTTAAATCCATATCCTTTAGAAACAATTTCAAAATTATTATCAATAACTTCCTTTAAATTGCTTGATTTACCAATAATTAAATCCCTATACCAAATAAATGTATCACCATTAAATAAAGCATCACTAATTGACTTTATTGTTCGGTTTTTTGACATAATAAATGTTATGGGTCTGTGAAAACTTTCCTTTTCTATATTAAAATCCCATTCTATTAATACATGAACATCACTTGTGCCCATCATAGTCAATTCATTGTCCAGTGCAATTTGCATTGCCTCCTCTGAAAATGTGTCAAAGTTTACAACCTCAATCCCATGTAATAATTTTTTATCGATTACTTCTTCGTGAATTGGGTCAAGCTTTGCTATTCCATCACTTCTGTTCGCTTCCCACATCGGATGATTCCAAAACACAAATGCTCCTTGGTTATTTGCCTCTTTGATCCCATTAATAAAATTTAATGGCTTTTTATTTTTATCAAAAAATTTATTGGCATCTTGAATGAAAATAGCATTAAAATGTCCAGGCGGCATTGGTTTAGTTATTTCCGTGCCGTGTACAACTGCTAGTGGCTTCTTTTGTACATAACCACCTGCAATTTGAAATGATCTATTTCTATTTGTGTGAGGAATATCTGATGAGTGTGATTGATATTCCAAATGTTCTGTAAGTGAAATTAAATCAATACTATCTCTTACAGCCTCATCGACTCTAATTGTAGGCCAAACAGACCCATCAGAAAAAACACTATGGATATGTAAGTCTGAAGAAATATAAAAAACTCCCTCTGGGCTTTTAAAAAATTGTTTTCTTTTTTGTCCGTTAATATTAGATACAAGAAACATCAATAATATGGTCGTTATCGTTTTTTTCATAATATTAAATTGATTTAAGTAGATTTTTTCTTATTCTCTCATATTTTTTAATTGATAAAGAATAATTGGTGTAGTTTAAAAATAATTTTTTTATTAATCTCAAATGCTTGTCAGGATTTTTTAGCTTTAATTTTTCTAGTAATTCATAATCTTCTATTCCTTGTCGGTGTGCTTCAAAGCGGAGCGATGAAAGTGGTCCATCATTTCCTGGGTAAATTACATGGGTATCCCCAGCTGGCAGAAAATTATTACTGGATGCTTGAGGTGATGGATGTTTTACAACACTTTGTTTAAAAGGGTTAGCCTTATACTGATTTAATCCCCAATGTAAGTATCCAAAGGTGTTGTATTTTGAACCTGCCCATCCGAAATAGACTTGTCTAATTCTTTCCATATCTAACGTCCTGTTTAACCATTTTCCACCAGGAACTAAACATGTGTATATTAAAATTCTTTCTCCTTTTTTTTCTCTTTCTTTAAAAAAATCTTGATTTTCTTGAAAATCGTTTATTAGTGGACACCATAAATCGATTGAACCGGATAATGATTCTTTAGCATTAGTAGCCTCCATTATCGTAACTTCAGGATATATCGATTTTATTTGTTTTGAGACATCTTTGTAGCATTGAGCGTTATTATCTGTAGGTTCATCTGCAATATGTTGAAGCCATTGATTATCTAACTTATATTTTTTTGTAAAAGATTTTATTTTTCTAATTATTGTATCAATTTCCTTTTTTCCATCCTCTGAGTAGTAACCTTTCTTACGTAGTTTAGTTTTTAGTTCTGGACTTCCCCAATCGTCATTAGCTCCTCTGTTTAGCAAGTGAGGTGACTCAAAATATTTAAATCCATATTTTTTAAAAACATTTATAAACGAGATCATTTTCTCTTCATCCAAAGAAATTTTATTGTTTTTTAAACTTATGAGCTCATGAGGAATTATGATACAATTTTGACGCCCCTCTGCCATTAATTTAGCATATTTATCAAGCATTACAAACCACTCTTCATTCCATCTTTTCAAATTGTGCATTTCCTCCATTTTACTCAAATTGAACCAGTTTGTATAAAAGAACTTACTTTCTTCAAGCTTAGGAACTGAAGCAACATGAACTTTAATTTTAAATTTTAATTGTTCAGTTTTAAAACCATCATTTAAAACTAAATTTAATTTAAAATTCCCCGTGCTTTTAAAATCAATAGATTTCACAGATATTCTCAATAAAGAAAAGTGACTAACAGTTTCAATTTCATTTTTAGTTAAAGGTTGAATAATTTCAAAAACTTCAAAGGGAGCTCTTCTAATTACATCAGGATTAATTTGTCCTAAAAATTGTTCTGTTCTACTATCAACCCCTGTATTTTCTTCAACTGGAACAGGTATTATTATTGAATAATTAATATTTTTTAATGTTTTTGATACTGAATTGAAGGTAAATCTTTTATTGGTTTTTGATTTAATTAAAATCAACGCTTCGAAGTCAGAGTTCTGTGGAATATGGTAAGAAAAAGTTTTTTTTAATTTTATGTTATTCTTGTCTGGATAGGCAGCTTCAAGGGTTGAGATTATTCCAGTCTCGAACTGACTAAATAAGCTTGTACTGTTAATTAAAATAATAACATTCAAAAAAAATAATGTTTTTAATCTTATTGTTATCATTTAATTATCTTTATAACTATATAAATTTACAATTTTAATCAACATTAATATGAAGAATATAAATTACCTATTAGTTTCATTAGTAATGATTTTAAATCATTCTTGTGCATCACTTTCCTTATTTTCCCCTGAGACTCATAATCATTATACAACTAATAATGATAATTCAAGTAATAATGAACCGATAGTTAATCAAGCAAATACTATTAATTTATTTAATGGAAAAGATTTAAGTGGCTGGATTATTTATGGAACGGAGAAGTGGTATGTAGAGGAAGGACTTTTAGTTTGTGAAAGTGGTCCTGATGCTCAATATGGATATTTAGGTACTGAAGATTATTATAAAAATTTCGTTTTGAATTTAGAATTCATGCAAGAAGCAAATGGTAATAGTGGAGTTTTCTTTAGATCAACAGTTGATGGAACAAAAGTTAGTGGTTGGCAAGTAGAAGTTGCACCACCAGGTTCCTTTACAGGTGGAATATATGAGTCTTATGGACGAGGATGGTTAATCAAACCAAGTGCAGGAAAAGATTCTTCGCTAATTATGGGAGACTGGAATAAGTTAACTGTTAAAGTTGAAGATCAGACCGTAACAACCTGGTTGAATGGTAATAAGATGATTTCTTACACAGATAAAAAAATTGGAGAAGCCAATGGTAGAATAGCTCTACAAATTCACGATGGAGGAGGGATTAAAGTAAAATGGAAAAATATAAAAATCCAAAATTTATAATTTTCTAAAAATTTGTCCTGAGGAGTGATTTTTTGAAGCTCCAGTAACGCTTTTTAGGCAATTTATTTTATTATTTACTCTAAGCAGTCCTAAATAAGCAAATATTAGAGCCTCTTTGTTTTCAATAATTTCTTTTTCTGGAATAACCAAATTACATCTCAGTTTATTTTTTAATACTTTAATCAGAGTTTTGTTGTAGGCACCACCTCCAGTTATTAGAATTTTATCTTCATTATTTTCATTAATTGCTTTTTTTAATTGAGTTGCGATGTGTTCAATATAAGTTCTTAAAATATTATAATCATTTACAAGAGTTGAATCAATTAGTGGAAAAACCTCTTGAATTATGAATTCTATACCTAATGATTTGGGTCCTTGTAATTCATAATATTTCATTTTGTTTAATTTTTTTAACAAATCAATATCAACAATTCCTTTCTTTGAAAGAGTTCCGTTTTTATCATATTCAAAACCTAGTTTTTTTGAATAATGATTTAGAACTGTATTCACTGGAGAAATATCATAAGCAATAATTGTATCATTTTCTTTTATAGATATATTACTAAATCCCCCGAGATTTAAGCAATATTTATAATTTTTAAATAAATTTAAATCACCAATTGGAACTAATGGAGCTCCTTGACCACCAAGTTTTACATCTTGAGTTCTAAAGTCATAAACAAGATCTGTATTAATATTATCAAAAATTATTTTACCATTACCAATTTGTTTAGTAATTCCATTTTTTGGATCGTGAAAAACCGTATGACCATGTGAAGACACTAAATTAATTTTTGGATTACCACATTCGTTAATAAATTTATTTATAAGATCACTTATTAATTTTCCATATTCTATATCTAATAGATCTAAATTTTCATTAGATAAATTTATTGAATTTGTAAGTTTATTAATCCATTTTTTAGAGTATGGGTAGGTTAATCCTTTGATAATTTGAAATTCGGAATAGTCATAATCATTAAATTTAACTAAACACAAGTCAAGACCATCCAATGATGTTCCACTCATGATTCCTATGACATTAATAGAATTATGATACATATTGCTATGTATTAATTTAAATAAAAATATCCTTATTTAGTTAATAATGGAAGATAATTCAGAAATAGTTTGGGTTGGATTACTTGATTTAAATACAAAGCTTCCAGCTACTAGGGCAGTAGCGCCACAGTCAATTAATTTTTTTGCATTATTTGAATTAACACCACCATCAATCTCTATTATTGCATTTGAACCACTATCGTTAATCATTGACTTAAGTTCTTGAACTTTATCGTAAGTATTTTCAATAAAAGACTGGCCTCCAAAACCAGGGTTAACACTCATGACACAAACTAAATCTAATTCACGTATAATTGATTTTAGTAATGAAACGGGTGTGTGTGGATTAATAGCAACACCAGCTTTCATATTTAAATTTTTTATTCTTTGAACAGTTCTATGAAGGTGAGTACAAGCCTCAAAATGTACAGTAAGAATATCTGCACCCAGTTCAGCAAAATTTTCTAAATATTTATCAGGATTTACTATCATTAAATGGACGTCTAATGTTTTTTTTGCATTCTCTTTTAATACTTTCATTATCGGAGTACCAAATGAGATATTTGGAACAAAAACACCATCCATTACGTCAATATGAAACCAGTCAGCATCACTCTTATTAACCATGTCGATCTCACTTTTCAGATTTCCGAAATCGCAAGCAAGCATAGATGGAGCAATTAAATTCATTTAACCTAAATAAGTTTTAAGTATTCTGCTTCTAGAGGTGTGTTTAAGTCTTCTAATAGCTTTCTCCTTGATTTGTCTGACTCTTTCTCTGGTTAAATCAAACGTTTCACCAATTTCTTCAAGAGTCATGGCATGTTTTTCACCTAAACCAAAGTATAATCTAACTACATCTGCCTCTCTAGGAGTTAAAGTTTCTAATGCTCTTTCAATCTCTGTTCTCAATGATTCATGTAAAAGATTTCTATCTGGATTTGGAGATTCACCACTTCTTAAAACATCATATAAATTAGAATCTTCACCCTCAACTAATGGAGCATCCATAGAGACATGTCTTCCGGAATTTTTCATAGATTCTTTAACATCGGAGACTGTCATGTCTAACTCTTTAGCAATTTCTTCTGCAGATGGAACTCTCTCGTTAGCTTGTTCCAAGAAGGCATACATTTTATTTATTTTATTGATCGAACCAATCTTATTTAATGGGAGCCTAACTATCCTTGACTGTTCAGCAAGTGCTTGCAAAATAGATTGTCTGATCCACCAAACTGCATAAGAAATAAACTTAAACCCCCTAGTTTCATCAAATCTTCGAGCAGCTTTTATTAAGCCTAAATTACCTTCGTTTATCAAATCAGGTAATGTAAGTCCTTGATTTTGATATTGCTTAGCAACAGAAACAACAAATCTTAGATTAGCTTTGGTTAATTTATCCAGAGCATTTTCATCTCCAGCTCTAATTTTTTGAGCTAATTCAACTTCTTCTTCAGCGGTAATTAAATCGACTTTACCAATTTCTTGCAAATATTTATCAAGGGATGCTGTTTCTCTGTTAGTTACCTGTTTAGTAATCTTAAGTTGTCTCATTTAATGTGTGTTAAACTTATTATACGTTAGAAATAGCAGAAAGGTTACAATCAATAGAAGCTATTTTTTGTTTCTATTATCTCTTACTCTGTTATCTCTTCCTCTATTATCTCTATTTTGAGGTCTTGGTGGTCTTTCAACAAATCCTTCAGGTTTTTCCAATAATGCTTTTCTTGAAACTTTTTCTTTTCTAGTTCTTGGATCTACACCAAAGTATTTCACCTCTAGTTCATCACCTAATTTAAGAACATCACTTACATTATTAGTTCTTTCCCAAGCAATCTCACTTACATGTAATAAAACCTCATTTCCTGGGGCATCTAAATATTCAACAACAGCTCCAAAATCTAACATTTTAATAACTTTTACTTTATAAGTATTACCTTTTTCAGGCTTAAAAAGAAGAGATTCAATTTTAGACAGAACAGAATCAATACCTTCCTGGTCTGTTCCAAGAATTTCTACAATTCCTTCTTCTGTTTCGGGATCTTCGTTTATTACGATTGTACAACCAGTAGTTTTTTGTAATTCTTGAATTACTTTACCACCTGGACCAATGAAAGGACCAATAAACTCATTAGGAATTCGACTAGTAACCATTTTTGGAGAATGAGCTTTAACTTCTGGGTTAGGCTTTTCAATTGTATCTGTAATTTTTTCTAAAATATGTAATCTTCCATCTCTAGCTTGCTTTAAAGCTTTTACCAAGATTTCATAGGAAAGTCCTTTAATTTTAATATCCATTTGACAAGCTGTTATTCCTTCAGATGTTCCAGTTACCTTAAAGTCCATATCACCTAAATGATCTTCATCACCTAATATATCACTTAATACTGCGTAACGCTCACCATCTGAAATAAGTCCCATTGCAATTCCAGAAACAGGTCTTGTAATTTGCACACCAGCATCCATTAAAGCCATAGTTCCAGAACAAACTGTTGCCATCGAAGAAGATCCATTAGATTCCAAAACCTCACTAACAACTCTTACTGTGTAAGGGCAATCGTCAGGTATCATTCCTTTAAGTCCTCTTTGTGCTAAATTTCCATGACCAACCTCTCTTCTTGAAGTTCCTCTTAAAGGCCTGGCTTCACCAGTACAGAACGGAGGAAAATTATAATGAAGGTAAAATGTTTCTTCACCTTCATATGATGGCATATCGATTTTATTAGCTTCTCTGGAAGTACCTAATGTAACTGTAGCTAGTGCTTGAGTTTCACCTCTCGTAAAAATAGATGATCCATGAGTTGAGGGTAAATAATCAACTTCACACCAAATTGGTCTGATATCTGTTGTTTTTCTTCCATCTAATCTTAACCCTTCATTTAAAGTTAATTCTCTAATAGCTTCCTTTTGTGATTTATTAAAGTATTTACCAATTAGTTTTCCATATTCTTCAATTTCTTCTTCGGAAAACAGTGCTTTAATTTCATCTTTTAAGTTAGAAAAAGCTAAACTTCTTTCTGATTTAGATGTTCCTTTTTTTGCAATTTTATAAGATTTATCATAAGTAGCATCGTGTATTTTTTTGGCAAGTTCTTCATTTTCAGCACTGGTTTCGTATTCTCTAACTTCTTTTTTTCCAACTGCTTCTGCAAGTCTAACTTGAGCTTCAATCTGTACCTTAATTGATTCATGAGCAAATTTAATAGCATCAGCCATTTCTTCTTCGCTACATTCGTCCATTTCACCTTCGACCATCATAACTGAATCATAAGAAGCACCTACCATCATATCAATGTCAGATTTTTCTAATTGAGCTCTGCTTGGATTAATAATAAATTTACCATCAATTCTAGCAACTCTTGCTTCTGAGATAGGACATTCAAAAGGAAAATCACTTAATTGTATAGCTGCAGATGCTGCAAGTCCTGCTAAGGCATCAGGCATAACATCTTCGTCATGTGACATTAGCTGTATCATGACTTGAACCTCAGAGTGATAATCTTTTGGAAATAATGGACGTAATACTCTATCCACTAATCTCATAGTTAAAACTTCACCATCACTAGGTCGAGCTTCTCTTTTAAAGAACCCACCAGGATATCTACCAGCTGCAGCAAATTTTTCTCTGTAATCTACTGTCAAAGGCAGGAAATCTACATTTCCAGCTTCATAGTTAGAAACTACTGTACAAAGTAACATAGCTTTACCCATTTGAACAACAACTGATCCATGAGCTTGTTTAGCTAATTTTCCTGTTTCTAAAGTAATTTGTCTACCATCACCAAGGTCAATGGTTTCATTATAAGTTTTGATTTTCATATTTTTCATTAATTAAATTAAGTTGTGTTGTGTCTTAAGTAGAATACCAATGAAAAACTATGTAAAGAACTTATTTACGTAGGTTAAGTTTTTTTATAATCTCACGATATCTTTTGATATCTTTATTTTTAAGATAACTCAATAAACTTTTTCTTTTACCAACCATCATAACAAGTGATCTTTCAGTATTGAAATCTTTTCTGTTGTTTTTTAGATGCTCTGTTAAGTGATTGATACGTTTTGTAAATAATGCAATTTGACCTTCAGCTGAGCCAGTATCACTTTCCGACTTACCGTGCTCCTTGAAGATTTCTTTTTTGTTTTCTTTTGTTAAATACATGCCAATATTATTAAAATGATTCTTATGTAGCTATTATAGCGCGGCAAATATAATATTAATTTTATAAAAAAGTAGTTTAAACTGATCTTAATGGTCTATTAAGTACTAAATCAAAATATAAGTTAATTTTCTTCTTTAATTCGATTCGTGAAGTTATGAAATCTAAAAATCCATGTTCAAGTAAAAATTCTGAAGTTTGAAATCCTTCAGGGAGATCTTTTCCAGTTGTATCTTTTACAACTCTTGGTCCTGCAAAACCTATCAGGGCTCCAGGTTCAGATATATTAATATCTCCTAACATTGCAAATGATGCAGTGGTTCCTCCGGTTGTCGGATCAGTACATAGAGAAACATAAGGAAGTTTTTTAATTGAAAGTTGGGCAAGCTTAGCAGATGTTTTAGCCATTTGCATTAATGAAATAGCACCCTCCATCATTCTAGCGCCACCTGATTTTGATATTATAATTAGGGGAGTTTTTTTCTTGATAGCTAAATCAATCGCTCTACTAATTTTTTCTCCTACGACTGAACCCATTGAGCCTCCTATATATTTGAAATCCATACATGCAATAACAACATTTTCTCCATTTGACTTACCAAACGCAACTCTTATAGCATCTTTCAATCCTGATTTTTTTCTAGCATCTTTTGACCTTTGTCTATAAGATTTATTATCAGAAAATTTTAAAGGATCTTTGGACTTAATATTTTTATCTATTTCTTTAAAATCGTTATCAAATAAAATTTTAAAATACTCCTCACTTCCGATTCTTAAATGGAAACCATCTTCAGGCGAGACATAAAAATTTTTCTCTAATTCTTCTGTGTCAATAATTTTACCAGTAGGTGTCTTGTGCCACAACCCCTCTGGTGTGTCTTTTTTTTCCTTAGTTGAAGTTTGTATTCCTTTTGTTTTTCTTTTAAACCAAGCCATAAAAAAGATGTTTTATCAAATATAATAAACCAAAATTAGTTCAATGTATTTATATTATTTAGATCTTCAAAAGCTTGAGTTAATCTATTAATAAAACTTTCCTCAGCTTTTCTTAACCAAACTCTAGGGTCATAATATTTTTTGTTTGGAATATCACTTCCGTCAGGATTACCAATTTGTGATTTTAAGTATTCGCTATTAGTACTAAAATAGTCTCGAATACCAGTCATAAATGCAAATTGCATATCTGTATCAATATTCATTTTAATAGCTCCGTAATCAATTGCTTCTCTTATTTCTTCAATTGTTGAACCTGACCCTCCATGAAAAACGAAATTGATGGTATTGTGTTCTACATTATATTTTTTTGATATAAATTCTTGTGAATTTTTTAGGATTTTAGGTGTTAATTTTACATTTCCAGGTTTATAAACACCGTGTACATTTCCAAATGCAGCAGCAATCGTAAATTTATCACTGATTTTGGAAAGCTCCTCGTAGGCATATGCAACTTCTTCAGGTTGAGTATATAATTTCGAATCGTCAACATCAGTGTTGTCTACTCCATCCTCTTCTCCTCCGGTAATTCCAAGTTCAATTTCTAAAGTCATACCAATTTTACTCATTCTTGAAAGATATTCTTTGCAAATAGAAATATTTTCCTCAATTGGTTCCTCAGAAAGATCAATCATGTGTGAGCTAAATAAAGACTTTCCAGTTTTTTTGTGGTGATCCTCGCTGGCGGTTAATAAACCGTCAATCCATGGTAAGAGTTTTTTGGCAGCATGATCTGTATGTAAAATAACAGGAACACCGTAAGCTTTTGAAAGTTCATGTACATGCTTAGCACCTGCAATAGCTCCTCTGATTGCAGCTCTCTGATTATCATTGTTTAATCCTTTTCCAGCATTAAAAACCGCACCACCATTTGAGAATTGAATAATAACTGGAGCGTTCAATTTAGCGGCGGTTTCTAAAACACCATTTATTGAATTTGATCCTATTACATTAACTGCAGGTAATGCAAATTTCTTAGCCTTTGCAAGCTTAAAAATTTCTTGTACTTCATCACCTGTTGCTACGCCTACTTTTATATTGTGGTTCATTTTAATTTTTAGTTAGGGCGCTAAATTAGTAAGAATAATTGATCCTAAAAAGGATAATTTAATCCAATATTAAACACTGCCTTTTTCAGATTAAAATCAGTAAACCATCTGTCTTTGTTTTCAAGAACAGGATTGTAAGTTTTAAATCCAGTATCAAGTCTTAAAACAAAGTATCCTAAATTGTATCTCATTCCAAATCCACTACCAATAGCTAACTCATTAAAATCTTTAAAACCATCAAAGGTTCTTTTAGAATCTTTTGTATCATCAAAGACATTCCAAATATTTCCAATATCAGTAAATATTGCCCCATCTAGTTTTCCTATTATTTTAAACCTATATTCAATATTAAATGCAATTTTCATATTTGCTTCGTTGAACTCACTTAGAGCACCACTACTTCCAGGACCAAGTCTGTAAACTTCCCAAGCTCTATTGTCATTGGAACCTCCAGCGAAAAAAGATTTGGAAAAAGGAATACTGTTTGAATTTCCGAAAGGTGCTGCAATTCCAAAAAAGGACCTAAAAGCCAATTTAGAATTTACTCCCAATGTCCAATGTTTGATATAACCAATCTCAGTTTTTATAAATTGAGAATATGCTAACCCCAAAATCTTATTTTTACCAAATTTATTTTGAGAAACATCAAATCCGTTTGCTAAAATATCTGTTAAATTTCCAGCTAATTCTATTTTAAATTTAAATTCAGAAAAATCTTTATCAAAAATATTTTTTTTGGAGTTATTTATATAAGAATAACTAGATCCTATAATTAAATTGTTTGCAGTCAATCTATTTCGACGATCATTTATATAACTTAAAGTATTAAAATCTTCTTCGTTAACTAGACTTGGGGTTAAAATAACTTCATTGATGAAAGAATCAATTCCAGAGGGTATTATTAGTTTATTATTAGAATCAAAATAATTAATGGATGCATTGTTTTTTAAAGCAATCTGATTTATGGTCTTGAAAGAATTTGAATAAATATTAAAATAGTTATAACTGTTTTTATTATTAACCAATTCAATATTAACAAGACTAAAACTTTTTCTACTTTCTTTAAAATCTATCCAATCATAATTTAAATTAAGTCTAAAATTTTGTCTGTCAAGTCCTATGTTATTTTGGTTTGAAATACCTATGTTAATATAGGTTGATGGTTTGTTTTCTAAACTTATAAGGTTTTTAAATTTTGTTGGAGAAAAAAACCTAGGAAATCTTAATCTTAAATCAAATCCGTATTCTGAAATTGTAGTATTAGCTGATTTACCAATAGTGCCTCGGGTTGTTAATTCTAATTTTTCCCCTCCTTTAAATATATTTCTATTTGTAATTGAGGTCTCAAATGCAACTCCAATATCTTCAATATTTGAATGTTTTAAGTCCAGTCCAAAACTCAATGAATATTTTTTTTGTGGAACTAAAGAGATATTAGCTTCAAGCTTATTAGTAGAATTTTTTAAATAATTAAAGCTAATGGAAGGGTATTGAAAATTATCAAAATTATTAAGTTGATTTATTGTTTTATTTCTTAATTGTTCGTTGTAAAAATTATTTTTTTTA
>CACEGG010000013.1 GCA_902559035.1 uncultured Bacteroidota bacterium
ATCTTCTTTAATTTTTTCAGGATTATACTCAGTTTTTATAGAAATATCAAACAGTTTTGCTAAAGAGCTGTAAGAGAAAGCTTTAAAACCATTTCTCAAATCTTTAACCAAATCATATACTGTTAAACCGGTTTCTCTATATATAAGCTTAATTAAAATCTGTCCCTCAGTTCTAGTTAATTTTTTTAATTGAGCAGATAATTCTTTTTCAATATACTTTTCCACTAATCTAGTATACCTTTTTTTATTAGCTCTACCATCAATAAGTTTTAACCTGTTTTTTAGCTTATCAAGTCTTTCAGAAGCAAGGACAGCATATGGATAAACTTTAAGGGTTTTTCTTTTAACTGTATAATAATTAACCTTTTCCTTATAATTTTTAAAAACAAGTGGAGGAAAAACTGTTATTTCCTCTAATCCTATTGATCTTGTAGGGATAGAATCTCCCTCAATCATTATCAAAATATCATTGTCTTGAGAAATTAATAATGAAGAACTTAGAAAGGTTAGAAAAAAAAATAAATTTTTCATTTTTTAAAATTACACCATTATAATTAACTAATTATGTATTTTTGACCTTAAAATATTTGAACATGTCTACAAAAAAAATTCTTAATAAAAAGTCAATCAGTTTTCTTGAAAAGTATTTAAACAACCCTTCTCCTACTGGATATGAATGGGAAGGTCAAAAAATATGGATGGATTATCTAAAACCTTATGTAGATGGATTCATAACTGATACTTACGGGACTGCTGTTGGGGTAATTAATCCTGACGCAAAGTTCAAAGTTGTTATCGAGGGTCATTCTGATGAAATTTCTTGGTATGTGAATTACATTACAGATAATGGTCTTATATATGTTATTAGAAATGGTGGAAGTGACCATCAAGTAGCTCCATCAAAGTGGGTTGATATTCACACCAAAAAGGGAATCGTAAAAGGTGTTTTTGGATGGCCAGCAATTCACACTCGTAAACCAGGAAAAGAAGAACAACCTAGTATGGATAATATATTTATTGATATAGGTGCAAAAAACAAGAAAGAGGTTGAAAAAATGGGAGTTCATGTTGGATGTGTAATTACTTATCCTGATAAGTTTCACGTTTTGAATAAAAATAAGTTTGTTTGCAGAGCAATTGATAATAGAGCTGGTGGATTTATGATTGCTGAGGTTGCTCGCCTTCTACATGAAAACAAAAAGAAATTACCATTTGGATTATATATAACAAATTCAGTTCAAGAAGAGATTGGTCTCAGAGGAGCAGAAATGATTACTGAAAGAATTAAACCTAATATAGCCATTGTAACTGATGTTTGTCATGACACATCAACACCTATGATAAATAAGAAAGCTCAAGGTGATAATACTATGGGCTCAGGTCCTGTTATTTCGTATGCTCCTGCTATTCAAAATAAACTCAGGGAAAGAATCATTGAAACTGCTGAAAAGAAAAAAATACCATTCCAAAGACATGCTTCATCAAGAAGCACTGGTACAGATACTGATGCATTTGCTTACAGTAATGGTGGAGTTGCCTCAGCCCTAATTTCTTTACCTCTTAGGTACATGCATACAACTGTAGAAATGGTGCAAAAGGATGATGTAGAAAATGTTATTAGACTTATATACGAAACTCTTTTAACTATTAAGGTTGGTGAAGATTTTAGCTATTTTAAATAATAGATAAATACTAAGATTCATTTAATATTTGTTTAACAACCTCAGGATTTAATAATGTAGATATATCCCCAAAATTCTCCTTTTCTCCTGATGCTATTTTTCTTAAAATTCTTCTCATTATTTTACCGCTTCTTGTTTTTGGAAGACCAGGAACTATCTGAATAATATCTGGTTTTGCAATTGGACCTATTGTCTTAGAAATCTGTTCTTTTATTTCCTTATCCATATTAATACTAGCTTTTTCGTCTAACAAAATAACAAAAGCTCTGAGTGCGTTTCCTTTGATATCGTGAGGATATCCGACAACTGCGCTCTCAACAACATTTTCGTGAAGATTTATAGCATCCTCAATTGGTGCTGTTCCTAAATTATGACCTGAAACAATAACAACATCATCAACTCTTCCTGTAATTCTATAATTCCCCTTACTATCTGTTAAAGCTCCATCTCCAGGAAAATAATAACCTGGGTAAGCAGCAAAATATACATTCTTATATCTCTGATGATTTCCATATATAGTTCTTGCCATTGATGGCCAAGGATACTTTATAGCTAAAATTCCTTCTTTATCAAACTCTGAAATTTCTTTTCCATTATTGTCCAATAAAACAGGTTGGATTCCAATCATTGGTTTTGTAGCATATGTAGGCTTATCATCTGTAACACCAGCTAGAGATGAAAGCATTATACCACCTGTTTCAGTCTGCCACCAAGTATCAACAATTGGACATTTTGATTTACCTATATTTTTATCATACCAGTTCCATGCCTCTTCATTAATCGGCTCACCAACTGTTCCAAGAACCTTAAGTGAAGAAAGGTTATTATCATCTACTAAAGAAACAGGGTGTTTGGCCAAAGCCCTAATAGCTGTGGGGGCGGTATAAAAATGTGTTATTTTATGTTTTTCCACAATATTCCAAAACCTAGAATAATCTGGGTACGAAGGAACACCTTCAAACATTACTGATGTTGCTCCAGCTAATAATGGGCCATAAACAATGTAGCTATGACCAGTAATCCAACCGATATCGGCGGTACACCAATATATATCACTTGGATGATATTGAAATACATTTAAGAATGTGTAAGTAGAATATACCATGTATCCTCCACATGAATGAACCATTCCTTTTGGCTTTCCTGTAGATCCAGAAGTATATAGAATAAATAACATATCTTCCGAGTCCATTTCCTCTGCTTCACAATAATCTGAAACCCCATTGATTTCATCATGCCACCAGGTTTCATTATTATTCATAGTTACATCGCTTCCAATTCTTTTAAACACAATTGTAGATTCTATTGACTGACACTCCAGTAATGCTTGGTCAACTATTGATTTTAAATCTATAATCTTGGAGCCTCTAAAACTACCATCAGCAGTTAATAAAGCCTTACATTCAGCATCGTTTATCCTTGCTGCAAGAGCGGTTGATGAAAAACCTGCAAAAACAACTGAATGAACTGCCCCAATTCGAGCACAAGCTAAAACAGCAACTGTTAATTCAGGAACCATTGGCATATAGATACATACTCTGTCTCCTTTCTTAATATTTTTATTTTTCAAAACGTTAGCAAAAACACAAACACGTTTGTGTAATTCCTTATAACTAATTTTCTCAGATTCTTGATAAGGATCATTTGGCTCAAATAAAATTGCAGTTTTTTCTGGATCGTTTAGCAAATGTCTATCCAAACAATTTTCCGTAATATTTAACTTTCCATTAAGAAACCATTTAAATTCTGGTTTATTAAAATCATATTCAAGAGTTTTAGTCCATTTCTTCTTCCACAAAAAAGTTTCAGCTATTTGATTCCAAAAAAATTCGGGATTAGCTAAACTACTGGAGTAGAGACGGTTATAATCAGTTTCAGATCTTGCAATGTAGTTGTCTATTTTTTTCAAAAAACAATATTTTTTATTAAATATAAAAAATTTAGATCAGTAGTTTAATCTATAATTAAGTATTGTATTATTTATTTGCTTAACAAGACCTGGACCACTATAAATGAAACCTGAATATAGCTGAACCAAGGAAGCTCCAGCTTTAATTTTTTCTAAAGCATCAGAGGGACTCATAATTCCTCCAACTCCAATAATTGGAATCTTCCCTTTTGATGATTTATGTATAAATTTAATGACTTGAGTGGACCTATCCTTTAATGGAGCTCCACTTAGACCCCCTTTCTGATTAACTAAATCATTATCAGATTTAAGATTATTTCTCTCTAAAGTTGTATTAGTAGCAATTATGCCATCTAAACCAGTATCTTCAACAACTTTAATAATGTTTAATAATTGTGTTTCATTTAAATCTGGTGCTATTTTAAGTAAAACTGGTTTTGGTTGACTTCTCGATTTATTATTTTTTTGAATGGAATTTAAAAGTGACTTTAAATTGTCCTGGTGCTGTAAATCTCTCAAATTTTCTGTATTTGGTGAGCTAACATTTACTGCAAAATAATCAACGTAATCAAAGAGATAATCAAAAGAAATTAAATAATCAGTGTTTGCTTTTTCTAGAGGAGTATTTTTGTTTTTTCCAATATTTCCACCAATAATAATATTTCCTCTGTTTTTTAATCTTGAAGCAATTTTTTCAACTCCATCATTATTAAAACCCATTCTATTAATAACTGCTTTATCATCTAATAATCTAAACAATCGTTTTTTAGGATTTCCATCTTGAGGCTTTGGAGTAACTGTTCCAATTTCAATAAAACCAAATCCTAAACTTGAGAATTCATTAATTAATTTTGCATTCTTATCAAGACCAGCAGCTAAACCAACAGGACTTGGAAATTTAATTCCAAACAAATTAGTTTCTAACTTAGAATTTGTTGGTTTATAAAGAAATTTAATAAAAGAAAATAAGAAAGGAATTTTTCCAAAAAAACTTAGACACATAAAAGTAAAGTCGTGTACTTTTTCAGCATCAAATTGAAAAAGAATTGGTCTAAGTAATAATCTATATATCAATTTTTAAAAATTACTTCTTTTTTGGTTTTGTATTTAATTTAATACTCATCTCATAAGAAATAGCTGAGACCTCATATCTAATTTTACCAGCCATAGTTTCAAGAACACAAGTATCACTTCCATCCACAACTTCAATAATTTTTCCATGCATTCCGCTTTTGGTAATAACTCTATCACCTCTTTTTAATCCATTTAAAAAATTTTTTTCTTTTTTCTGGCGTCGCATTGGACCTAAAATCATTAAAAAGAAAAGTGCTCCTCCAAATAATAATATTGCTGTAAAATCCATATGTTATGATTTTGGTATTACAATCGATTTAATATTTAATATTTGTTTACCCTTGGATGTGTTAGTAATTAAAGTAACTGCTTTTCTTTGCATTCCAGGTCTATTGTTAGAATCAAACTTTACAATAATTTTACCACTTTCACCAGGTTTGATTGGAGAATTCTTTGGATAATCAGGCACCGTACATCCGCAACTTCCTGATGCATCAGAAATAATTAAATCAGATTTACCAACATTTGTAAACCTAAACTCTGTTTCAGCAATTTCACCTTCCTGTATTTCTCCAAAATCATGATTATTTTTATCAAATTCTATAACAGGAAAATCTCCTGTATTCTTTAATCTTTCCTTAGTTAGTTCAACATTTTGTTCTTTAATTTTTTTTGATGGATCAGTCTCACAAGATGTTAGAAGAAATGAGATCATAAAAGCGATCAAAAAAGTATATATTGATAATCTAATGTCTGTTTTTGTTATTTTCATAATTTAATTTATATCTATTCAAAAATAATAAATTATTGCAAACCTCTTTTATTCTTTTTTAATAATCCTTCTTTCATAAGATTCTTGGACAACTTATCTAAAATTCCATTTATGAATACATTACTTTTTTTACTTGAATATTCTTTGGCAATCTCTAAATACTCATTTATTGAAACTTTCACAGGAATTGACTTGAAATATAAAAATTCTGAAAGACACATTTGTAAAAGAATTAAATCTATTTGAGCTATTCTATCATTATCCCAATTTAAAGTAATATTAGAAATTTCTTTTTCTAAAGACTCTTTGTTTTCTATAACTTTTTTGATCAAACTAACTCCAAAATCAGCGTCTTCTTTGTTTTTATAAATATCTTTCATCAAAACAATTTTATTAGAGTTTTTATTGTTGTTTTTTAAGGAACTCAAAACCAAGGAATTTATTAAAGGCAAATCATTGATCCATGAGATTTCATTGTCTTCAAAAAACTCATATAGTTTTTTATTTGAAGCGATAATTTTTCTGTATAGGTTTGTAATGTAGGATTTATCATTTTCAAAAGAAATATTTGTATCATTCAAATATTTAGATGTAAAATCACTTTCTAAAATCTCTTTCCAAATTGAAGAAATTAATTCAGAATGATTCTCCCAATAGTCTATTTTAAAATCATCAATTTTTTGAGAAAGATAATCATCGTTAAAAATTCTTCTTAGGATGGTATTAGAACAAAATTTTTCTAATGAAATATCGTTTTCATTATTTAAATATTTTTTTTTATTCTTTAAATTTAATTCGTTGGCTTTTCTATACAATTCTTTAATCAAAGAGAAACAAGTAATGTATAACTTAAAAAAATTGTGATTGGATTTTAAAAAATATTTAATTTGAAAGTCAATGTTTTTTTCAATTGATTTATCATATGCGTAAACAACTTCAAGTGCCTTTATCCTTAGCTGACGTCTATTTAACATTTTAAAGAACTTTAATTTGAAGTAAAATTAATGTTATTTTTTAAAATCTCAACAAACAATCCCAAGAATTGCATGAACATTGATGTATATTTGGTAACACCAAAATGAAAGAATTAAAGTTCCTTAATAAATTTTTATTTAAATATAAAATCAAGCTTGTCATAGGATTTTTTATAACGGTGACTGCTAGAATTTTTGCTCTAGTAGCTCCCAATCTAGTTGGAAATTCAATAACATTAATTGAAAACTACGTTCTTTCTTCCTCAATTGAAATAGAAATTTTAAAACAAAGGCTTTTATTAAATATTTTATTAATAGTTGGTTCTGCCATTTTAGCTGGGATATTCACTTTTATTATGAGGCAAATGATCATTAATGTTTCAAGATTTATTGAATTTGATTTAAAAAATATTATTTATAAAAAGTACCAATTGCTTAACTATGATTTTTATAAAAATAATAGAACTGGAGACTTGATGAATAGAATAAGTGAGGATGTAAGTAAAGTTAGAATGTATGTTGGACCTGCGATTATGTACACAATTAATACCGTTACATTATTCATAATAGTGATCTCTTATATGATAAGCGTTGCCCCTAAATTAACAATGTACGTATTACTCCCTCTACCCTTACTATCGCTAATTATATATAAAATAAGTAAGATAATTAATATTAGAAGTAAAATTGTTCAAGAGTATCTTTCAAAATTAACAACATTTACTCAGGAATCATTTTCTGGAGTTAAAATTATAAAAACATATACCCTTGAAAATGTTATTAATAAAAATCTTCAACTTATTGCTGGTGAAAGCAAGAACAAAAACATGTCTTTGGTAAAAGTTCAGTCATGGTTCTTTCCTTTGATGATTTTATTAATTGGCATTAGTAATATCCTAGTTATATACATAGGAGGAATACAATATATGAACGGCGAAATTGAGTTAGGAGTTTTAGCTGAGTTTATAATATATGTTACTATGTTAACCTGGCCTGTTGCAACTGTTGGCTGGGTAACTTCAATAATTCAACAAGCTGAAGCTTCTCAAAAAAGAATTAACGAATTTCTAAATACACCAGTTGATAAATTAAATGAATTTAATAAACCTCTTCAAATAAATGGTGATGTAACTTTTGAAAATATCTCTTTCATATTTAAAGAGACAAAAATCAAGGCATTAAATAATATTTCCTTTAATGTCAAACGCGGTGAAACGGTTGCCATAATGGGTGATGTTGGATCAGGTAAATCTACCATATTAGAATTAATTTCTGGAGTATATAAACCAGATTATGGAAATATTTTAATTGATAATGCTAATACTAAAAATATTAACCTTACTGATTTAAGGAAATACATAGGTTATGTTCCACAATCCACATTCTTATTCTCTGATACAATAGCAAACAATATAAAATTTGGAAAACAAGAAGCTTCTAAAGATGAAGTTATTGAAAGTGCAAAAATAGCATGTTTATTTGATGATATTAATGATTTTAAAGATAGATTTAATACTTTACTTGGAGAAAGAGGTGTAAACCTATCGGGTGGTCAAAAACAAAGACTAGCCATTGCTAGAGCAATAATAAAGAAACCAAACATTTTGCTACTTGATGATAGCCTTTCTGCTGTGGATACTGAAACAGAAGAAAAAATCATTAGTAATATAGAAAACAAGACCAAGAAAACAACTGTTATCATCTCAACTCACAGAGTGTCTACATCTAAAAATTGTGATAAGATTATAGTTTTAAACAAAGGATTTATTGAAAGTTTTGGAACTCATGAAGAATTGATGAAAGAAAAAAAATCTTATTTTTCAATTTACACCAAGCAATCAAAAAAAAAAGAAATTAATTAATATTTGGTGAGTTTATTTTTTTTATTCATTTTTGGATTTAAATAATCTATTATGGAAGAAAAAAAATACAATGCCAGTGAAGATATTTACTCTAAAATTTTAAGAGCTGGAAGAAGAACATATTTTTTTGATGTTAGGTCTACAAAGGCTGGGGATTACTACTTGACAATCTCAGAAAGTAAAAAATTCACCAATGAAGATGGTTCTTTTTATTTTAAAAAACATAAAATATATTTATATAAAGAAGACTTTCACGGATTTTCTGACCTTTTAAAAGAAATGACCCAATATATTATTGATGAAAAAGGCCTCGAGGTTATTAGTGAGATTCATCAAAAAGACTACAAAAAAGAAGAAACTATTGATTCTGAAAAAGTAAGTGAAGAAAAAAAGGAAGATGAGACCAAGGAAAACTTTACTGACGTAGATTTTGACGACATATAAATAAAAATCTATGAAGATAGCTTACTACTTTATTTTATTTATAAGTATTAATTTATTTTCTCAAGAAAACCATAATCTTCATTATTACTTTGGAGATCTTTCAACTTCTTTTAATCCAAATATTCCCAAACCAAGTGAGTTTCTTCTGAACCAAGGTGAAGTTGGGGCATCTCATGTTAGCCACGACAGGCTAGTTAACTATATGTATTCTTTAGCTGAATCTTCAGAAAGAGTAAGTATTGAAAATAGAGGAAATAGTTTTGAAGGTAGACCTCTAATATTGCTAACAATAACCTCAAAAAACAATCATAAAAACTTAAATGAGATTAGAAAAAATCATCTTAATCAAATAGATTTAAAAAATAAAAAATCTAACTTTTATGATCGTCCTGTAGTTATTTATCAAGGTTATTCAATACATGGAAATGAACCAAGCGGAAGTAATGCAGCTTTGCTTTACGCTTACTATTTAGCTGCATCAGAAAACGAAAAACTGAAAAACCAATTAGACAATTCTATAATACTACTAGACCCCTCAATGAATCCTGATGGTCTACAAAGATTTGCAAACTGGGTTAATATAAATAAAAGTGGAAATTTAAATCCTGATAACAACGACAGAGAGTTCAATGAAAACTGGCCAAAAGGAAGAACAAATCATTATTGGTTTGATATGAACAGAGACTGGCTTCCTGTGCAATTACCAGAATCAAAAGCTAGAATAAATTCTTTTCATGATTGGTATCCAAATGTGTTAACTGATCACCACGAAATGGGAACAAATTCAACTTTTTTTTATCAACCAGGCGTACCCTCAAGAGTAAATCCTTTAACACCAAATGAAAATCAAGAACTTACAGCTAAAATTGGAAAATATCACGAAAGAATTTTGAGTGATAATGGGTCGTTCTTCTATAGCGAAGAGGATTATGATGATTTTTATTATGGAAAAGGTTCAACCTTCCCTGATATTAATGGAGGTATTGGAATATTGTTCGAACAAGGAAGTTCAAGAGGGCATCTTCAAGAGAGCATAAATGGAAATATTTCTTTTCCCTTTACAATAAAAAATCAGCTTTTAACATCCATTTCCTCATTGCAAGCTACAGTTGATTTAAAAAATGAATTACTTGATTATCAATACAATTTTTTTAATCACAAAAAAAACAAAGAGAATGAATATATAGTTGTTGGTGATATGAAAGATAAATCAAAATTATACCACTTTCATGAAATTTTAAAAAGACATCGAATTAAAACAAAAAAATTAAAAGAAAATAAGATTATAAATGGAATAAATTTTAAAAAAAATCATTCTTTTTTAATTCCAAAAAATCAGAAAAATAGAAGATTATTAAGTGCAATTGTAAATAATCAAAAGACATTTAAAGACAGTTTGTTTTATGATGTTTCAGCATGGTCTTTTCTCAATTCTTTTAATCTTGAATATACCCATTCAAAAATAAACGATAAACTTGAAGATTTTGAATTTACAAAACCAAAAGGATCTGTTGTTTCAAAAAGTGATTATGCATATGTTTTTTCTTGGGATGATTACTACACTCCCAAAGCACTTTTTATGTTATTAGAAAAAGGAATTAAAGTTAAAGTTGCTACAGATAAATTCTCGGTAAATAAAATGAACTTTAGCTATGGATCAATATTAATTCCAGTCAGTGGCCAAAATAAAAGCAGTGATGAAATAAATGAATGTATTGAACAAATCTCAAAAGAAACTGGAATAGATTTTTATGGGTTAAACTCTAGTAGAACTGATGGAATTGACCTTGGGAGCAATGATTTTAAAAATATCAATATTCCTAAAATTGGATTAATTGTTGGTAACGGAGTGAACAGCTATGATGCAGGTGAAATTTGGCACTTGCTAGATACAAGATATCAAATTCCCACAACCAAGCTAGATTATAATACATTATCAAAGATTGATTTAAATAAGTATAACACGCTAATTTTTGTAAATGGCTCTTACTCAAATAATAAAACCATTGATATATTAAAGAGTTGGGTTGAAAATGGTGGAAATTTAATTGGTTTTAGAAATGCCTCAAAGTGGCTTAGTAAAAATAATTTCTTGAAAATAAAATTTATTGAAAACAAACCATTACCTAAAAATGTAAAATTTGTAGACAAAAATAAGTTTTATGGTGCACAACTAACAAGTGGAGCTATCTTTAATGTTGAGTTAGACCTAAGCCATCCAATAAATTATGGCTATTATAAAAAAGATTTATCAATATTTAGAAATACTAATATTTATATTGAAAATGATGAAATAGGTTTTAATAATCCTATCAAATATTCAAAAGAAAACACATTAATTAGCGGATATATTTCAAAATACAACATGAAATCTATCGTAAATTCTAGACCTTTTGTAAATCATAAACTTAAAAAAGGAAATGTAAATATTTTCACTGAAAACACAAACTTCAGAGCTTTTTGGTATGGCACAAATAAACTCATGATGAATGCTATATTTTTTGCTAAAATAATGTAGTTTATTTTTTGGTTGGAGCTCTGGATTCTTCAAATGGCCTTAAAAGTAAACTTTTAATACTTTCATTTTCTTTCTCATTAAAAAATGTATCAACTCCATAAATTATTTTTGATGGATTTAGAGATTTAAAAGTTCCAAACAATCTATCCCAAAAAGAAAAAATATTCCCATAGTTTGAGTCTGTATATGGCATTACATAGTGATGGTGTACTTTATGCATGTTAGGTGTAACAATAAAAAAACTTAAAAACTTATCAATTTTAGGGCTTATGTTTATGTTTGCATGATTAAATTGAGATAAGACAACAGAAAGAGATTGATATAAAAAAACAAGTCCCATATTTGCTCCTAATATAGCAACACCTAGAAGCGTAAAAAGATACCGTACTACACTTTCGAAAGGATGATGTCGATTTGCAGTAGTTGTATCAACTTTATGATCAGAATGGTGAACCAAGTGTATTTTCCACAAAAACTTTACCTTATGTTGAACATAATGGGGGAGATAAGCTCCAATTAAGTCTAAAAATAAAACTCCAAAAATTATGTAAAGAGAAAGTGGTAAAAATTGCCCATAATTTAGTAAACCATAATTGTTTTCAGTTACCCAATCAGAAACTAAAAGTAAAATAAAAGCCAATGAAAAATTAACGATGATTGTAGTTAATGTAAAAAAGAAATTAGGTAAGGCATGTTTAAATTTCTTATAATTAAAGTTAAATAAAGGAATTATAGATTCTATTGACCAAAATAATGTAATTCCACCAACCAAAATGATTGATCTATGTAATGAAGAAATATTTTCGAAATAGTTTATTAATTCATGCATATTAATAAAATAATGTGCAATTTATATAAAATAGATTTAAATTTGAAAAAAAGTTTTTTATGGCTAGAACACCCTCAGTAATGGTGCCTCTTGGTTTTAAAGCACCTGAGTTTGAACTTCTTGATGTAGTTTCCAATTCAATATTAAAATCCAAAACTCTTTTTGGAGCAAAAGCTACAATGATTATGTTTATTTGTAATCATTGTCCTTTTGTAAAGTATGTTAATAAGCAAATTGTAGAAATTGCTAACGTCTATGACAAATTGGGAATTAAATTTATAGCAATTTCTAGTAATGATGTTGAAAATTATCCTGAAGATTCCCCTGAAAGAATGAAAAAAGTTGCTTTGGAAGAAAAATATCCCTTCCCATATTTATATGATGAAAGTCAAAAAGTTGCAAGAAATTATGATGCTGCTTGTACACCTGATTTTTTTGTTTTTGATAAAAATAAAGAACTAGTTTACAGAGGGCAATTAGATGATTCAAGACCAGGAAATGATATTCCACTAAATGGAAAAGACATTAGAGAAGTTTTTGAAAGCATTATAAATTCTAGATCTATAACCATAAACCAAAAACCTAGTATTGGATGCAATATAAAGTGGAAAAACTAAAGTAATTCAACCTCAAAAATTAAAGTTGCATTTGATGGAATTACTCCACCTGCCCCAGCTTCTCCATAAGCTAAATCTGAAGGAATAATAAACTTTGCTTTGTCTCCTTTTTTTAAAAGCATTATACCTTCATCCCATCCCTTAATTACTTGACCAATCCCAACATTAAATTCTATCGGCTGAGCTCTTTTATATGATGAATCAAAAACAGTTTCATCCAATAACATTCCTTTGTAATGAACTTTTACAGTATCACCCTTTTTAGGTGAATCTCCGTTACCAGGATTTATAATTTGATATCTTAAACCTGAGGGAGTAACATCAAAATCTTTAGAAAGCTCATCTATCAATATTTTTTCTTTCAAGAGATTTTCTTTAATTATTTTTTCTTTAATCTGTTTAAAAGATTCAAAGTTTTTAACTGCATCCCAATTTTCAGCTTTTTTACCTATTCTAATAATTGAACAAGATTCTATTTTATCGTTTTGTTCTATTTGATTTACTATATCTTGACCTTCAATAATTTCTCCAAATACGGTATGTTTATTATCTAGCCAAGGAGTTGGAACATGAGTAATAAAAAACTGACTACCGTTAGTTGATTTTCCAGAATTTGCCATTGATAAAATACCTGGTTTATCATGTCTTAAATCCGGGTGAAATTCATCATCGAATTTATACCCTGGATCACCAGTTCCTGAACCGTGCGGACAACCTGTTTGAATCATAAAATCAGGAATCACTCTATGGAATTCTAAACCATCGTAAAACGGCTTATTAATAGCTTTTTGAGAATTTTTAATTTTTCCCTCAGACAGGCCAACAAAATTAGCTACAGTTCCAGGTGTTTTATCATAGTGTAAAATTAAAGTTATTTCTCCTTTATTAGTTTTAATCTTGGCGTATATACCTTCTTGCATTTGTATAATTTTTATGAAAATTTAATGCGCAAGATAATTTAAACTTTAAAAATATAGGTAAGAATATTGAATTTAATTTGAGACATCATTTATAAATTTTAATCTATACAATCTCAAATCAGATTCTTCATATTCATCTTGGAATTCTTCAATTGCAATATTAATATCATCAGATTCAGTTTCAATAAAAAATTCATATAACTCCTCTTGCTGTTCTTCTTCAAAAAAATCATTTATCATGTAATCTATATTTATTTTAGTTCCAGAAAAAACAATAGTCTCTAATTCTTTAATAATATCATTTAAATCTAAACTTTTATTACTGGCTATATCTTCAATCGGTATTTTTCTATCAATACTTTGAATTAAAAACATCTTGAGAGAAGAATTTAATCCACTTGTTTTTATTATTAAATCCTCAGGTCGGGTAATTTCATTTTCTTTTACATAGTCAGAAATAATTTTTAAAAATGAATCTCCAAATTTTTTAGCCTTACCTTCACCTACCCCATTTATATTTCTCAACTCCTCATTATTTATTGGATATTTTAATGACATTTCTTCAAGGGAAGATTCCTGGAAAATAACATAAGGAGGAATGTTTTTATGTTTTGCAATTCTTTTTCTCTCAGAAACAAGAATTTTAAATAGGCCCTTATCGTTAATGGGTTTTGATACAGAGCTTATAGAAATAGTTTTTTTCGAATCATATTTGTGATTTTCTGAAATATAAAAATCAGTTGGTTCATTTAAATAATTAAGTGAAATATCATTCAATTTCAAAACGCCATAAGACTCAATATTTTTTTCTACTAGCTTATTTACTAATAGATGTCTAATCAATGAGTTCCAAAAAACAGAATCTTTTTCCTTTCCACATCCAAAAAGTTTATTTTCAATAACCTTATGTGATCTTAATAAATTATTTTCTTTTCCAGTAATGTAAGCGACTAAATCTTTTATTCTATATTGTTCTTTTGTATGTTGAATTAATTTAATAACTGTAATAACTTCATCATTAACCTTTTTTTTAGGCTTAGGATTTTTCATATTATCATCCATTAAAGCCCCCTCACCTTTTAATTCGTCAAAATCTTCTCCAAAATAATTTAATAAGAATTTTCTCCTTGACATAGATGTTTCTGCATAAGCTGCCATTTCATCTAGTAAAGAAAAACTTTGTTCTTGCTCCGCAACGGTTTTACCAGACATAAATTTTTCCAATTTTTCAATATCCTTGTGAGAATAAAATGCTAAACAATGTCCTTCTCCACCATCTCTGCCTGCTCGTCCTGTTTCTTGATAGTAACTCTCAAGACTTTTAGGAATATCATGATGAATCACATACCTGACATCTGGTTTGTCAATACCCATTCCAAATGCAATTGTAGCAACAATTACGTTACATTCTTCCATTAAAAACATATCTTGATTTTTAACCCTTACTTTAGAATCTAATCCTGCATGATAAGGAAGAGCATTTATATTGTTCAACTGTAAAACTTGAGATAATTCATTGACATTTTTTCTTGACAGACAATAAATGATACCTGATTTACCCTCTCTTTGTTTTATAAAAGAAATTATATCCCTATTTACATCTTCGGTTTTTTGTTTAATCTCATAAAATAAATTGGGTCTATTAAATGATGATTTAAAAACTTCAGCATTTTTAATTCCTAAATTTTTAACAATATCATCTTGAACCTTACTAGTTGCTGTGGCGGTTAAAGCAATTATTGGAATCTTATTATTAATTCTATCTAAAATAGATTTTAAATTTCTGTATTCTGGACGAAAATCATGACCCCATTCTGAAATACAATGTGCCTCGTCAACTGCTAAAAATGAAATATTTATTTTACTTAAAAATTCAATGTAGTCTTCTTTAGCTAATGATTCTGGAGCAACATAAAGCAGCTTAGTATTTCCTTTAATAATATCATTCTTTACATTATTTACCTGTGAATTATTTAATGAAGAATTTAAAACATGAGCTACATCATCACTAGAGGAAATCCCTCTGATAACATCTACTTGATTTTTCATTAGAGCAATTAATGGAGAAACCACTAAAGCTGTTCCCTCTGATAAAAGAGCTGGTAATTGGAAGCATAAAGATTTACCTGCCCCAGTAGGCATTATAACCATTAAACTCTTTTTATTTAAGAGTGATGAAATTATTAACTTTTGATCTCCTTTGAATTTAGAAAACCCGAATAAAGATTTTAATTCTTTATTTAAGTCTAATTTTGATGACATTAATTTTCTTAAACAGGTATTTTGTACCTTTGTTATCTAAATATAACATTTTAAAGACTATTAAAAAAAACAAACTTGAGTTCAAAAAAAAATATTTTAGAGATAGCAAAAGAGAGTTTTAATAATCAAGGTAATGCAGTGCTTGCTCTTACTAGTCAACTCACTAAAGATTTTGAGTATGTTGTAAATGATATTCATCAATCTAAGGGTAGAGTTATTGTAAGTGGAATTGGTAAAAGTGCAATAATAGGCATGAAAATTGTCGCAACCCTTAACTCTACTGGAACACCATCAATTTTTATGCACGCTGCTGAGGCAATACACGGTGACCTTGGAGTTGTACAAAAAGATGATATATTGATATTGATTTCCAAAAGTGGAAATACACCTGAAATTAAAAATCTGCTCCCATTTTTAAAACAACGATCAATAAAAATTGCTTCGATTACATCA
The DNA here is from genome assembly GCA_902559035.1 of uncultured Bacteroidota bacterium. Lineage (GTDB taxonomy): Bacteria > Bacteroidota > Bacteroidia > Flavobacteriales > Flavobacteriaceae > MAG-121220-bin8. The sequence continues at coordinate 16,317 of CACEGG010000013.1, forward strand.
AATAAAGATTCTTTTTTAGCAAAAAACTCAAACTACTTTTTAAATTGTTTTATTGAAAAAGAAGCCTGTATTAACAATTTAGCCCCTACCACCAGTACAACTGCTCAGCTAGTTATTGGAGACGCTTTAGCTATTTGTCTATCTTATTTAAACGGATTTAATGAAAAGGATTTTGCAAAACATCATCCAGGTGGAATTCTTGGAAAAAAATTATACCTAAAAGTTAGTGATATTTTAGACAAAAATCTTAAACCTGAATTGTCTGAAAATGATGATTTTAAAACAATTATTGATATTATTTCTAAAAATCTTTTGGGTGCTGCAGTTATTACTAAAAATAAAAAACCAATTGGAATAATTACAGATGGTGATATTAGAAGAATGTTCTCAAAAAAACAAAAATTAAATCAATGTATAGCAAAAGATATAATGTCAGTAAATCCATTAACTATAAAATCAGATATTTTAGCTTCTGAAGCACTTGAGATAATGAATCAAAAAAAGATTTCTCAACTAGTAGTTGTCAAAAATGATGATTATGCTGGTCTGATACATTTACACAACATAATCAATGAAGGTCTAGCTTAATGAAAAAAAACATAACTGAAGAAATGTCTTTTTTAGATCATCTTGAAGATTTAAGATGGCACTTAATTAGATCTGTATTTGCTATTTTAATTACAGGTTCTTTAGCGTTTATTGCTAAAGATTTCATATTTGATCAAGTTTTATTTGGACCAAAAAAAATAGATTTTTTCACTTATGAATTACTTTGCAATATTTCAAATTGGCTTGGCTTTGATGACAGCTTTTGTATAAACGAAATGCCATTTAGAATACAAAGTAGAACTATGTCTGGTCAGTTTTCTGCACACATTTGGATGTCAATTACAGCTGGTTTTATTTTATCTTTTCCATATGTTATTTATCAATTTTGGAGTTTTATAAGTCCAGGATTATATGAAAATGAAAAAAGTAATGCAAAAGGGTTTATTTTTATTTCATCTTTTTTATTTTTTTTAGGGGTACTTTTTGGATATTATATAGTTACTCCACTTTCAATTAATTTCTTGGGATCATACAGCGTTAGTACTGAAATTTTTAATGATTTTGATTTAGATAGTTACGTTGGATTGGTTAGAGCCTCTGTAATAGCATCTGGACTAATTTTTGAATTACCCATTATTGTTTACTTTTTGACAAAAGTTGGGTTAGTCACACCTGAAGTGATGATTAAATACAGAAAATTTGCACTAATTATCGTCTTAACTTTATCTGCAATTATTACTCCACCTGATGTTGCAAGTCAAATAATAGTTGCTATTCCAATAGTGATATTATATCAAATAAGTATTTATATTTCTAGATTTGTAATAAAAAAAGAAAATCAAATAACCAAAAAATGAAATTAACGGCAAAAGGAATTTATAAATCTTACAAAGGGAGAAAAGTTGTTAATGATATTACAATTGAAGTAAATCAGGGTGAAATAGTAGGATTACTAGGACCTAATGGAGCTGGAAAAACTACAAGTTTTTATATGATTGTTGGATTAATTAAACCAGATGGCGGAAATATATCTTTGGATAATGATGAGATAACACAATTTCCAATGTATCTAAGAGCTCAAAAAGGTATAGGTTACTTAGCTCAAGAGGCTTCTGTTTTTAGAAAACTTTCCATCGAAGATAATATTAAAGCTGTTTTAGAATTAACTGACTTATCTAAAGATGAACAAAAATCTAAATTAGAGTTACTATTAGATGAGTTTAACTTACAAAAAATTAGAAAAAGCAGAGGAGATTTACTTTCAGGTGGTGAGAGAAGAAGAACAGAAATAGCAAGAGCTCTAGCTACTGATCCAAAATTTGTTTTACTAGATGAACCTTTTGCTGGTGTAGATCCAATCGCTGTTGAAGACATTCAAAAAATTATCTCACACTTAAAGAAAAGAAAAATAGGCATTCTAATAACTGACCACAATGTGCAAGAAACATTAGCTATTACTGATAGAACCTATTTAATGTTTGAAGGAAATATTTTGAAATCTGGAATCCCTGAGGATTTAGCAAAAGATGAATTAGTTAGAAAAGTTTATCTGGGCCAAAATTTTGAATTTAGAAAGAAAAAACTAGAATACTAACCTTATAAAATTAACCAATATATATATAATAATTATAATTGGTAAGGATGCAACTCCATAAATTATTAGTAGAGTAAGGGAAATTAATAATATTATTAATAGAATTTTATTTTGGTTAAAATTTAAGTTTTTTAATTTTAAAGACATCATAGGATAATTAGAAATCAGCATGTATGATGATAATAAAACAATAAAAATTAGAAAGTATATATTTTTGAATAAAATTAAGAACTCAAATTTTTCTATAAAAAAAGGTAGAAATACAATGAAAATTGCATTTGCAGGAGTTGGTAAACCGCTGAATTCTAAATTTTTATCACCAATATTAAATTTAGCTAATCTATATGAAGATGCCAAAGTGATTAAAAAAGCAATAACAGGAATTTGATTGGCATAAAAAACAGAACTATTTTCAATAATAAAAGTAGAATTTTTAATTAAATGCATCATTACTATGGATGAGGTAAGACCAAAAGTAACAAGGTCTGATAAAGAATCTAATTGTACACCAATATCAGAATCAACCTTAAGTAATCTTGCAAAAAAACCATCAAAAAAATCACATACTAGTCCAATAGAAACCAGAATCGCTAAAGTGTTGAGATCCCCCATTACACCATAAACAACAGCAACACACCCAACAAATAAATTTGCAAGTGTGAAGAAATTTGGAATAAAATTCAATATTTTCACAATATAAATTTAGACATTTTTAGTCAACAGAAAGTTTTTAATTTATTGTATGTTCACTATTGTGTTTTTCATAACTTGAAATATTTTACAGTTAAAACAAAAAAATTGAATAAAAAACTTATTATTTATAGCATTATTTCTGGTTTACTATTAGGCTTTTCATGGCCTACTTATGGATTTGTTTATTTAATTTTTATAGCATTTGTTCCTATTCTTTTTGTTGAATTTTCAATCAGAAATGAGTCAATAATTAAAGTTTTTTCATATAGTTTTATTTGCTTTTTTCTTTGGAATATAATTTCTAGTTGGTGGCTTATAAACTCGACTATTTTTGGAATGATATTCGCTATTTGTTTATACTCCACGTTAATGTCTTTATTGTTTACCTCCTTCAGTTTAATATCTAAAAAATTAAATAATAAACTTGGACTTATTTATTTTGTTTGTGCCTGGATAGTTTTTGAAAAATTTAATTTAAACTGGGAGTTTTCTTGGCCATTATTACTAATAGGTAATGCATTTTCAGAGTCGCACATGTTAGTTCAATGGTACGAGTATACTGGAACTTTTGGTGGAACTCTATGGGTGCTCTTAATTAATATTATTTTTTTTAAAGCATATCAAAACTATAGACAACTTAATTATAAATATTTAAAATTGTTTTCTATTGGGTTAATTTTAGTCGCTATCCCTATTATAATTTCTCTTTTTATATATAAAAATCATAAAAATGATAGTCGATCTGTTGAAGTTGCTGTAATACAGCCCAACATAGATCCTTATAATGATAAATATGGAAGAACTAATCTTGAAATTTTAGATCAGTTTAAAGAAACGACTAAAGAATTAGATTTTAATAATAAACTAATCGTTACACCAGAAACATATTTTTCTGAAAGCCCTGGTTACTTACTAGACAACTTCTTCAATACCCCTTTTTATAAAGATTTAAACTCTTATTTAATAAAAAAAAATTCTCAAATACTAAGCGGTATCCAGTTCTATAAAACGTACAACTCAAATGAAACTAAAACTATCACCTCAAATTATATTCGAGAAAATTTATGGGTTGATATATACAACAGTAGTTTTATTAACTCAGAAAAAAAGCAAGTATATCATAAATCTAAATTAGTTGTGGGAGTCGAAAATCTACCCTACAAATCTGTTTTAAAACCAATACTAGGAAATATTCTTTTAGATTTTGGAGGAACAGTAATGTCGAGAGCATCTCAAAATGAAAGAACTGTATACGAAACCAAAAACAATTTCAAGGTTGCACCTATAATTTGCTATGAATCAATGTATGGTGAATTCATCAATGAATATATAAGAAATGGTGCAGAATTTTTAGCAATAATCACAAATGATGGTTGGTGGGGTGATTCGCAAGGACACAAACAATTATTAAGTCTATCTAGACTAAGAGCAATTGAATCTAGAAGAAGTATTATTAGAAGTGCCAATACTGGCATATCAGCAATAATTGATAGTAGAGGCAATATTGTTAAATCAATTCCTTACAATAAAAAAGGTGTAATTTTTGGAGAAATTAAAGTTTCTGAGAAGATTACGTTTTATAATATTTATGGTGACTTTATCTACAGGATTTCACTTTTTCTCTTTCTAATAGTTTTCCTATTTTATTTTGCTAAAAAAAAATAAATATTAAATAATTAAATTAAATATTGTGAGAGTCATATAAAAAATTATTTTTGCAATTATTATTTAATAAAAACTATGTACTGGACTCTTGAACTAGCTACCTATTTAACAGATGCACCTTGGCCTGCAAATAAGGACGAACTAATCGATTACTGTATTAGGACTGGTGCTCCGCTTGAAGTAATTGAAAACTTACAAGAAATTGAAGAGGAGGAAGAAGAAACATATGAATCAATTCTCGAAATATGGCCAGACTATCCCACTGAAGATGACTATCTTTGGAATGAAGATGAATATTAGTTCTAAAAACTTTCATAAAGTCTCATTTGAGGCTTTTTTTTTGTTTAAATTTGATCATATTATAATAAGTAAATGAGTTTTATAAATTCTATATTAAATGTTTTTGTTGGAAGTAAATCAAAAAAGGATTTAAAGGAAGTTGAGGGTATTGTAAAAGAAATTTTGAGTTATGAGAAAGAATTTTCGAATTTAAGTCATGATGAATTAAGAGAAAAAACTATTTATTTTAAAAGTTTAATCGAACAAACTAGAGCCTCCTTCAATCAAGAGATTAAAACTCTTAACAAAAAAATTGAATCATCTACTAATATTGATGAGAAGGATAATTTCTATACTGAAATTGATGAAATTAATGAAAGGTCATACAATAAAGTTGAAGAAACATTAAATGAAATACTTCCCCAAGCATTTGCTGTAGTAAAAGAAACTGCTAAAAGATTCAAAGAAAATTCCGAAATAAAGGTTAAATCCTCCGAGTTTGACTTAAGACTTTCTGCAGAAAAAACATATGTTAAAACTGCTGGAGACCATGTATTATGGTCAAATAAATGGAATGCAGCAGGAAAAGAAGTTACATGGGATATGGTTCATTATGATGTACAATTAATTGGTGGAATTGTATTACACAGAGGTAAAATAGCTGAAATGCAAACAGGTGAGGGTAAGACATTAGTAGCGACCCTTCCAGTTTATTTAAATGCACTTACTGGAAATGGAGTGCACTTAGTTACAGTAAATGATTACTTGGCAAAAAGAGATAGTGCATGGATGGCTCCTATTTTTGAATTTCATGGATTGAGTATTGATTGTATTGATCATCACTCGCCAAATTCAGAAGAAAGAAGAAAAGCCTACAATGCAGACATAACATACGGAACTAATAACGAGTTTGGATTTGATTATTTGAGAGATAATATGGCACACTCCTCCAAAGATTTAGTACAAAGAAAACATGCATATTCAATCGTAGATGAAGTTGACTCAGTTTTAGTTGATGATGCTAGAACTCCTTTAATTATTTCGGGGCCTATTCCAAAAGGTGATATACACGAGTTTAATGAATTAAAGCCAAGAATTTATGATATAGTCAGAAAACAAAAAGAATTACTAACTCAAGTTCTATCTAAAGCAAAAAAATTAATCAGTGAAGGAAATAAAGAAGAAGGAGGATTCCATTTATTACAAGTTTATAGAGGACTTCCAAAAAGTACTGCACTTATTAAATATTTAAGTCAAGAGGGGGTTAAACAGCTATTGCAGAAAACTGAAAACTTTTACATGCAGGATAATAATCGAGAAATGCCAAAAGTTGATGTTGACCTGTACTTTGTAATTGATGAAAAAAATAATCAAATAGAACTAACCGATAAAGGGATTGATACAATTTCTAACAAAAACGAAGATTCAAACTTTTTTATTCTACCAAATTTATCAATTGAACTTGCAGAAATAGAGAATAAAAATTTAGAATTAAATATAGAAGTTGAAGAAAAAGAAAAGGTTTATAATGATTTTGCTACTAAGAGTGAAAGAATTCACACATTAAACCAATTACTCAAAGCTTACACATTATTTGAAAAGAATACTGAATATGTTGTAATTGACAATAAGGTAAAAATTGTTGATGAGCAAACAGGAAGAATTATGGACGGAAGAAGGTATTCAGATGGACTTCACCAAGCGATTGAAGCAAAAGAAAATGTTAAAATTGAGGATGCCACACAAACATTTGCATCGATTACATTACAAAATTATTTTAGAATGTATAATAAGCTTTCGGGGATGACTGGAACTGCTATTACAGAGGCTGGAGAATTTTGGGATATATATAAGTTAGATGTTGTTGAAATTCCTACAAACAAACCAATAGCTAGAAAAGATCAAAATGATTTAATTTATAAAACCAAAAGAGAAAAATATAATGCTGTTATTGATGACGTAACAGAGATATCGAACCAAGGCAGACCAGTTTTAATAGGTACTACTTCAGTTGAAATTTCAGAATTATTAGCTAGAATGCTTAATATTAGAAAAATTAAACACAATGTTTTAAATGCCAAACTCCATAAAAAAGAAGCTGATATAGTTTCGGAAGCAGGAAATGCTGGAATTGTGACTATTGCAACTAATATGGCTGGTAGAGGAACTGATATTAAAATTTCTGATGAAATTAAAAATAATGGTGGATTGGCGATAATTGGAACAGAAAGACATGATTCAAGAAGAGTTGATAGACAGCTAAGGGGTCGAGCTGGAAGACAAGGTGACCCTGGAAGTTCTCAATTTTATGTTTCACTCGAGGATAATCTAATGAGACTATTTGGATCTGATAGAGTAGCTAAAATGATGGACAGAATGGGATTAGAAGAGGGAGAAGTAATACAGCATTCAATGATGACAAAAACAATAGAAAGAGCGCAGAAGAAAGTAGAAGAAAACAATTTTGGAATTAGAAAAAGATTGCTTGAATATGATGATGTAATGAATGTCCAAAGAGAAATAATATACAAAAGAAGAAAACACTGTTTACAAGGAGAAAGATTAAAAGTAGATATTGCTACAATGATTTATGATACTTGCGAAATAATAGTGAATAACAGTAAAATTTCTGATAATTTCAAGGATTATGAGTTTGATATTGCTAGATTTTTTTCATTGCCATCTAGTTACAATGAAGAAGAATTCAAATCTTTAGAAGTTAATGACTTATTTACTCAAACATATTCTGGGGCGTTTGAACATTATAATTCAAAAATGATTTCTAGCGCTGAAAAAGTTTATCCTGTTATAAAAAGTGTTTATGAGAACCCTTCAAATACTTTTCAAAGAATTGTTGTACCATTTACTGATGGTAAAAAAACATTAAATGTTGTATCAAACCTAGAAAATGCATACAACTCTAAAGGAAAAACTCTTGTAAATGACTTTGAAAAAAATATTTCACTTGCAATAATTGATGAAGCCTGGAAAGTTCATTTAAGAAAAATGGATGAGTTAAAACAATCTGTACAACTAGCGGTACATGAGCAAAAAGACCCACTTGTAATTTATAAAGAGGAAGCTTATAAACTTTTTGGATCTATGATTGAAAAAGTCAATAAGGATATACTTCTATTTTTATTTAATGGAACATTACCCTCAAAGGACCCTGCTACTATTAGAGAAGATAGAAGAATAAGAAGACAACAAAAATTTAATACATCGAAAGAAGAAGTTCTTAATAGTGACGAAATTGCATCAAGGAATAGAAAAGCTGGTGAAGGAGTATCCCAATCTAACAACTATGTTGAAACAGTAGTTAGAGAAGTCAAAAAGATTGGAAGAAATGAAAAAGTAACTATTAAAAATGTTTCAAATGGAGAAACTAAAACTATAAAATTTAAAGTTGCTGAAAGTCTGATTAAAAAAGGAGATTGGATAATTTTTAATGATTGAATAACTCATGAACATAGTTCTAATAGGGCCATATTATCCATTTAGAGGTGGTATTTCCGATACAAATCAAGAACTATGTCAAAGCTTAATAAAATCTGGTCATAATGTCGAAGTCATAAATTTTAAGTTATTATACCCAAAAATATTATTTCCCGGAAAAAGTCAATTTGATTACAACAATGGAGTTGATTTAAAATCAAAAAAAATTCTAAATTCTATTAATCCAATAAACTGGTTTTTTGTAGCAAAAAAAATAAATAGTTTAAACCCTGACTTAATTATTTCAACTTATTGGACTGGTTTTTTATCACCTTGTCTATATGCGCTAAATAAATTAACAAAAAATATTAAGAAAATTGGAGTAGTTCATAATTCAATTTCTCATGAAAATAAATTTTTTGAAAAAAAATTACTTAAAATTTACCTATCTAGTCTTACTAATATTTTTACGCTTTCTAAAAATGTTTTAAATCAAATAAAGAATATTTCATCAAGTTATAATGCAAGATCTTTATATCATCCACTTCCTGAAAAATTCGGAAACAAAATAAATGAAGATGAAGCTAAACGAAGATTAAAATTAAAAGTTAAAAATAGATATATTTTATTTTTTGGATTAATAAGAGAATACAAAGGTGTGGAATTATTAATACGTTCAATTCCAAAAATATTAGAAAAAAATAATGATGTAAAATTGATGATTGTTGGAGAAAATTATATTTCATTAAAAAAATATAAAATTCTAATCGATAAATTAGGGATCTCAAAAAATATTATTTTCAAAAATGAATATGTAAAAAATAATAATGTAAAATATTGGTTTAGTGCCTCAGAATTAGTTATTCTCCCATATAAAACTGCTTCACAAAGTGGAATTATTCCATTATCTATTAAATTTGAAACCCCAGTAGTTTGCTCAAATATAAATGGACTAAAGGAGGATGTCATTGATAATCAAACTGGTTTTTTATTTGAAAGATCTGTCGAAAATTTATCCAATAAAATTAATTATGCGTTGAATACTAACAAGAAAAAAATTATAAGCAATATTATAAAACATAAAAAGAATTTATCTTGGGATAATTTTAATAAAGAACTTTTAAAAAATAGACATGAATAATTATTTTGTAATATCAATTTTACTTTTGATTTTAAATATTAATGAAACTAAACAAGAAAATAAAGTCGCATATTTTGCTTCTGGATGCTTCTGGTGTGTTGAAAGTATATACGAAAATTTAAAGGGTGTTAGTGAAGTTAATTCAGGATATTCTGGGGGAAACACAATAAATCCAACTTACAGAGAGGTAATGTCTGGATTAACAGGACATGCTGAAGCTATTGAAGTAATATATGATCCTAATGTAATTTCATATGAAACTTTAGTAAATGTTTTTTTTGGCTCTCATGATCCAACTACACTTAACAGACAAGGACCTGACAGTGGAACTCAGTATAGATCAATCGCCTTTTATAAAAACTTTAATGAAAAAGAAATAATTGAAAATGCCATCAAAAAGTTAATTGAGACTAAAACATACTATAAAATCACCACAGAAGTTAAAAAATTTAATAAATTCTATGTTGCAGAGGATTATCATCAAGATTATAAAAAAAAGAATCCTTATAATCCATATATAATGAATGTGTCAGCTCCTAGAATTAATAAGTTTAAAATGAAATATCCTGAATTGATCAAGTAGATTAATCTAATTTTTTATCAATAATTCTTGACATATAATCTTGAATGAAAGCTTTAACATAATTCTCCTCAAAAGAATAATCAATTTGTTCATCATTAATGAGATTATAATTTAAATTATAATCATTCAAATCATAAACTCCAATTACATCATCACCATCAAATACCAGAGTATATTTTTCAGATGAAAAATGGTATACAGTTCCAGAAAAATGTATTGAAAAAGGATAACCTTTTGTTGAAAAGACACTCCTTCCCCATGAATTAATTGATTTCTCATATCCAACCAGATCAACTAGAGATGGAAAAATATCCATCTGATGCATTAACACATCGTTTTCTCCACTGAAGGAATTGTTGGGATGATAAAACATTACAGGAATTGCAAATCTGTTTATTGGAGCAGAATAAAAAGGATACCAAAACTGATTTGTGTGATCTGCTGTAATAACAAAGAGAGTATTTTTAAACCATGGTTCTTTTTTAGCAGATTCAAAAAATAATTTTAATGCATTATCAGAATATCCAATCACCTGATGCATTTGAACATCACCCATTGGAAAAACCCCCTCATACTCTTTAGGTACATAAAATGGTTCATGAGAAGATAAACTAAAAAAAGTTGAAAAAAAGGGTTCTTTTAGTTTTGTTGTTTCTTTATTAACAAACTGAAGAAAAGGTTCATCCCAAATCCCCCAATAACCATCATAGAGAGAATTATTATTAAATTCATTTTTACCAATATAATTATCAAAACCTAAAATATTTGAAAGACCTAAAAAACCCATTGAGCCATTGGGTGCACCATGAAAAAATGAAGTTGAATAACCTTTTTCTTTAAATACTGAAACTAGAGATTGAATTTTTTGATTCGAATAAGGTGATGAAGTAAAAGGCACCTTAAAAGAAGGTATACTAGCTAATATTGAAGGTAAAGCTTCTATTGATTGTCTTCCATTTGCAAAAGCATTAGTAAAAATTAAACTATTTTTTGAAAGAGAATCCAAAAAAGGAGTATAACTAATATAATCTTTAATTTTTCTGTTCTTATTAAAAGCTCCTATATATTCCCTTCCAAAACTTTCCATAACTAATATCATTATATTAGGTTTAGAATAAATACTGTCATTAAGTTTTTTTATGGGATTTACATACTGTTTTACTAGTGAAGAATTAACAAAATTCTTCTTTTTAAAATAGTTCTTATTAAAAGTTCTAATAAAACAAAATGGAGAATTTAAAACAAAATCAGCATGAACGCTCTTATCAACATAACGATGTGCATCAACCATATTTATTGGTCTAGTTGCATTACCTATGCCTCCGCGCATTCCAATTATGCACACGAAAATTATCAATAGTGAAGAAATTAGTGAGAAAGAAATAAACTTAAAGTTATAAGTAGGCTTATGTTTTTTAATTTCAATTTTTTTATAAAGCTTAATCCATAAAAAAACCATTACAAAAAAGAAAATAAAGACATGCCAATAATTATAAATAAATGAACCTGCAAGAGACATTTTATTGGTTTCATTTTCAAGAATATCAAAAACTCGAGTGGTTAATCTACTTTGTGAAAATCTATAATAAATGAAATCAAAAAAATTAGTTGAGTAAGTAATTAAATTAGTGGAAAAGTACAGAATCATCATTCTTTTTTGAAATTTATCCGTTGAATAATTTTTAAAAGGAATTAAAGAAATTAGTATAAATAAAACATTACTATATAAAATTGCAGAAGTATCAAATGTTAAACCAACAAAACACAAATAAATGAACTCTTGAAAACTATCAATTAAAATCATGTTACTGTTGTAGAAATAAAACAAAACTCTTGCAAAAAAATAAAATATGTATGCTATTGATAATCTTAAAAAAAGTGTTTTATATGATTGTAGTCTGTTATACATTATAGTTTTACTTTAAAAGAAGCAAGTGAAAAAAGATAACCTAAAAACATTCCAAAAAATAAACCAAATATAACGTCAGCTGGAAAATGAACTCCAATATAAATTCTACTGTATGATACTACAATTGCCCATAAAAAAAGGTATTTAAAATTTGATGAAAAACTTTTAAATGAAAAATAAAAAAAAGAAGCTAGAGCAAAAGAGTTTGCAGCGTGGGCTGAAAAAAATCCATATAATCCACCACAACTTGCTTTAACAATTCTAATATAGCTATTTATTGTTTCATCGTAGCAAGGTCTTAGTCTTTCAAAATAATCTTTAAATAAATTGCTAGTTTGGTCTGTGACTACAATTAGGATAATTATAAAACCTAAATATTTAATAAATTCAGTATTAGAAAGTTTTTTATATATGTAATAAATTAAAAATAAATATAGTGGAATTGAGGATCTTTTATCTGTAATAAACATCCAAAGAGAATCGAAAAATTCTAAACCCAGTGAATTTAAAAAAATGAAAAGAGACTTGTCTAAATCAACTAATATTTCCACTCTATTAAAATTATTTTATAATTCCATATTGATCAAATAAATAAACTAATGAAGCCATTGAAAAAGTTCCTAATTCTAGTTCACGTTTATTAATTGCATCAAAAGTGTCTATTGAGGCATGGTGATAGTCAAAATAACGCTGGGAGTCGGGTCTTAAACCAGCTAAAACATTGTTTTTTGATTCCAAAGGAGAAATATCTGCACCACTGCCTCCTAGTTCAAAGGATTGAATCAAATATGGTTCAAAAAGTTTTTTCCAATTTTTGATTTTATTAAAGTTTTCACTACTTGTAGTAAACGAAAAACCTCTTGGTGTAAATCCACCTGCATCAGATTCGAGTGCAAAGATATGATTTAAGTTATTTTTACTTGAAATTTCAGCATACTTTAAAGCTCCCCTCAAACCATTTTCCTCGTTCATAAAAAGTACAATTCTAATTGTTCTTTTAGGTTTGTATTTTATTTTTTTAAAAATATTTATAATGTCCATGGATTGGACAATTCCAGCACCGTCATCATGTGATCCATCTCCAATATCCCAAGAATCAAGATGTCCACCAACTAAGATTATTTCATCAGGAAATTCTGTTCCTTTAATTTCTGCTATAACATTGTGTGATTTAACATCTTCATAAGATTTACATTGTTGACGAAGTAGAAACTTTAGATTTGGATTAATTTTCAAAAGCTTACTTAATTTTTCAGCTGCATTAGTGCTTATTGCTGCAGCAGGTATTCTTTTACTTGGTAGTAAATTACCATAACTCATTGTTCCAGTATGAGGATAATCATCAAGACGAAGATTCATTGATCTAACAACTACACCAATAGCTCCATATTTTACAGCTTCTGCTGCACCACTTACTCTTTGGTCAACAGCAAGCCCATAGGCTTTAAAAGTACTTACTAAGTTGGGTTGCATTGGTCTATTATAAAAAACTATTTTTCCATCAATATTTTCTTTACCTAATTTTTTAAGTTCATCAAAACTCTTTACCTCAACAACGTTTGATTTTATTCCAACAGACGGAGTAGCTACAGAACCTCCTAAAGCACAAACATCAACATTAAAAGTAATTCCCGGTTGAGTTTCAATTAAAGCAAACTCCTTTGGACCACGAACCCACTTTGGAACCATAACATCCTGTAACCAAACTCTATCAAATCCTATTTTTAATAATTCGCTTCTTCCCCACTTCACGGCTCTTTCAGCCCCCAAGGACCCCGATAGTCTAGGACCAATCTCATTTGATAAATAATCTAACATTTGATAACTAGAACTGGATGTCATAGTAGTATCAAAAATTTTTTTTATGATCTTTTTATCTTGCTTAGTTTGAGGAAAAATTAAATAACTAAATAAAAGCAAGGATATTTTTAATATAAGTTTCATTTACGATTTGTTTGAATATTTGATTACGTCCTTTTTAGTAATTTTATTATTATCGGAAAGAATAATTAATCTTTCCACAACATTTCTTAACTCTCTCACATTTCCTGACCAATCATACTCTTTCAATTGATTAATAGCATCTTTATCCATTGTTTTTAATTCATTTTCAGAATCTTTGGCAATATCCTTCAAAAAATGCTCTACAAGAAGAGGAATATCTGATAATCTTTTATTTAATGATGGGACATCAATTTCAATAACAGCCAAACGATGAAATAGGTCTTCTCTGAAGTTGTTGTTTTCTATTTCTTTTCTTAAATTTTTATTTGTAGCGGCAATTACTCTTACGTCAACAACAAGATCTCTTTCACTTCCTACTCTTTGAATTTTATGTTCTTGTAATGCTCTCAAAACTTTTGATTGAGCAGGCATACTCATATCTCCAATTTCATCTAAGAAAATGGTGCCTCCGTTGGCCGCCTCAAATTTACCAGCTTTATCTTTAACTGCTGAAGTAAAAGCCCCTTTAACATGACCAAATAACTCACTTTCAATTAATTCGGATGGAATAGCAGCACAATTAACTTCAATAAAAGGTGCAGAATTTCTTAAACTATTTAAATGAATTTGGTGAGCTACTAATTCCTTTCCTGATCCATTTGGACCCTGAATTAAAACCTTTGCATTAGTTAATGACACCTTGTCTATCATATTTTTAATATCTGTGATAGGGCTTGATTTACCAATAATATTGAACTCTTTTGAAGTATTATTTTTTATCTTCCCTTTCTTAACAAAATTGTTATTTAAAAGAGCTGATCTAACGGAGTTTAACAACCTGTTTAAATCTGGTGGTTTAGAAATATAGTCAAATGCACCAAGTCTCATAGACTCAACTGCTGTTTCAAGATCTCCATGACCTGAAATCATAATAGTTGGTGTATTTGGACATTCTTTTAAAACATGTTTTAAAACTTCTATACCGTCCTTTTTTGGCATTTTGATATCACAAAGAATCAAATCAAATTTGCTGGAATTTATTTTTGAAATACCATCAACACCGTCAATAGCTTCAACTATATTATAAGTTTTATTTTCCTGAATTAAAACTTTATTTAATACTCTTCTGATAGATTCTTCATCCTCAATAATTAATATTTTTGACATATATTATTTTTGTAAGTGTACCACTCTTTGAGGGTAAGGAATGTTAATATTATTTTCTTTGAATTTTTTATAAACTAAAAATCTTATATCACTTTCAATTAAATTAACTCTAAAACCATTGTTGTAAGTGAATATTAATTGAAAATCTAAAGAATTATCTCCAAAATTTTTGAATATTACATTTGGAGTTGGATTTTTCATTAAATGAGGATGTGAGTCAGCTATTTCTAATAAAATTTCTTTTACTTTTTCTAGATCTGAATTATAATCAACACCCACAGAAACTGATCCTCTCAAAACTGTTCCATTTTCAGTCCAATTAAA
>CACEGG010000014.1 GCA_902559035.1 uncultured Bacteroidota bacterium
GATAATCTTTATAAACAGATAAAACAGTTTTTTGATCTACCTAAAGAATTAAAGTCTAATTATGAATTTGACGGATTTAAAGGTCAAAGAGGTTATACTTCTTTTGGTAAAGAACATGCTAAAGGAAAAAAAGAAGGAGATTTAAAAGAATTTTGGCATTTTGGTCAATATTTAAATTCAAGTGATAAACTAAATTTTAATTATCCTGATAATCCATATGTCAATGAAATTCCAGAATTCAATTCATCTGGTGAAATAACATATAAAGCTTTAGAAAAGACTGGAATGTATGTTTTAAGAGCTATTGCTTTGTTTCTAAACCTCGATGAAAATCATTTTGATAAATATGTTATTAATGGAAATAGTATTTTAAGACCTATACACTACCCTCCTATCACAAAAGAGCCAGAAAATGCTGTTAGAGCTGCTGCACACGGAGATATTAATTTAATTACTCTTTTAATGGGCGCACATGGAAAGGGATTACAAGTGAAAAATAATAAAGGTGAATGGATTGATGCAATTGCAGGAAAAGATGAGATAGTTGTTAATGTTGGTGATATGCTTTCAAGATACACTAATAATAAACTAAAATCTACTATCCACAGAGTGGTTAATCCACCCAAAGAATACTGGAGTAAATCTAGATATTCAATTCCATTTTTTTTACATCCAGTGGGATCAATGAAACTTAATGTTCTTGATAATTGTATTGATGAAAAAAATCCAAAACTTTTCGATGATATTTCAGCTCATGATTTTTTAATCAATAGATTAATTGATATTGGTGTAATGAAAAAGTAATGAAAAAATTTTCTTCCCTTTCTGATCTTCAGTCTCTAATTAAAAATGACGAAACTCTTAAACCAAAGACAGAAAACCCCTCAAAAAAAGATAATATAAAATCACAAAGTTTAGAAGCTCATTACAGCGCTAAAGGAAGAGCTGGAAAGCCAGTAACAGTAATTAAAGGATTCAACGGCACTAAAGAAGAACTTAAAAGTTTATCAAAACTTTTAAAAAATAAAATTGGCGTTGGTGGATCAGTAAAAAATAATGAGATAATTATACAAGGTAAAACACGAGATAAAGTCACTCAAATTCTTGAAGACTTAGGGCATAAAGTAAAAAGAATTGGGGGTTAACCTTCGTGTTCTTCTATTCCTGAATTTTTAAATAACATAAATAGAAGTACTATAATTTGTGCAGCCATAAACACATTTCCTATCCAATTGTCAAATTTTATAACCATAATATCAGCTAAAATTTCAAATGCAAGTAAGCCAATAAAAACATTTAATCTTTTGTCATAAAACAAAGCAGAAACTCGTTTGTAATAGGAAGCTAGACCAAACCATATCACAGGAATTAAAGATATTATTATTGATATAATCCAAAATGGAGTGAATGAAGATTTTAAAGCTTCAAGAAATTCGTCGGGATTACTCTCAATTTTTTCTTCGAAAGCTTGTTGATCGAATCCTTCAGGATTTTGCATATCAATTTCAGCATATTCAATTGCGAAAACTCCAAAAAAAGCAAACGTTATTATAAGAGCAGGAATTGAAAGAACTATTGAAAACAATATTCTTAAAAAATATGTTGTACCATTGATTGTTCCTGAGAATTGAAAAAACTTCTTCATTTTAAATAAAATTTAATTAATTAATTTTGGGTTTGATCCCCACTTATTATCTTCTTTCATCCCATCCGTACAGAATAAAATAAGAATCCAAATAAATCCAATTAGTGGAATTAAAATAATGAAATAAAACCAACCTGATTTACCTACATCATGTAATCTTCTTATTACTATTCCCAGTCCAGGAATAAAATGTGTAATTCCAACTGTAACATAAAGCCAACCGTAACCTAAATCTTGACCAAAAAGTTCAAAATTTAAACCAAGAACATTGTCTAAAACCATCGCAAACAATAACACAATGGTGTAATATAATGTCCACATCCAGTATTCTTTTCTTCTAGCTCTTCCGTTAAAATTCGCGTATTTATTTGTGAGTATATCTAAATAGTATTTTTTCATAGTAGCGTAAATATACGCTATTTAACAAACATTCCTATTAGGATGTTAATTATCTCTATCTTCAAAGTTTTCTTTTTTTGACTTGTTATACCTGTTAACAAGTGCAAAAACTAGTAGAACTCCTCCAATTATTAGCCATGTTATACTCATGTTATTTAAGTTTAACGCTTGTTCCATATGCTAAAACCTCGGCAGCACCTTGGGAAATAACTGATGTCATAAATCTTACATTTACAACGGCGTCAGCTCCTACTCTATTGGCATCTTCAATCATTCTAGATAAAGCCTGTTCTCTGGATTGAGCTTGAAGTTTAGTGTATTCTTCAATTTCACCACCAACGAGATTTTTTATTCCAGCAAAAATATCTCTCGCCACATTTCTTGCTCTTACGGTAGATCCTCTTGCTATTCCTAAAATTTCAGTGATTTCTTTTGAAGGAATTGTTTCAGTTGTACTTATTATCATTTTACTTTTTTTATTAAAGTTAGTAATTTATTAAATCATTACCATTTGATAGTCTTTAACTTATGCTTTATCAAAAAATTATTACACTTACTAAAGTGTTTATTTCCAAACCAGAATCCTCTGTTAGCACTTAGTGGTGAAGGATGACCTGATTTTAAAATTAAATGCTGATTGTCATATATTATTTTTTCTTTTTTTTTAGCATAACCTCCCCACAACATAAAAACTAAATTTGATTTTTTTTTTGAAACTAACTTTATAACTTGATTGGTAAACTTTTCCCATCCTAGTTTAGAATGACTTCCAGGGTTACTTTTTTCGACGGTTAGAACAGAGTTTAACAGTAATACACCTTGTTTTGACCAATCTTTTAAGTCTCCATTTTCTCTAAGATTTGTATTTAAATCATTACGAATTTCTATTAAAATATTTTTTAGTGACGGTGGGATTTTTACATTTGAACTAACCGAAAAAGCTAATCCATTTGCTTGATTTTCTCCATGATATGGATCCTGGCCTAAAATAACTACTTTTAAATCATTAAAATTACAATGATTAAATGCTGAAAAAATATTTTTTTTGTTGGGATAACAAACTTTATTTTCATAGTTAAAATCAATTTTTTTAATTAATGTTTCAAAATATTCACTATTAAATTCAGAATCTAATATTTCCTTCCAGGATTTAGAGATCGATATCTTCAATTAAAATGATTAATTTTACTTTTTTTAATATACAATTAGTTTGGCAATTCCCAAGAAAACATTAGAGGATTTAGAATTTGAATCGGTTATAGATAACATTGTTTTCAACTGCGTTTCTAGTCATGGAAAAAAGGAAGCTAAATCTTTGAAACCTTTTTTAGATTTTGATCAGATTGATTTCTCTTTAAACTTAGTTTCTGAATATTTGTCATCTCTAGATAATGATAACAATTTTCCAAATCATTTTTTTGAATCTATTTCGAACGAAATTAAAATCATTCAAATAGACAATAGCCAATTAGAGATTGAGTCTTTTAGAAAAATAAAATTAGTTGTTGAATTAACTTTATTACATATTAAATTTCTTAAAAAATTTAAGTCTTATTATAATAATATATATGATTTAACTAAAAATTTAACTGCCAGTAAAGAAATAGTTGAAGAAATTAATTCAGTTATTGATAAATATGGATTTATAAAGGATAATGCAACTAATGAACTTTTTGATATTAGAAAAAATATTAATTCAACAAAATCAAAAATTAGACAATCTTTTAACACTGCTTTAAATTCTTCTAATAATAATGGCTATTTAGATGAAATTAAAGAATCTTTGATAGATAACAGAAGGGTTTTGGCAGTAAAAGCAATGCATAGAAGAAAGGTTAAGGGACAAATGATGGGTAGTTCTAAAACAGGAAGCATTGTTTATATTGAACCACAAGAGACTTTAGTTCAAAGTAGAAAACTTCAAGATTTTATTTACGATGAAAATCAAGAAATTAAAAAAATTCTCAAAGATTTAACAGCATTTCACGCTCCCTATGTAAATAGTCTTTCAGATTATCAGAAATATCTAACAGAAATTGATGTTATTTCTGCTAAAGCTAAGTATGCTAAGGAAATTAATGCTTTAAAACCTAATTTGACTAGAAATAAAATTACCAGTTTAAAAAATGCTTTTCATCCACTACTCTATCTATCAAATAATAAATTAAAATTAAAAACCTATCCTCAAACAATAAAATTAGATACAGATAAAAGAATTATAGTAGTTTCTGGCCCTAACGCCGGTGGAAAAAGTATTACGTTAAAAACTATAGGTCTTTTACAGTTGATGTTGCAAGCCGGTATTTTAATTCCTGTCCATCATTCTACAGAGATGTGTGTCTTTAAAAATATTATCTCTGATATTGGTGATAATCAATCAATTGAAAACCAACTAAGCACATACAGTTATAGGTTAAAAAATATGAATAGTTTTTTAAGAAAATGCAATTCTGAAACACTTTTTTTGATTGATGAATTTGGAACTGGTTCAGATCCTGAACTTGGAGGTGCACTTGCTGAAATATTCTTAGAAGTTTTTTATGAAAGAAAAAGTTTTGGAGTTATAACCACACATTACTCAAATCTTAAATTATTAGCTAATGAATTGCCTAACATGTCAAATGCTAACATGCAGTTTAATGATAAAACATTAGAGCCTACTTTCAATCTTGTATTAGGACAAGCGGGAAGTTCATTTACTTTTGAAGTTGCGGAAAAGAATGGTATTCCATATAGCCTTATAAATAGAGCAAAAAAGAAAATTGAAAGAGGAAAAGTTAGGTTTGATGCTACTATAGCCAAATTACAAAAACAGAGAGTTGAGCTAGATAAAACAACAGATTCTTTAAAACTAGAAGAAGATAAATTTAAAAAAGAGAATGAACGCTTAAATGTTACTAATGATAAGATAAAATCAAAACTCATAAATTATCAAGAATTATTTGACTCAAACCAAAGGATGATTGTTGTTGGTAATAAATTAAATGATATTTCAGAAAGATATTTTAATAATGGAAAAAAAAGAGTGTTAATTTCAGATTTGCTCAAGCTAGTTGATACACTAAATTCTAAAAGAAAAAAAATTAATTTTTCAAAAGCTAAAATCCAGAAAAACAAGGTTAAAAAAACTGAAAAAGTATTAGAAAAGGAATTAAATGTAATTAGACAGGAAAAAAAGAGAAATAAGCTAAAGCCTGTTAAAAAGAAGAAATTAGTTAATTTTAAAGTCGGTGATAAAGTTAAAATTGAAGGTAGTTCAACAGTAGGTATTTTAGATTCTATTGAAAAAAATAAAGCGGTTGTAAATTATGATTCTTTCAAAACTAAAACAGATTTATCCAAATTAATATTTGTGGAATGAAAATTATAAATGAAAAAATAGTTTATTATGATGGATTATGTGGTCTTTGCGATAGTTCCATCACTTTAATTTTAAAATTTGATAAAAATAATACCCTTAAATATTCATCATTACAAGGTAAGTCAGGTCAAATATTGTTAAAACAATTAAATAAGGAATTACACGAATTTGATACAGTCCTATTTAAGGTTAATGATCAGGTATACACTAAATCAACAGCAGTATTCAAAATTATTGATTCCATCGGAGGTTGGATAAAAATATTCAAAATATTCAACTTACTTCCAACAAAATTTAATGATTGGGTTTATTCAAAAATTGCAAAAAATAGATTTAAGTATTTTGGAAAATTAGACTCGTGTGATATATCTAAATTTAATATCCCAGGACAATTTATAGACTAAATATTATATGTTTTATTTAAAAGGTAATAATCCAAGATTACCAAAGCTGACATAGCTTCTACAATTGGTACTGCCCTTGGTACCACGCATGGATCGTGCCTTCCTTTGCCTTTCATTTCAACTTCATTATTTTTAGAATCAATTGTTTTTTGAGATTTCATTATTGTTGCAACAGGTTTAAATGCAACTTTAAAATAAATATCCATACCATTACTTATTCCGCCTTGAATTCCGCCAGAATTATTAGTTTTAGTTTTTCCATCAGAACTGAAAGAATCATTATGTTCACTTCCTTTTAATTTTGTTCCATTAAAACCACTTCCAAATTCAAATCCCTTAACAGCATTTATTGATAACATAGCTTTGCCAAGTTCAGCGTGAAGCTTATCAAATACAGGTTCTCCTAATCCAATGGGGCAATTTTCTATAACGCAGCTTACTACACCTCCAACAGTGTCCCCTTCTTTTCTAATTTCTTTGATGTAATTTTCCATTTCAATAGCTGATTTAGGATCAGGACATCTAACAGGGTTTTTTTCTATATTATTGAAATCTAGTAATGAATAATGTTTATCGACAATTATGTTTCCAACAGAATATACATATGCTGTTATCTTTACACTTTTTAAGACTTGTTTAGCAATTGCACCTGCAACAACTCTGCTAGCAGTTTCACGTGCTGAACTTCTTCCTCCTCCTCGATAATCTCTGTGACCATATTTTTTTTCATAAACATAATCTGCATGTGAGGGTCTGTAGGTGTTTTTTATATGAGAATAATCTTTTGATTTTTGATCTTTATTATGAATTAAAAAACCAATAGGTGTTCCAGTTGTTTTTCCTTCAAAAATTCCACTATAAAAAGTAACAGAATCTTCTTCCTTTCTTTGAGTTACTATTGAAGATTGACCTGGTTTTCTTCTTTGCATCTCTTTTTCAATTAAATCTAGATCAATTTCAATTCCAGAAGGGCATCCATCAATAACTCCTCCTAGAGCAGGCCCATGAGACTCACCAAAAGTTGTTATTTTAAATATGTTTCCAAAAGTATTTCCTGCCATTGTCAAAGATTTACTCAAAAATAAGTTTAAAATTTTTCATAGAAAACATTATCATGTGGTTTATTTCCAGTATTTATTTTTGCTTGTTTGACCAACTCCAGGGTTAAAAAAATTAGTTGGGTCTAATTTTTTATAAAAGTTACTTAGGATTGGTTTAGCTAAATATTCGTGACCCACATTGTGTTCTGCAGGATATTCAGCACCCATATCGTCATAAATTTTTAATAATTTCTCCTTTAATTTTTTGCCATCAACACCTTTTTTTAAAATATAATTGTGGTGAAAAACATGACAAAATAGATGACCATAATAAAATTTTAATTCAAGTTGGTCATCAATTTCTTTGGGAAGCGTTTCAAGCCAATTTTTTTCATTTCTAGGAAATGCAATATCCAGTGACATCATATCTCCTATATTTTTTTTATTTAAAGCTTGATATCTTCCAATAGCACTTGCAGAAACATATCTATGAAGCATTGCTTTTTTTCCCTCGTGTGAATTACAAATAAAAAAATCACCTTCTTTATCTTTGAAAAAATCTTTAAAATAACTTTCTGCTTCATCTATACCATCATTGGTCATTTCTATTATCCAATGGTGTGTGTAAGAATTTCTAAAAGATTCCATCTTTTTTGGTAAATGATTAGGCCAAAAATTACTTAAAAATTGCATCAATTTATCAGAAAATTTTTCAGGAAGAAACTTAACTTTTTTAGCTATAATATCTATAATTCTTTTAAATTCAAAAAGGTATGGAAGAAAGTTTGTTCCCAGTTTTTCAATCACAATAAAAGTATCTTTACTATATTTCTTTGCAGCATCATAACAATCTCTGTGCATATAATCACCTAGCCTGGGTAATTCTTTAAAATTTTTTAATATATCTCTTCTTATTTTTGAAAAATCATTAGGATCATTAGATCCAACATAAAATACTTTGCTTTTATTAGGTGCTTCATAAGTATCAAGACGTAATGCAAATACAGCAACTTTCCCTGCACTTCCAGAAGCACCATATAATAATCTTTTATCAGAATTATATCTTGCAGGACTATTTTCATCAATTTCTCTTACTATTTCACCATATTTGTTATCAGAACCTAACTTATTAGACTTTGTAAAGTTTGAACTATCATAATTATTTTTTTCTAAATTATCTAGAATTTCTTCTGGTTCAGTTCCTAAGTTTATTCCCAATTCATTAATTAATTCTAACTTATCATTATGATTAACTCTAGCATATATTGCGAATTCTGTGTAGGCTGGCCCTCTATGGACTAAAGAACCCCCTGAATTATTACATACACCCCCAACTATAGATGCACCTATTGATGTGGATCCTATAACAGAATGTGGTTCTTTATTATATTGTTTTAGTTTATTTTCTAAATCATACAAACTACTTCCTGGTTGTGCTACAATTTGATTTCCTTCTTTAATTACGTGTATAGAGTTTATTCTTAAAGTATTAATAATTATAATTGATCGATCATAATCGCTTCCATAAGGTGTAGAACCTCCAGTTAATCCAGTATTTGCAGCTTGCATAATTACACACGTGTCAGCATCATGACATATATTTAAAACTTTCCATAATTCAAGTAATTTACCAGGCTTAACAACAGCTAATACTTCACCTCCTCCATATCTCCACCCTTCACTAAAGGGTTGTTTAGCCCATTTATTGGTAATTACATATTTATCTCCAATAATTAATTTTATATCATGGATTGTTTTACTATTATTTTTCATTGATTTCTATAATATTTTTAATACTATATTTGCCAAAGTTAATTTATATTCAAACTCCAATGAAGAAATATATTTATTTATTAATTATTTTAATTTTCTCTTACAGTTGTTCTAATAACTCATTTACTTTAAATGCAGAAACTGATCATGAAAATGATTTTAATATATTTCTTGTTAAAATTGGAGATAGCAATCTTCCAGTTGTTGTAGATTCTACAAAAGTCCTTGAGGGAAAATTTTCATTTTCAGATTCTATTTCAGTACCGGAAATGCATTATGTGGTTTTTGATAAGCAAAGGGAAAACCTTCCTGTTGTATTAGAACCTGGAAAAATAAATTTAAAAGTTTACAAGGACAGTATCAGAGCTTCTAAAGTAAGTGGAACTAAATCAAATGACGATTTTACAGATTATAAATTAAAAACTAAAGATTTTTATTCTGAATTAACTAAAATCCAAAATGAAATTAGAACAGCTAATTTTATGAAGGACACTGAACTCATTGATGATTTAACTAGTCAGTTTGAATCATTAAGAGGTAAATTATTGAAATATGAAGAAAGTTTTGTTGTTGAAAATAATGATTCATATTTATCTTCTTTGATACTACAAAGAATGTTAATGAATCAAGAAATAGAGCTTAAAAAAATTGAAAGTTATTTTGAAAGATTTACAGATATTATAAAAAACACAAAATCATCAATAGAATCTAAAAAAAGAATCGATGAACTTAATGAAGCTAAAGAAAATCAACCTACAATTGGATCACTTGCACCAGACTTTTCAGGTCCAACTCTTGATGGAGTACTAACTTCACTAAGTGATGTGAAAACTAAAGTAATATTACTTGATTTTTGGGCATCTTGGTGCGCACCCTGCAGAGTTGAAAACCCTAGTTTAGTTAATCTAAAAAAGAAATACTCAAATAAAGACTTTGAAATTGTTGGTGTTTCTTTAGATAGAGATAGAGAATCCTGGGTTAATGCTATTGAAAATGATAAGATTCAAAACTGGGTTCATGTTTCAAATTTAAAATTTTGGGGTGAACCTATTGCTAAACTTTATAAAGTCATAAAAATGCCAACAACTTTTGTTCTTGATGAAAATAAAAATGTTATAGGTATTGATGTTAAGGGAGATGATTTAGATAAATTAATCGCTCAACAATTAGCCAAATAATTATTTTCTTTTATATAAAAATAAAAAAGGAGAAATTAAGAGAACAACTAACCAGGTTTGATTTACGATTATTGAAGGTTCTATCAGAATAGTTATTAAAGTTCCTGAAATTGCACCTCCCAGATGTGCTGTATGACCTATATTATCATTATCTTTTTTCATCCCATAAATACTATAAAGTATGTATCCAACTCCAAAAATGTATGATGGAAGTGGGATTGGAAAAAAAATAAAAACCAATTTCATTTCAGGAAATAATAGAATAGAAGAATAAACAATTCCACTAACAGCGCCACTTGCACCAACTGCCGTGTAAAAATTTTGATTTTTATAATGTTTTAGGGTATAATAATTTCCAAAATATAAACTAGCAATATATATGGCTAAATAATATATTTCTCCTAGTTGGTTTAAAATTGAAGTTGAAAATACAAATAGAGTAAAAAGATTAAAAAACAAATGATTATAATCGACATGTAAAAAACCAGATGTAAACATTCTGTATTTATCTCCATTATTAATTGATCTAATATTGAATTTGTATTTATTAAAAAATGATATATTTTTGAAACCTCTTATTGATATGATTAATATTGCGGCTATAATTATGAATAACATTATTCAAATTTATGTAAAAAAAAACCCAGATCATATCTGGGTTTTTATTAATTATATTTATTAATTACCATTTTTTTACTAATACCCTTGTGAATTTTCTTACTGATTTAAAAGTTATTTTATAATATTATTATGATAAATTTGCATAGAATGAAGTTTATTACACATTTTATAATTACTCCATTACTGATATTTATATCTTGGCTACCTTTTAGAGTATTGTATTTAATTTCTGACCTTTTTTATTACTTATTATATTATGTTATAAAATACAGAAGAAAAGTTGTTAGAAAGAATCTAGAATTATCAAAGGTTGCTAAAAGCACAAAAGATTTAATAAGTATTGAAAAAAAATTTTATAGACATTTAGCCGATGTTTTTTTTGAGATGTTTAAGTTTTATAGTATTTCTCCAAAAGAAATGAAAAGAAGATTTTATATTGAAAATCCTGAAATTTTCTATGAATTAGAAAAAAAGAATAAAAGCGTAATGTTTATGACTTCACATTATGGAGGTTTTGAATGGTTCCTTTCAATTAATTATCATGTTCCTCAACTTCCATTTGCAGTTTACACTCCTCTTTCAAATAAAAGTCTAGAATCATTAATAAAAAAATTTAGACTAAGACATGGGTCTAAATTAATATCAAGATATGAAGCGGGATCATATATTAAAAAACAGATTAAAGAAAATAAACTTTTTCTGTATGGTATGGCAGCTGATCAGTCTGCACAAATCAGATCAATTACATATTGGAAAGAATTTTTAGGTGTAAAAGTTCCTGTTTTTACTGGATCTGAAAGAATTGCAAAGCAACATGATATCCCTGTTGTTTTTGGAAAAGTAGTCAAAATAAAAAGAGGTCATTATAAAGTAGTTGTTGATTTAATTTCTGAATTTCCAAATGAATATAAAGATTATCAAATTACTGATATCTATATTAAAAAACTTGAAAAACAAATTAGAGAGATACCTGAATATTACTATTGGACTCACAATAGATTTAAACACAAGGACAAGGCACCAAAAAATTAATTAATTAATTTTTTAATTAAATCTTCAACTTCTTCAATTAAAGCTCTAGCTTTTTCTGTTGAAACAGCCTCACTGTAAATCCTTATTATTGGTTCAGTATTTGATTTTCTTAATTGGACCCAACAATCAATGAAATCTATCCTAACACCATCTACTAGGTCAACTTTTTCATTTCTATACTTTTCAGCAATCTTTTTTAAAATTTTATCAACGTTAAGAGAAGGAGAAAGATTTATTTTTTCTTTCAACATGAAATATTTTGGATAGGTTTCAAGCAATTGACTTCCAGATAATCCTCGCTCAACATATAAGGATAAAAACAAACCAATACCAACAACCGAATCTCTACCATAATGGCTTTTAGGATATATTACACCCCCATTACCCTCACCTCCAATAACAGCATTATGCTTTTTCATTTTATCAACAACATTAACTTCACCAACAGCACTGTAAAAATGAACCTGATTATATTTTTGAGTTACATCATTTAAAGCTCTTGAGGATGATAAGTTTGAAACAGTTGTTCCAGGTGTTTTACTTAATACATAGTCTGCGCATGCAACCAATGTATTTTCTTCACCAAATAATTCTCCATTTTCACACATAAAAACTAATCTATCAACATCTGGGTCAACTGCAATACCTAAATCAGCATTATTCTCTAAAACTTTTTTAGAAAGATCAGTAAGGTTTTTTTTCAAAGGTTCTGGATTATGAGGAAAATCCCCATTAGGCTCACAATAAAGCTTGATTACTTCTATGTCCAAAGCCTCAAGAAAATCAGGAATTATTATACCTCCTGTTGAATTTACTGCATCAACGACAATTTTTAATTTTTTAGATTTTATTTTTTCAACATTAACTAATTTTAAATTCATAACAGATTTTATATGGGCTGTCATTGAATCTGAATTTTTAATGATTTTACCTAAATTGTAAACCTCAGAAAAAACAAAATTTTTACTTTCAGAATAATCAACTATTTTTTTCCCTTCCTCTGAATTTAAAAATTCCCCATTTTCGTTTAATAATTTTAGGGCATTCCATTGAGTTGGATTATGACTCGCGGTAATTATTATCCCTCCGTTTGCATTATATTTTTGAACCATTAATTCTACAGTTGGAGTTGTTGAGAGACCTAAATCAATTACATCAACTCCCATTGATATAAGGGAATTTTGAACAAGATTTTGTATCATATTTCCGGAAATTCTAGCATCCCTTCCAATCACAACTTTATTCTTAATCTTAGGGTTTCTTTCAATGACCCATTGAGCATATGCACACCCAAAATTCACTGCGTCTAATGGTGTTAAATTGTTTCCATATTTACCACCAATTGTTCCTCTAATACCTGAAATTGATTTTATTAATGTCATATGTCAAAGATACGATTAGATTGATATTTTATGTTACTTTTATTAGACTTATTAATATACATGAATAAAAAATTTTACAGTCTTTGTTTTTTTATAATTCTATTATTTTCCTGTAATAATACTCAATACAAAAATGGAATTGTTGTTTCTGCCAAAGTTGAAGCTTCTCAAGTTGGTGTAGACATTCTAAAAAAAGGAGGTAATGCATTTGATGCAATGATAGCAACTGACCTTGCTTTAGCTGTAGTGTACCCAAATGCTGGTAATTTAGGTGGTGGCGGTTTTATGGTTTACAGATTAAATAACGGAGAATCTGGAAGTCTAGATTATAGAGAAAAAGCCCCTCTAAGTGCTTCAAAAGACATGTATTTAGATGATCAAAAGAACATAGTTAAAGGATTAAGTACAAATGGTGCTTTGGCTGTGGGTGTTCCAGGAACAATTGCAGGTTTGTTTGAAATTCATAAAAAATTTGGCTCATTACCACTTTATGATTTATTTCAGCCTGCTATAGACTTAGCTAGTAATGGATTTGTTATTACTAAAAAACAAGCTAGCTCGTTAAATTATTTTAGATCAGAAATTTTAACTCTTAACGATTCGATTAAACTTTTTAAAGATAGATTTAAAGAGGGAGATTTATTAAAAAACGAATCTCTTGCTAAAACTTTAAGACTTATTCAAACAAAAGGTAGTGATGCTTTTTATACTGGAGAAATAGCTAATAAATTGAGCAAATATATTTTGGATAAGGGAGGTATTTTGACATTAGAAGATTTAAAATTATATAAACCTGTATGGAGAGATCCGATAAAATTTAATTATAAAAACTTGAAGATTATTACAATGGGACCACCTTCAAGTGGAGGTATTGTTTTAGGACAAATTCTTAAAATGTTAGAAAATAAGGACTTTTCAAATCTTAACCATAATGATGAAAAATATATTCAATTATTAGTTGAGGCTGAAAGATTATCTTTTTCTGACAGAAGTAAATACTTAGGAGATCCAGACTTTAATAAAATTCCAGTTAAAGAACTTCTTAATAAAGATTACTTAACAAATAGATTTAAATCATTTGATTACAGTCAATCTAAGAGTTCAAAAGAAATAAGACCTGGAAAATTAATTACAGAATCTAAAGAAACTACCCATTATTCTATTGTTGATAAGTTTGGAAATGCAGTTTCTGTAACAACAACATTAAATGGAAATTATGGTTCGAAATTAATCCCTGAAAATTTAGGTTTTTTTCTAAACAACGAAATGGATGATTTTTCAATAAAACCTGGTTATCCAAACATGTACGGATTAATAGGTGGTTACATAAACTCAATTGAACCTGAAAAAAGAATGCTAAGCTCAATGACCCCTACAATTATTGAGCATAATGGCGAATTATCAATGGTTTTAGGTAGCCCAGGAGGTCCAACTATTATAACTTCAGTTCTACAAACTATTCTCAATTTTTATGAGTTTGGATTTGATATGCAAGAATCAGTTGATTTACCAAGATTTCATCATTTATGGTTACCTGATAAAATATTTTATGAAGAAAATATCCTCTCAGAAAACATTAAGTCAAATTTATCCAAAAAGAAATATTTATTTAATGATACAAGTTCTGTTATTGGAAGAGTTGACGCTATACACGTAGACAAAAATGATTATTTAAATCCTGGTGCTGATAAAAGAGGTGATGATACTGCAATTGGATATTAATTGAAACGTGGTATAATACTTGAATTTAAAGTTGTAATTTACATGCTTGATTTTTTATGAGCGGATTTATTTCAGTTAAGGGCGCAAGAGAACATAATTTAAAGAATATTGACATAGATATTCCTAGAAATAAACTAGTAGTTATTACTGGAATTTCTGGAAGTGGAAAATCTTCTTTAGCGTTTGATACAATTTACGCTGAAGGCCAAAGAAGATATATAGAAACCTTTTCTGCTTACGCCAGACAATTCATTGGTGGATTAGAAAGACCAGACGTTGATAAAATTGACGGGTTATCTCCTGTTATAGCGATTGAGCAAAAAACAACCTCAAAAAATCCAAGATCTACTGTTGGAACGATAACGGAAATATATGATTATTTAAGATTGTTTTATGCAAGAGTTTCAGATGCTTATAGCATTGAAACAAATGAAAAAATGGTTAGTTATTCCGATGATGAAATAATTCAATTAATAGTTGAAAAATTTAAAGGAAAAAAAATAAGCATCCTATCTCCTATTGTAAAATCTAGAAAGGGTCATTACAGAGAACTATTTGCTTCGATTTTTAAACAAGGTTTTTTAAAAGTGAGAATTGATGGTAAGATTTCTGAATTAACACCTAATCTTAAATTAGATAGATATAAAATTCATGATATTGAAATTGTAGTTGATAGATTATTAGTTAACTCAAATGAAAATTCATTGAAAAGAATTAAAGAAAGTTTAATTACTGCAATGTATCATGGTAATAATTCACTTATGATTATAAATGAAGAGGATAATTCAATTTCATATTTTAGTAGAAGTTTAATCTGTCCATCATCAGGAATTTCATATGAAAAACCTGAGCCAAATTCTTTTTCATTTAATTCCCCTAAAGGAATGTGTAAAAAATGTAATGGTTTAGGAATTGAAAATAAAGTCAACTATGATTTAATTATTCCAGATCCAAGTATATCCATTTATAATGGTGGAATTAAACCTTTAGGTAACTACAAGAATAGTTGGATCTTCAAACAGATAGATACTATTTCTCAAAAATATAATTTTAATATTAAGGATCCCATAAATAAGATCTCTAAGGAAGCAATTGATATTATACTAAACGGAGGAAAAGAATCTTTTTCAGTTGAATCAAAAACATTGGGTTTAACAAGAAAATATAAAATTGATTTTGAAGGAGTTATTACATTTATAGAAAATCAATCCAAAGAACTTTACAGCGCAAGAATTAAAAGATGGGCAAATAGTTTCATGGATAAAGTTAATTGTGAGACATGTGGAGGTTCTAGATTAAACAAACAATCAAACTTTTTTAAGATTAGTAATAAAACTATACATGATTTAAGTAAGCTTGATATTATAGATTTAAAAAAATGGTTTGATAAAATAGAGTCTAAACTTGATAAAAGAAAAAAAATTATTGGTTCAGAAATTATTAATGAAATTAATAAGAGATTAGATTTTCTTTTAGATGTAGGATTAGACTATCTTTCATTAAATAGACCTGTCAGATCTCTTTCAGGTGGTGAATCTCAAAGGATCAGGTTAGCAACCCAAATTGGTTCTCAGTTAGTTGGTGTTCTTTATATTTTGGATGAACCAAGCATAGGCCTTCATCAAAGTGATAATTCAAAGCTGATAGATTCATTAAAAAAATTAAGAGATTTAGGCAATACTATTATAGTTGTTGAACATGATAAGGAAATAATGGAAAAAGCGGATCATATAATAGATATTGGTCCTAATGCAGGAAAAAATGGTGGCAAAATAATATTTAACGGATCTTATAAACAAATTCTCAATAGTAATACAGTAACCTCAAATTTTTTAAATAATATTAAAACAATTCCTGTACCTGACTTAAGAAGAAAGTCAAACGAGAAATTAATAATAAAGGGCTGTATTGGAAATAATTTAAAAAATATTAAAGCTGAATTTCCATTGGGTTTAATGATAGCTATAACTGGTGTTTCTGGAAGTGGAAAATCTACTTTAATTAATGAGACTTTATATCCAATACTAAATAATCATTTTTTTAATGGAGTTAAAGATCCCTTACCTTACAAATCCATCAAAGGACTTGATTATCTAGACAAAGTAATCGAAATTAATCAATCTCCTATTGGTAGAACACCAAGAAGTAATCCTGCAACTTACACAGGAGTATACAGCGATATTAGATCATTGTTTTGCATGACACCAGAATCATTAATAAGAGGTTATAAACCTGGTAGATTTAGCTTTAATGTTATAGGGGGAAGATGTGAAACATGTCAAGGTGCTGGTTTAAGAAAAATTGAAATGAATTTCCTTCCTGATGTGTACATTAATTGTGACGATTGTCAAGGAAAAAGATTTAATAGAGAAACTTTAGAAATTAGATATAAAGGCAAATCTATATCAGATGTTTTAAATATGACTATAAATGAAAGTTGTGATTTTTTTGAAAATTTCCCTAAAATTTTAAGAAAATTAAAAACATTAAAAAGTGTAGGATTGGGATATGTAACATTAGGACAACAATCTACTACCCTCTCCGGTGGAGAAGCTCAAAGAATAAAATTAGCTTCAGAATTATCCAAAAAAGATACAGGTAAAACAATATACATTCTTGATGAACCAACAACTGGATTACACTTTCAAGATATTAAAGTTCTTCTTGAAATGATTAATAAATTAGTCAACAAAGGAAATACTGTTATTATTATTGAGCATAACATGGATGTTATAAAAACTGCTGATCATATAATCGAAATTGGACCTAATGGAGGTAAACTTGGTGGTCAGATAATTTTTAATGGTACACCTGAGGAACTTACTAAAATAGGAAAAAGTCCTACTGCAAAGTATTTAAAAAAAGAACTAACTTAGATATATGCATAGGAAAAACTTAAAGGGTTGGAATGAGGTTAAAACAAATGATTCTTGGTCTGTTTTTAAGATCATGGGTGAATTTGTTGATGGTTTTGAAAACTTAAGTAAAATAGGCCCTTGTGTATCTATTTTTGGTTCTGCAAGAACTAAATCTGATCACCCACATTATAAATTAACAACTGAGGTTGCCGAAAAAATAGTTGAACTGGGATTTGGTATTATAACTGGTGGTGGTCCAGGTATAATGGAAGCTGCAAATAAAGGGGCAAAGAAAGCACTAGGTCCATCCGTTGGTCTTTGTATTGAACTTCCTTTTGAACAAACAATAAACAAATATATTGATGATGACAAATCTTTAGATTTTGACTATTTTTTTGTTAGAAAGGTTATGTTTATGAAATATGCTCAAGCTTTTGTTGTCATGCCTGGTGGATTTGGAACCTTAGATGAACTTTTTGAAGCATTAACTTTAATTCAAACAAAAAAAGCTGAAAAATTCCCCGTCATTTTAGTTGATAAATCATTTTGGCAAGGTTGTTTTGAATGGATAAAAGAAAGACTTTTAGAAAACAATAACTATATTTCAGAAATTGATTTAGATCTATTTTCAATAGTTGATTCCCCTGATGAGGTTGTAGACATATTAAATAAATTTTATGATAAAAAAGGCTTTAAACCTAATTTTTAAACTTACTGTCAGATTTATCTCATGAAGAAATCTCTTTCTTTATTTTTTCTAATCCTTATTAATTTTATTTTTTGCCAACAAAATGAATATTTTATTGACGCGATTATTGATCCTGATAAACGTATTATAAAAATTGACCAAAAAATAATTTTTTTTAATAATTCTAATCATGGAATTAATCATCTTATTTTAAACGATTGGCCTCACTCCTACTCAACATCTTCATCTCCTCTTGGAAAAAGACTTTCCGAAGATTTCACACTTAACTTTCAAAGATCTACTAAAAATCAAAGAGGATCGACAAAAATCATTCAATTAAATCAAGGAGCATTTCAAAATAAATATAAACGTATTGAAGGACAAATTGATTTAATTAAGGTTTTTTTAAAGGAAAATTTAAATCCTAATGAAAAAGCTGTAATAAACATAAAATATGAAATCAAAATTCCAATTAATGATTTTACTGGATATGGAATAGACAAAGATCAATCTATCAGAATGTCGGAGTGGTTTTTGTCTTTATCAAAATTTAATAACTCCATTTGGTTAAAACAAAGTAATCTAGATTTAGATGATATCTCAATTGATCCTGCATATTATACCTTTAGAATTTCTTTTCCTAAAGACTTTAACCTTATAAGTAACATATCAATTGATAAGAAAAATATATTTTCAAAAAAATTAGTATTCACCTCTATAAAAGAGCTTAAAATACATAACCCAATATTTCTAACCAAGAATAATAAGTTTAAAGAATTTGATATTAATAATAAAATAATATTAACTGATTTAGATACTGGTCAAAAAAAATCAGATTCCGTAGTTAATAAAATAATGAACTATGTCAACAGAAAAATTGGAAACAAAAGTCTTTCTAATATTAAACAAAAAGATTCAATAAATTTTGATTCAATTTTAAATAAAACTTTTAATTATGTTCAAAATAAATTAGGTGATTATTCTTTAAAAAAACTCATTATTTCAGAATTTAATTTAAAAAGAAATCCTATTTATGGATTTAACAACATTCCTGATGTTTTTAATCCTTTCGAAATTAAATTTATTAAAGAGCTAAATATTTTAAAGCAAATTATAAATCAATATTTGAAAAATTTAATTCCATTTAATCAAAGAAAAGATTTTTGGGAAGTAAAAGGAATTGAAACTTTTTTATTGATGGATTACATTAATACATACTATTCTGACGTTAATTTAATTGGGAAATACTCCAAATTATCCTTTTTAAAAAACAGAGAATATTCAAAATTTAAGTTCAGCGAACAATTTAGATTATTTGATAATATTATCTCTAGCAGAAACATTAATCAGCCAATAAAAACCCCTTTAGATTCCTTAACAAGGGTTAATTATAAAATAATTAATCCTTATAAATCTGGTCTTTCTTTTAAAATGCTGAATGATTATCTTGGGGATGACCAAGTTTTGAAAACGATCAAGGAGTTTTCAAATACTAATAAACTTAATTCTAAAGATTATAAAAGTTTATTAGAACAATTAGATGTAAAATATCAAATAGGATGGTTTAATAAATTTCTCAAATATGACCGGAATATTGATTTCTCAATAAAAAAAATATCTAATAGTCAGATTGAAAACAAATTCTTAATATCTAATAACTCAGATTTGAATATTCCAATTAAAATAAGCTTGGATCAACAAAATATAAAAAATACATTTTGGATAAAATTAAATAAAAGAGATACTATAATAAAAACCAAAAATAAAACAACAATTAAAATAAACCCAGAAAAGTATTTTTCTGAAAATAGTTTTTCTAATAATATTTCCTCAACATTTAAAAATAAAAAAAAGATAAAGTTTGTTTTATTTAATGATTTTGAAGATAACTTAACAACCAAAATAAATTATATTCCCTTATTCAACTACAATTTATATGATGGTATAATGCCTGGTATTTCTTTTTCAAATTCTTCAGTTATTAAAAAAGCTTTTAATTATAAAGTAGTTCCTTATTTGTCAACAAAACAAAATGAATTATTGGGTAAGGTGAATCTTAAATACACTTCTTACAATAAAAATAAAAATACTGACTTATTTAGTATTGATTACTTTCTTGGAGCATCGACTTTTCATTATAAAGATGATCTATCTTATAATACTTTTTTCCCTTCAATTCTTATGTCATTTCGTGATAAAGATTTAAGATCAAATTCCAGAAAATATCTAAGTTTAAGATATATGAGTGTTTTTAGAGAAGAAAATATTAATGCAAAGGAATATCCAAATTATAACATATTAAATCTAAAATATGTACTTTCTAATTCAAGTGTTGAAAAAGCTTTTAATTTTAAAACAGATTTCCAGTACAATAGAGATTTTATAAAAACTTCATTGACATTAAATTATAGAAATTATTACAAAAACAACAGACAATTTAATGTAAGACTTTTTATTGGGAAGTTTTTAAAGAACAGAACTAAAGATGATTATTTTAGTTTTTCAACATATAGAGCTAGAGATTACCTTTTTAGCGCAAATTTATTAGGTAGATCTGAAAATTCAGGTTTTTATAGTCAACAGTACATTGGATCTGAGGGAGGATTTAAGTCTAGAATAAATACTGATTATGCCAATGATTATATATTTTCAATAAATTCAGGAATTACTATATGGCAATGGATAGAAGCTTATGGTGGTTCTGCTTTGATTAAAAATAATAATAAAAAACTAGTTTTTGATTATGAATCTGGAATTAGATTAAATATATTAACTGATTATTTTGAACTTTATCTTCCTGTTTATTCATCATTAGGAAATGAATTATCACAATCTGACTATCTAAGCAAAATTAGATTCAGAGTTTCCTTTGATCCCAGAACTTTATCAGGTTTAATTTCAAGACGATGGTTTTAGCTCAGAACTAGGAATCAAGGGCTTTTTTTTTTAAATTTGCAATCCAAAATTTCCTTATGGAAAATAACATTGATCTTAATCAAGAAATATCTTTTGAAACTTTTAAAAAACAAGTTTTGGAAGATTACAGGTTAATTGTTACTAGTAGAGAAGCTAGCTTACTTGGAAGAAGAGAAGTTTTGAATGGAAAAGCAAAATTTGGGATTTTTGGAGACGGTAAAGAATTACCTCAAATAGCTCTTTCAAAAGTTTTTCAAAAAGGTGATTACAGATCAGGATATTATCGTGATCAAACTTTTATGATGTCAATTAAAGAATTAACCGTTAAACAGCTTTTTTCAGGCTTGTATGCTAATACTGATATAAACGAAGAACCTATGTCAGCTGGCAGACAAATGGGAGCCCATTTTAACACTCCTTTTCTTAATAAAGATGGTACATGGAAAAACTTGATTGATCTTAAAAATTCTAGCTCTGACGTATCATGTACTGGATCTCAAATGCCTAGATTACTTGGTTTAGCTCAAGCATCCAAACTTTACAGAAAACTTAAAGTTAAAAACTCTAGTAAGTTTTCGAATAATGGAAATGAAATTGCTTGGGGAACAATAGGAAATGCTAGTACAAGTGAAGGTATATTTTTTGAAGTTTTAAATGCAGCGGGAGTTCATCAAGTTCCAATGGTAATAAGTATTTGGGATGATAGTTATGGTATTTCAGTAGAAAATAAAGACCAAACAATAAAAGAAAATATTTCTAAAGCTTTAGCAGGCTTCCAAAAAACACAAAGTTCAAATGGTTTTGAAATTTTGACAGTAAATGGTTGGGATTATGCTAATTTAATTACAACCTATCAAAAAGCTAGTGATATTGCTAGGGTTCATCATATTCCTGTAATTATTCATGTAACAGAGTTAACGCAGCCATTGGGTCATTCAACTTCTGGTTCGCACGAAAGATATAAATCTAACGAAAGATTAAAATGGGAAAAAGAAAATGACTGTAATATGAAAATGAGGGATTGGATAATTGATAATGGAATTTCTAATGACAATGATCTTATTATAATTGAAAATGAATGCAAAGAATTTGTGAAAGAGTCGAAGAAACAAGCATGGAATACATATTTAAATCCCATCCTTGAAATAAGAGATGATTATTTGAACATACTAAATAAATTATGTGATAAATATAAATCGTATTCTTTAGAAACATACAGGGATCAGCTTATTAGACTTAAAGAACCAAATAAGAAAGATATATTATCAAATGCAAGAAGAATTACAAGAATATTAATCAATGAGAATTGTAATTATGTAGATGATTTAAAAACCTGGATTATTTCCTACACTAAACAACAAAATAAGGTATATGGATCTAAACTATACAACGAATACGATTCAAATCATCTAGGTGTACAAGAAATAAAACCAATTTATGATCAAAATTCAAAAAAAGTTGATGGAAGAATTATTTTAAGAAACAACTTTGATAATCTTCTCGACAAGTATGATAATTTGGTAATTTTTGGAGAAGACTCTGGAAAAATAGGTGACGTTAATCAAGGTCTTGAGGGTTTACAAGAAAAATATGGAAAAGAAAGAGTATCTGATAGAGGAATTAGAGAAGCCTCTATTATCGGAGAAGGAATAGGATTAGCATTAAGAGGATTTAGACCAATAGCTGAAATTCAGTATATAGATTATTTATTGTATGCGATACAAATTTTAAGTGATGATCTTGCTACACTCCACTATAGAACTTTTGGCAGACAAATTGCTCCTCTTATTATAAGAACTAGAGGTCACAGATTAGAAGGTATATGGCATTCAGGTTCACCAATGGGAGCTTTATTATCTACTTTGAGAGGAATAAATGTTCTTGTTCCAAGAAATATGGTACAAGCTGCAGGAATGTATAACACTTTATTAAAATGTGAGGAGCCAGCAGTTTTAGTAGAGTCTCTAAACGGATATAGATTAAAGGAAAGTGAACCCGAAAACCTTTCAAATTATACAGTTCTATTGGGACAATCAGAAATAATTAAAGAAGGTCAGGATATTACTATTATTTCTTATGGATCAACCCTAAGATTAGTGGAAAAGGCGAGTGAAGAATTAGAAAAATTAAATATTAGTTGTGAAGTTATAGATGTTCAAACATTAATCCCTTTTGATTTGAATGATTTGATCATTAAAAGTTTAAAGAAAACTAATAAATTACTTATTGTAGATGAAGACTTGCCTGGTGGAGCATCGTCATATATTTTACAAAAGATATTACAAGAAAAAAGTGGATTTGAACAGTTAGATTCCTCTCCAATAACACTTACTTCAAAAAATCACAGACCTGCATACGGATCAGATGGAGATTACTTTTCTAAACCCTCAATTGATGATATAATTGAAAAAGCTTATGGAATAATGAATGAATATGATCCAGAAAACTACCAAGACTTGATTTAACTCATTATCTCAACAATAAGTTGATTTAATAATTTTTTATGAGTATTATTATTAGAATTTAAACCTTTACTTTTTAGATCAACTTCTTTAAAAAGAGATATTATTTTTGAAATCTTTTTCATTGAATATATCGTAGAAGCCCTTTTGTATTCTCCAACAAAGTATCTATTTATCCCTAAAGTTGAAGATAGGTTGTTATCAGACTTATTTTTTAAACTATGTAGTTGAAAAATTTGAACAAAATAATTAAATAAAGATCCCAAAACATAAGGAATTGGATAAGATTTTGTGTTGTTAGAAAAATAATTTGCGATCTGTAGTGCTTTATTTATATTACCTGCTCCTATTGCTTTTCTTAACTCAAATACATTGTAGTCTTTACTAATTCCAATATTTTGTTCAATAAGTTCAGGACTTATTATTTTTCCATTTGGCTCAAGTATCATTAATTTATTTAGTTGATTATTTATCATATTTAGATCATTTCCTAAATATTCAACTAACATTTGATTAGCCTTAAAGTCTATGGTGTATCCGCATGATTTTAATTGATCTGAAATCCAATTTGAAATCTGATTTTCATAAAGTTTCTTAGAATCGAATATTAAACCAAATTTCTGGACAGCCTTATAAATTTTTTTTCTTTTATCAAGGGTTTTATATTTAAAATTAATTACTAAAACTGTACTTAACATTGGATTTAATAAGTAATCAATTAAAGTATCAATTTTCGAAGCTAAATCTTGAGCTTCTTTAACAATTACCAATTGATATTCACTCATCATAGGAAAACGTTTACACACAGAAATTATTTCATCAACAGAGGTATCTTTTCCATAAAGTACGGTCTGATTAAAGCTTTTCTCTTCCTCAGAAAGTATATTTTTTTCTAATAACTCTGTAAATAAATCAATATAATATGTTTCCTCACCCATTAAAAAATAAATAGGTGAATAAACTTTATTATTTATTTTTGAAATTATACTATTAATTTCTTGTAAATTCATTTTAAATAATATGTTAAAACTAAATTTTCCAGACTTTGAATTTAAGCTAAAAAATATAGATTCTAAAACTTTTATTTTTGATTTTATTAGAAATAAATATTACTTATTAACACCTGAAGAATGGGTAAGACAACATATTTTACATTTTTTGATATCAAAAAAAATCTCCAAGTCTCACATTGCAGTTGAAAGACAACTTAAGGTTAATAATCTTATCAAAAGATTTGATATAGTCGTATTTGATAGAAATGGTGAACCCTTGATTTTAATTGAATGTAAGTCACCTTCTGTAAAAATTGATCAAAGTGTTTTTG
Source organism: uncultured Bacteroidota bacterium (assembly GCA_902559035.1). Lineage (GTDB taxonomy): Bacteria > Bacteroidota > Bacteroidia > Flavobacteriales > Flavobacteriaceae > MAG-121220-bin8. Next base: position 24,806 of record CACEGG010000014.1, read on the forward strand.
ATCAAATATCTATTTATAACCTTAAAATAAAATCTAAATATTTAATGATTTCAAATGGATTAGACCATTTATACTTTAAAATAGATCAAGTTAATAAAACTCATATTTTTGTAAAAGATTTTCCACTTTAATGAAATTAGCTGTTGTTATACTGAACTGGAATGGATTAGAACTTTTAAAAAAGTTTTTTCCTAGTGTATATAAATATTCAAAAAAACAAAGTCTATACTTAATTGACAATAATTCTAACGATAATTCAATCCTTTACATTGAAACTAATTTTCCTTCTGTAAAGATTATTAAAAATCCTGAAAATTTAAGTTATGCAAAAGGATATAATGAAGGTTTAAAGCATGTTCATGAGGAAGTTTATTGTTTATTAAACAACGATGTTGAAGTTACGCAGGGTTGGTTAGATCCAATTATAAAGCAGTTTAAAGAAAACCAATACTTAGCTGTTGCTCAACCAAAAATATTGGATTTTAAAAATAAAAATAAATTTGAATACGCTGGAGCAGCAGGAGGCTTTATTGATTATTTTGGATATCCATATTGTAGAGGAAGGATTTTAAATACAATCGAAGAAGATGAAGGTCAATATGATAAGGATTGTAAAATTTTTTGGGCTTCTGGAGCATGTTTTTTTATAAGAAAGAAAATATTTGATGAGTTGGGGGGATTTGACTCTAACTTCATTAATCATATGGAAGAGATTGATTTATGTTGGAGAATATCTAATGCAAATTCTAAGTATGAAAAAAAATACATTTTTAACAGCAAAGTATTTCATCTAGGAGGTGGTTCATTAAACTATAATAATCCAAATAAAATATATTATAACATCAGAAATCACAAATCAATGATTTATAAAAATATTAACAGCAAAATAGAGAAGTTTCTGATTTCTTTAAATGTATTTTTAATAAACATACTTATATCTTTTTACTTTCTTCTTTCTCTTAAGTTTAAACGTTTTTTTAAGGTTTATAAAGCAATTTTTTATTCTTATCCAAAAAGTAATATTAACTCAAAGTTTAAAATAACAAAACCCAAAAACAATTTTAAATACTACCACGTAAAGTCAATACTATTAGAACACACAATTCTTAATAAAAAAAGATTTACAGAGTTAAATAAGAGTTAAATTAATAACATTATTTAAATATTTTACTAAATTTGATTAATTGAAAACAATCTTATTATTATGAAAAAAATTATCTTATCCCTACTTACTATTTCTTTTTTGTTTACATCTTGTGTTTCAAAAAAAGATTATGCTGCTCTTGAGGCAACTAACAAACAAAATAAAGATTTGTTAAATTCTGCTACTGTAAAACTTAACGCATGCATTGAAGAAAAAGCTAATGCTGATGCAAGTTTGCAAACTTTAAAAGATCAAGTTGCATTTTTAAAGGCAAATAATCAAGATCTAATAAATAATATGGGTAACCTTACCACCTTATCTCAAAAAGGCGCTGAAAACCTAGAAAAGTCTCTTGAAAGTATGAAGGAAAAAGACCTAACTATCAAAACTATGAGAGATGCAGTAACCAGAAGAGATTCCGTTACTTTAGCTCTTGTTACAAGTTTAAAGGGGACATTTATAGACATAAATGATAAAGATATCGAGGTTAATGTTGAAAAGGGTGTGGTTTTCATTTCAATTTCCGATAAACTTTTATTTAATAGTGGAAGTTATGTTGTTTCTGAAAGAGCAAAAGAAGTTTTAGGAAAAGTTGCTAAAGTTGTTTTAGATAAACCTGAGATTGAATTTTTAGTTGAAGGTCACACTGACGATCAATCTATTCAAAATGAGGTTTTACTCGACAATTGGGATCTAAGTGTTAAAAGAGCTACATCTGTAGTTAGAGTTTTACAAAATGATTTTGGTGTACAGCCAGAAAGAATGACTGCTGCAGGTAGAAGTTACTATATACCAGTAGCTGACAATGATACTGCTGAAAATAGGGCTAAAAACAGACGAACTAGAATAGTTGTATTACCAAAACTAGATCAGTTTTATGATTTAATAGAACAGGGAATGCAAGCAGCTGGAGGAAACTAATTTTTTCTTTACTTATAAAAAAAAACACATCATTATTGGTGTGTTTTTTTTTTACAGTTAATTTATTGTTATTTCCCTTTGTTTAACAATTTAATAGTCGACATTTGCAACCAAATTTGAATAAGTGAGTAATTTTAAAAATTTAGGAGTTGATAACAATCTTATTAATTCTATTTCAGAATTAGGATTTAAAACTCCTACACCTATACAAGAAAAAGCTATTCCATTGGTATTAAGTAGTAAAAGTGACTTAATCGCTCTTGCACAAACTGGAACAGGGAAAACAGCAGCTTTTGGTCTTCCTAGTATTCAACAGATCGACCTTGCTAATAAAAATATTCAAACTATAGTTTTATGTCCAACAAGAGAATTGTGTATTCAAATTTCAAAAGATTTGATTGCATATTCAAAATTTTATAGAGGAATAAAAATTATTCCTGTATATGGTGGAACTAGTATTGAAAATCAAATTAAATCTATAAAAAAAGGTGCTCATATTATTGTAGGTACACCTGGAAGAACCAAGGATTTAATCAAAAGAAAAGTATTAAATTTTAACTCTGTTGACAGGGTTATTTTGGATGAAGCTGATGAAATGCTCAGCATGGGTTTTAAAGATGATTTAGATTTTATTTTAGATACCACAAATCAAAACAGACAAACTCTTCTATTCTCAGCTACTATGTCAAAAGAAGTGAGAAGTATTTCTAAAAGGTTTATGAATGAAGCTCAGGAGATAACTGTAGAAAAACTAAATTCAGGATCAAAAAATGTTGAACATCATATTTATTCTGTGAGTTCTAAAGATAAATATGCAACTCTCAAACGAATTTCTGATTTTAATCCAAACATATATGGAATAGTATTTTGTAGAACACGTCGTGAAACAAAAGATATTTCAAAAAAGTTTATCAAAGATGGATATAATGCAGATGCTATTCATGGAGACTTAAGTCAATCTCAAAGAGATGATGTAATGTCTAGGTTTAGAGATGGAACAATACAAATGTTAATAGCAACAGATGTTGCTGCAAGAGGATTAGATGTTAATAATCTAACACATGTAATTAATTATTCTCTACCCGATGATCCTGAGGTTTATACACACAGGAGTGGAAGAACTGGGCGAGCAGGAAATAAAGGAATTTCTGTTGTGATCTCAAATTCAAGAGAAGGAAGAAAAATAAAAAGTATAGAAAATAAATCACAAATTAAATTTATTAAAAAAGAAGTTCCTTCGGGAAAGGATATTTGTTCTAAACAACTTTTTAAATTGATTGAAAAAATTGAAAAGGTGAAAGTGGATGAGAAACAAATATCTCCATTTCTTCCTGAGATTTATGAAAAATTAAGTTGGCTAAGCAGAGAAGATCTTATAAAACATTTTGTGTCAGCTGAATTCAATCGATTTTTAGATTATTATAAAAAAAGTGATGATATTAAAAACATTAGAGAAAGTAAATCTAAAGATTTTGATAATAAAAGAAGCTCAAGGTCCTTTGAAATATTATCTGTTAATGTTGGACGAAAACATGGCATAACTCCAATAGAATTAATTTCATTAGTTAATAGAATAACTAAATCAAATGACATTGAGATAGGTAGTATTGACATAAGACAATCCTACACAGTTTTTGAAATAGATAAACTAATTATTAATTCATTAATTAAATCTTCCTCCAGTTTAGATTACAATGGAATAGGATTAAATATTAAAAAATCTAAGGAAAAAATTGAAAAAAAATATTCAAGAGAAAGTAAAAAAAATAATTCAAGAAGACCCAAAGACTCAGATAATTATTCTGGAAGATCAAGATCAAAAAGAAAAGGTAAAGGAAAAAACAAAGGAAAAAGAAGATCTAGGAGATAACCTTTTCATATTTAGCAAATTTTAGAAGTATTTTTTTTGTTCCACTAGTTTTAAATAAAACCTCAGCTTTTTTGTCTCCACCACTACCCTCTGTACTTATGACTTGTCCTTTACCAAATCTGTTATGTATGATAATATCACCTTGATTTATATCAATATATGAAGAATTTAAAGTTGAATTTCCAGAAACAGATTTTAATGGTTTTTTTCTTTCAGGAATTTCAAACCTTAACCTATTTGATTTAAGTTTATTAAAATTCCTATTTATAAAATTAGATTTAATAGATTTTATGTACTTCTCTTCAATTTCACTGATAAATCTACTAGGTTCACAGTCGTTAAGTTTTCCCCATCTGTATCTTGTTTTTGAATAAGATATTGTTACTTTTTTCATAGCTCTAGTCAGTGCTACGTAAAAGAGTCTTCTTTCTTCCTCCAAATCAGATCTAGTAGTTGAGCTTAAAGCTGAAGGAAATAAGTCTTCCTCTAAACCAACTATATAAACGTGTGAGAATTCTAAGCCTTTAGCCAAATGAATTGTCATTAGTGAAACCTTTGGTTTAGTATTATCAACTTCTTTATCTAAATCTGTTATTAAAGCTACGTCTTCTAAAAATTCACTTAGAGAACCACTAGAATCTACTATTTCTTTCTGACCTTCAATGAAATCTTGTACAGCATTTATTAGCTCTTCAATGTTTTCTATTCTACTGATTGCTTCAGGTGTACCTTCATTTTTAAGTAAATTAACAATTCCTACTCTTTTAAGAACTTCATTTAAAATCTCTAATGCGTTTAAATTTTCATTTGAAATTTGGAAACTTTTGATCATGCTAAAAAAATCAAATAATTTTTCTTTTGTTCCTTTATTAACACTGATTTCATAATTATTAATATTTTCAAGAACTTCAAAAAGAGTTAAATTATTTTCATTAGAGTAAATTTGAATTTTTTCAAGAGTAGTAAGTCCAATTCCTCTTCCAGGATAATTAATTACTCGTTTTAAACTTTCATCATCCTTAGAATTAATAATTAACCTTAAGTAGGCTAGTATATCTTTAATTTCCTTTCTCTGATAAAATGATAATCCTCCATAGATCTGAAAAGGAATATTTTTTCTTCTCAAGGCATCTTCTATTGACCTGGATTGTGCATTTGTTCTATATAATACTGCAAACTGATCATTTTGTAATTGAAGGTTATGTTTTGCTTCAAAAATAGAAGATGCAACAAACCTTCCTTCCTCAGAGTCAGTTGGAGTTTCGCTTAACTCAATTTTCTCACCAATCTCATTTTCAGTCCAAACTTTTTTTTCCAACTTATTTAAATTATTACTAATGACTGAATTTGCAGCATTAACAATATTTTGAGTAGATCTATAATTTTGTTCTAGTCTATAGACAGATGAGTTAGGATAATCTTTTTGAAAAGACAAAATATTTTCAATATTTGCCCCCCTAAACCCGTAAATACTTTGAGCATCATCTCCTACAACACATATATTCTCAAATTTATCTGCTAATGCTTTAACAATTAAGTACTGAGAATGATTTGTGTCCTGGTATTCATCAACATGAATGTATTTAAATCTTTGTTGATATTTTGCTAAAACCTCAGGAAATCTATTTAAAAGTTCATTTGTCTTTAATAGTAAATCATCAAAATCCATTGCAGATGCTTTGAAACATCTATTTACATAAGTTTGATAAATTTTTCCAAACATCGGTTTTCTAGATTCTTTATCTTGTTGAACTAACTCAGGATTATTTAAATAAGCTTTAACGGTAACTAAATTATTTTTTAAGGAGGATATTCTATTTCTTATGTTTCTGTGTTTATATAAATCCTTATCTAATTTTAATTCTTTAATTATGGAAGATATTAGCCTCTCTGAATCTTGAGTATCATAAATCGAAAAGTTTGAACTATATCCTAAATATTCAGCTTCCGATCGTAGTATTCTAGCAAAAATTGAATGAAATGTTCCCATCCATAACGACTTTGCATTTGTTTCACCTACAATTAAACCAATTCTTTCTTTCATTTCTTTAGCTGCTTTATTTGTAAAAGTTAAAGCAAGAATTGAAAATGGATCAACTCCCATCTCCATTAGATAAGCAATTCTATATGTTAACACCCTAGTCTTTCCAGATCCAGCACCAGCTATAACCATTACTGGACCATTTTTGTGAACAGTAGGTAATTTTTGAGATTCGTT
>CACEGG010000015.1 GCA_902559035.1 uncultured Bacteroidota bacterium
AGCCCCACCTGAATAATAAGATTTAGCTCCCTTTATGGGATAGTTGATGTCATAATTTTCAGATTGATAATTTGCCCAGTATCCATTTTTATTTGTTAATACAGGAATCAAAAGGTTAGTCTTTTCCTCAGGGATGTAAAAAAAAGTATTCTCCATTTCTAAAGGAATAAAGAATGTTTCTTTAAAAAAATTTTTCAAAGATTTTCCGGATACAAGCTCAATTACATAGCCTAAAATATCGTAGGACATTCCATATTCAAAGCCAGTTCCAGGATGAGAAACCAAAGGTACTCTTGATAATCTAGTGATATTTTCCTTTAAGAATATTTTTTTTGTTGTATAAAGCTCAACCACACTGTCCTTTACAAGTGTGTTATACATTTCATTATACTTGTTGTTGTCGGTATATCTTCCATAACTAACCCCTGAATAATGAGTTAATAAGTCAAGAATAGTTATTTTCCTATTTGCTGGAGTTGTTGTATAGGTATAATTTTCGGAATCAAAATATGTTAAAACCTCCAGGTTTTTAAATTCAGGGATATATTTTTCAATTTCATCGTCAAGATTTAATTCCCCATTTTCCATTAGCTTTAAAATACCCAGTGCAGTAATTGTTTTAGTTATTGATGCTATTCTAAATATTGCATTTTTATCTAATTCTATTTTTTTTTCTGCATCAGAGTAACCATAAGATTTATGAAAAATCTGTTTATCTCTCTTTTTAACCATAACAACTAATCCAGGTAATTCATTCTGATCTATTAGACTATTAGAATATCCATCTAATTCTTGTATCCATTCTTCTGAAAAGACATTAAATTTTTGTAATTCATTATCCTTACAGGAAAAAAATAAAAGCATAGTTAATAATAACAGGGTGTTTTTCATTTTTACATTAACATTTTTAGATATTAAATATTTTATTTTATTTATAAAAATTACAAAAAGATCGTATTCAATTAGAAAATTTGAACAAAAAAATATCATTTTATCCCAATTAGTATAAAAAATAAAGGGTTTTGTATTATTTAATATTAATAACAAATACAATTTTAAATATTTGAAACGGTTTTCATAAAGTTTTGTTTAAATCGCTTATCTTTAAAAAACTAATAATTGGGGCAAGCTATTGCCCCTTTTTTTTTAAACAGGTATTTAAATTAGATTTTTTTATTTAGAGGTGAATAATCGTATTATGAAATTGTCAGTAATTTGTCGACTAAATAAATATATTCGTCGAATTTTAATTTTTATTATCATTTTTTGACAATAAGAATTTAATTTTTTTAAGGTATTAATAATTTATATTCTACCCTTTTTAGTATAAATTTTAGGTCATTTCGTATAATTTCCCCCCAGATCCTCCCACATTAAAGATAAGTTTAAGTGTAAAACAAAATTATTAATTAATCAAAAATTTAAATTTTATGAAAACAAAGTTACTTAAGTATTTGTCTTCTTTTTTATTGGTATTTGCATTCGGATTTTCGTTGCAAGCCCAATCGATTAGCGGGACAGTAAACGATGAGAACGGCGTACCACTACCAGGTGCAACTGTACTTGTTGAGGGAACTCAAAATGGAGTTTCGACTGATTTTGATGGTAATTATTCAATTAATGCTTCAAGCGGGGACACCCTTGTTTTTAGTTTTGTTGGATATACATCACAATCGGTAGTCGTTGGATCTTCTTCAACTATTGATGTTTCTCTTCAGCCAGATAACGCATTATCTGAAGTTGTTGTAACTGCATTAGGTGTAAAGAGAAACACTAAAGCTGTAGGTTACTCAATTACTCAGGTTGAGGGTGACGCTATTAGCGCCAACCCTTCAACTAACGCTATTAATGCCTTACAAGGTAAAGTTGCCGGAGTTATGATTACAGGTTCCGCGATGGGTGCAAAGGGTTCAAGTAGGGTTGTTATTAGAGGAGCGAGTTCTCTAAGTGGAAACAACCAACCTCTTTATGTTGTTGATGGTATTACAATCAACAATAACAATTTAGGTGCTGCAGGTATGTGGGGTGGTACTGATTTTGGTGATGGTATTTCAAGTATTAATCCAGACGATGTTGAGTCTGTAACTGTTCTTAAAGGTGGAGCTGCTGCTGCACTTTATGGATCTAGAGCTTCTAATGGTGTAATTATTATTACTACTAAAAGTGGTCTAGGTAGCGAAGGAATAGGAATTGAAATCAACAGTACTTCTCAATTTGACATGTTAAATAACAGTCTTTGGGATGCACAAACAACCTATGGATCAGGTAATTTGGGAATAGCTCCTACTAGTGCAGCTTCAGCAGTTGATAACTTATATACCTCATGGGGTGCAAAAATGGAAGGTCAGACTGTAATTAATTTTGATGGTATTAGTAGACCATACTCTTATCAGGGTAGTAACCAAGATCGATTCTACAGAACTGGTACTACTTTTAGTAACACAGTTTCTTTATCAACTTCAAGTGAAAAAGGTAATACTAGATTCTCATTTACTAATATGGACAATGATGATATTTCTCCTGAATCAAGTTTAGATAGAAATTCATTAAGTATTAATACTAGCCAAAAATTAGGTAAGAATATTACTTTAGATGCTAGTATCAAATACATAGTTGAAGATCAAGCAGGAAACCCGAATGTTTCGGATGGTCCTGGAAATGCTAACTGGATAACTAAGCAATATGCTCCTTCTATTGATGTAATGTGGGGTGTTGGTCCAAACGGAAACGGAACTCAAGCTGATGGATTAAATGAATACGTATTTAGTGAAGGTGTTTATTTAACAAACCCATGGTTTGCTCAAAATATGAACGTTAAAGATTTAGAAAAAGAACGTTTTATTGGAGCAATGAATTTAAGATGGGATTTAGCTGATTACCTATACGTAAGAGGTCGAGTTGGTGTAGATAGATTCGATGCGCATAGAACTACCTCAGAAGCATATGGGATAAGATATAAGCCTTTGGGTGGTATTAGTGAATATAAATTAGCTACTAAATCAATTGATGCGGATTTATTCTTAGGAACAGATAACTTGCAACTTGTTGACGATTTAAGTTTAACTGCTTTTGTTGGAATTAGTTCTTACATAAACGAAAACTCTTCCATTAACATAACTGGTAATGATTTTATTGTTCCAGGATTAGTTTCTTACGCAAACACTAAGAATAAAAGTGCTAGCTATGGATTCTCTGAAAAGCAAATAAATTCTGCTTATGGATCTGCTGAAATAGGTTATAAAGACTATGCATTTTTATCTTTAACTGCTAGAAATGACTGGTTCTCAACTCTATCTTTAAAAGATAAAGTGGCACCAAACAATGATTTATATACTTCAGCTTCTTTGTCTTTAGTGCTTTCTGATGCTATGGACTTAGGTGACGATGTTGATTTCCTTAAATTTAGAGCAGGTTATTCACAAGTTGCAGGTGGAGCGGATGATCCATACAGATTAAATTTATCTTACTCAATTCTTGGTAATCCACACTTAGGAAATCCAATGGGTCAAATTAATGGTGGCCAAATTCCTAACTCTGAAATTACTCCTTTTGAGAAAAATGAGACAGAGTTTGGTGTAGACTTAAGGATGTTTGATAATAAGTTTTCCATAGACGCTACATACTATGATAACGAAACTGCTGGAGATATTGTTGGAGTTTCTGCTTCAAATACTTCAGGTTATAGTAGTGCACTTGCAAATCTTGGTAAAGTAAGCAATAAAGGTATTGAGCTTTTACTTAAAGTTAAGCCGATTGTTACTGATGATTTCGCTATGGAACTTTCTTTAAACTACACAAATAACGATAGTGAAGTTGTGGCTACTAACGACACAGACGGAATGGTTTCACTTGATGAGCCAAGAGGTGTTAATGGTAACAGAAACATGAGAGTTATGCATATAGTTGGTGAAAGATATGGTGCTTTATTTGGAACTTCTTTTAAAAGAGATGCAAATGGACACATCGTTCACGAAAATAGTGCTGGATATCCTCAACCTGTTATTGATAATAACAGAAAAATCTTAGGATTTGGTGTTGCTCCAGAACAAATTGGTTTAGGTGCATCATTTAGATATAAAGATTGGAACGCTAGTTTACTTGTCGAGGGTAAAGTAGGAGGACAAATAATGTCTGGTAGTAATGCTGAGATGTTAGGTAGAGGTCTTCATAAAATGACTGTTCCAGCTGGTGGTAGACATGCAGGTTGGACACCTGAGGGTGTTATGGAAGATGGTTCTGCGGTTTCGCAATCTTTAACTGTTGCTCAACAGCAAAATTACTGGAACAGATATAATGATGCTGCTGAAGCTGGTATATACGATGCAGATTACATGAGATTAAGAAATCTAAGCATAGGATACAACTTACCATCAAGTATGCTTGAAGGTACATCTATTCAAGCTGCAAGTATTTCTCTAATTGGAAAGAATTTATTTTTCTTATCTAATAGTGTTGATAATATCGATCCAGAGTCTGCTTATAACAGTAATAACTCACAGGGTCTTGAGTACTGGGGAATGCCAGTTCCAAGAACTGTTGGTGTTAACGTAAACCTTAAATTTTAATAAATTAGAAACATGAAAAAAATATTAATTACATTTTTAGCTTTAGGCGTCTTAGCTTCCTGTGAGTTTGATAAGGGGTTTGAAGAAATGAACGTAAACCCAAATTCTGCTGCGCAGGTTGGGGTTGCAACTAAAATTACTAAACTTCAAACAGACATTTCTGGAAGTAGATACGAGAACTGGAGAAACAGTTTGATTTATAGTTCAACAATTGTTCAGCACCATGCTGAAAACAATTGGTGGGCTGGTGACACTTACAATAGAAACGACGATTGGTCATTTGCACAGTGGAATCAAGCCTATGGAGGAATGGTAAAAGGTGTTCAAGATATTATTGCACAACTTGAATCAGATGGTGATAGCGGTACTCACATGGGTATGGCTAGAATTATGAGAGTATTTATATTCCACAGAATAACTGATTTATATGGAGATTGTCCATATTCTGAAGCTGGTAAGGGATATATTAGTGGAATTTTAACTCCAAAATACGATTCTCAACAAGACATTTACATGGACATGCTTAAAGAATTAGAGGAAGCTGTAGCTCAAATAAGTGGAGATGGTGCTCTTGGTGGCGCTGATGTTATTTTTGGAGGAAGCGCAGCTAAATGGAAAGCATTTGGAAATTCTATGATGCTTAGATTAGCTATGAGGTTAACTGCAGCTGATGCTGCAACTGCTCAGGCTTGGGCGGTTAAAGCTATCGGAGCTGGAACGATGACTTCAAACGATCATATTGCATCTGTTAAACATGGAGACGGTAGTTCTGGAAGAAAAAATGGTCATGGAGAAGTTTTTGATGTTGATCAAGGATCTAGAATAAGTACTTCATTTATGAGTAGAATGAATGGTGATCCAAGAAAAACTAGATTGTTTATGAGAGCTGGAGATAAAAATCAAGATGCTGCAAATCTTATTGGGATGAAAAATGGACTCAAAAACGATCCTTACACAGATTTAGATGGTAATGCTATACCAGCTGCTGGAGACACAACCGTGTATGCAATGGCTGCAACGGAATTACAATCTATAACTGCTCCAATGGTTTTTCAAACTTATGCAGAAGTCGAGTTCTTAAAAGCTGAGGCTGCAATAAGAGGGTGGATATCAACTAGTGATAAAGACCATTATGAAGCTGGAGTTACTGCAGCTATGAAAATGCTTGAAGGTATCTATGGAACTGCACCAATAGCCGATGCTGACATCACTGCTTTCTTAGCAGGTGACGGGGCATACAAAGCTGGTGGATCAGTTGCAGAAAGATGGGAACAAGTTATGGACCAGTATTTTATTGCAACATACTTAAATGAATATGAAGCTTATGCTAACTGGAGAAGATCTGGATTCCCTAATATAACTGCTACTAGACACCCGGGTAGTTATACTAATGGACAGTTTATGGTAAGAATGATTTACCCTACAGCTGAATCTGGATCAAATGCTGCAAATTATGCAGCTGCTGTTGCTAACCAAGGCGCAGATAGTTACACAACACCAGTATGGTGGGATAAATAATAAATTTTTGTTTTTTATATATTCGAAAAAGGGGGATTAATTTCCCCCTTTTTTTTTATTTTTAATTTGTGAATAAATATTTTTTTTTAATTCTTCTTTATCTGAACCTCTCATTTTCTCAGAGTCCAGTTTTTGAACTTCTTAATTCAAATCAAACCGGAGTTGAATTTAACAACCTTATTGAAGACAAAAAGGAACATAATATCCTACTTTATGCTAATTATTATGGCGGTGGTGGGGTAGGAATTGCAGATTTTGATAATGATGGTCTACAGGATATTTATTTTGGAGGGAACTTAGTTTCAGATGTAATATATAGAAACCTAGGAGATTTTAAATTTGAAGATAAAACTATAAGTTCAGGAATTAATGATAATGGCTCATGGTCCTCTGGTGTCACAATAGCTGATGTAAATAATGATGGACTTGTAGACGTTTATGTGAGCAAGGAATTATATGATGATAAGCCTGAACTTAGAAGAAATAAATTATATATAAATAAAGGAAACTTTACTTTTGAAGAATCCTCAAAATCATGGGGAGTTGATGTTTCAGCTAGAACTAGACATGCTGTTTTTTTTGATTACAATAATGATGGTCACTTAGATCTTTATTTACTTAATCAACCCCCTAACCCTGGAAGTTATTCAAAATTTTTTGGTTCTGATTTGACACTTCCAGAATATTCTTTACAATTATTTAGAAATACGGGTTCAAATAGTTTTATTGATGTAACTGAAGAAGCAGGTCTCAAACGAACAGGTTTCCCCAACAGCGTAGTAGCATCAGATTTAAATAATGATGGGTTTGTTGACCTATATGTTGCTAATGATTTTGAGGCCCCTGATTTTTTATATTTTAACAATGGAGATGGTACTTTCTCTTATGAAACAGAATCTTCTCTAAAACATACCTCATTTTACAGTATGGGTGTGGACTCAGCTGATATTAATAATGATGGAGAGCTTGATATTATGGTTGTAGATATGACCGCTGAGGATAATTTTCGTCTCAAATCCAATATGAGCGGAATGAATCCTTCAGCATTTTGGAAAGTTGTTAAAGATGGAGGTCATTTTCAGTATATGTTTAATACGCTTCAAATTAATAATGGAGACAAAACTTTTAGCGATGTAGCTCAGTACACAAAAACTTCTTCAACTGATTGGAGTTGGGCAAATTTAATAGCAGATTTTGATAATGATGGTCTGAAAGACATCTACGTTACAAATGGTCTTTTAAGAGACATCAGAAATACGGATGCCGATAAAAAAGTTGGAGAGTTTGTACTTAAAATAGCGGACGATTATGTTAAGAAAAACAAAACGTTTGATTATAATCTTTGGGACATATTACCCTTAGACAAGGCTTTAGAACTAGTTCCTAGTGTAAAAATTAAAAATTATTTATATAAAAATTACGGAGATCTTGATTTTAAAAATGAGGCAAAACTGTGGGGAGTAGATCAGCCCAGTTTCTCAAATGGAGCTTCTTATGCTGATCTAGATAATGATGGAGATTTGGACTTAGTAGTTAGTAATGTTAACGAACCAGCATTTATTTACAAGAACAATTCACGAAATAACTTTTTAAGATTAAAATTGTTAAACAACTCAAATAAACCAGTGCTTGGCTCTAAAATCAAACTGTATGACAAGGGTGAGATTCAATTATTTGAAACATCTAATGTAAGAGGAATATATTCAACAAGTGAAGACTTGATTCACTTTGGACTTGGAAATAAAAACAAAATAGATAGTTTAATAATTACATGGCCTAATTCGTTAAAAACAAAGCTGTATGATATTGATGCTAATCAAGTTTTACAGATTAATTCAAATTCAGCTAAAGATTTTAAAGAAATTAAAAGCAATAATAAATTCTTCTTTGAAGAATCACGAACAAAAATAAATTATACTCATATTGAAAACAACTTTGATGATTTTGAAAAACAAGTTCTACTTCCTCATAAACTTTCTCAATTAGGTCCTGCTTTAGCTGTTGCCGATGTGAATGGTGATGATTTGGAGGATGTCTTCATAGGCTCTGCATCTGGAAAAACTTCTAAGTTGTTCCTACAAAGTTTTAACGGAGAATTTTTTGAGTCTCAAAATGACATTTGGAATCGTCATAAAGTTTTGGAAGATATTGATGCCATATTCTTGGATTTTGATAATGATGGTGATAATGATCTTTATGTGGTTAGCGGAGGTAATGAATTTTCTCCAAATTCTAGTACTTATTTGGACAGGTTATATGTAAATGATGGAAAAGGAAACTTTAAATTTCAAAGAGAGTTATTACCAAATTTATATGAATCAGGTTCGGTTGTAAGGCCTTATGATTTTGATGGAGATGGTGATTTAGATCTGTTTATCGGCTCTAGAATGATTCCTTGGAATTATCCAGAACCTGCAACCAGTTATTTACTAATCAATGATAATGGGTCTTACAAAAAGCATAAAGACCCAAACAATAGTTTTACTGACCTTGGGTTAGTTACAGATGCAGTTTGGTCAGATTACGATAATGATGGAGATAAGGATTTATTTGTAGTTGGAGAATGGATGCCTTTAACTTTAATAAAAAACAATGGTGGTAATTTAGTTAAAGAAAAATTAAACGACAGTTGTGATGAAAAATTTGGATGGTGGTATTCAATTGAAGCAGGAGATTTTAATAATGATGGACAGGAAGATTTGGTTTTAGGAAATCTTGGAAAAAACTACAAATACCAAGCAAATGATGAAGAACCTTTTGAGGTATTTTATGATGATTTTGATGATAATGGTAGTAAAGATATTGTTTTAGCTTATTATAATTATGGGATTCAATTTCCTCTAAGAGGGTTCTCATGTTCATCCCAACAAGTCCCAGAACTTAAAAATAAATTTCAAAAATATGATCTTTTTGCCTCTTTGGATGTAAAAGATGTCTATGGAGAAGTTAATCTAGACAATGCTTTAAGATTACATGCTAACACATTTAAAAGTGTAGTTCTAATAAATAATAACTCTAGTTTTGAGTCTATTGATTTACCTTATCAAGCACAGATTTCCTCCATTAATGATTTTTTAATCGACGATTATAATAATGATGGCAATAAAGATATTTTAATGGCAGGAAATCTATTCACTTCTGAAGTTGAGACTACCAGAAATGATGCAAGTTATGGGCTGATTTTAACTGGTAATGGAGACGGGTCATTTAAGGCTATGTCAAGAAAAGAAACAGGATTTTATGCTCCTAGTGATGCAAAAAAACTTCATTTAATTAATTTAAAGGATGAACAAGGAATTATTGTTGGAAATAACAATGACTTAATCCAGTATTTTAAAAGAATTAAGTAATTTGCAATCAAAAGTATGAGTAATAAAACCTTTCTTAATATTCTAATAGTCGGGTTCTTTCTTTTAGTTATTGGTTTTTTTATAAGAGTTTTTAGTGAAGGTTTTAAATCAGATAAAAACTTAAGCAATAATCCAAAACTCGTTGTAGGAATAGTTGTTGATCAGATGAAATATCAATATCTGACTAAGTATTGGGATCATTATTCTGAAAAAGGTTTTAAAAGATTAATAAATCAAGGTTTTAATGCTAAAAGTAATCACTATGGCTATTCTCAAACCTCAACTGGACCAGGGCATACAACTGTAGCAACTGGAACATATCCAAGAGTTCATGGGATTATTGGTAATAGTTGGTTTGACCGTGAATCAAAAAAATCAGTTTATTGTGTAGACGATGATCAGTATGAGACTATTGGAAGCTTAACAAAAAGTGGCAGAAAATCTCCATCAAAACTATTAACAACTACTTTGAGTGATGAAAATAGAACAGCAACAAATTTTAAAGGTAAAACTATAGGAGTTGCTATAAAAGATAGAGGGTCAATTTTGTCCTCAGGCCATACAGCAAATGCCGCATATTGGTTTGACTCTAAAGAAGGAAGTTTTATAAGCAGTACTTACTATTTTGATGAGCTTCCAGATTGGGCTGAGAAGTTTAATGAGACTAGAGTTGTGGATTCCTACTTAAAACCATGGGAAACTTATTATGACATTTCAACCTACACTGAAAGTGGCCCAGATGATAATAATTATGAAACTAATTTTCGAGGACAAGATAGACCTGTTTTCCCTCACAATTTTAAAATTAAAAATAAAAAGACAGGTAAACCATTTTATGGAGATTTAACTTCAACTCCATTTGGAAACTCTTTAGTGACAGACTTTTCACTAAAAGCTTTGGAGTTTGAAAATTTGGGAGAAGACGATATAACAGATTTTTTATTAATTGATTATTCTTCAACTGATTATGTTGGACATCAATTTGGTGCAAATTCTAAAGAAGTTCAAGACACTTACATAAGACTTGATAAAGAAATAGAAAGGTTATTAGATTATTTAGACAAAAATATCGGCAAAGATGAATATACTTTGTTTTTAAGTGCAGATCATGGAGTTACTAATGTTCCAGGCTTTTTAAAAGACAATAAAATTCCAGTTAACTATTTTAATTCAAATAAATGGAAGAAATATATTGATGATTATGTTATTAAAATATTTGGTACTTCTAAAATTATAATGGATATTTCAAATCAACAGATTTATTTAGATTACGAATTAATTTCTGATTTGAAATTAGATATAGATTTAGTCAAAAAAAGGATAATTAATAAAATGCAAGCCTATCAAGGAATAGATGAGGTATATTCATCTGAACAAATTTTAAATATTAAAAATGATCATTTTATAACACTCATTAGAAATGGATTTAACAAAAATCTTTCAGGAGATATTATTTATACTATGATGCCAAATTGGACTTATTACAGAAAAGGGTCTACTCATGGCACAAGATTTAATCATGATACTCATGTCCCACTGCTTTTGTATGGGAACGGGATAAAAAAAGGATCAATAAATAGAAAAACTGATGTTATTGATATTGCACCTACTATAGCTTCAGTTTTGGGAATTAATTCCCCAAACGCTTCAACAGGCAAGGTAATTTTTGAGGCTATAGATGATTAAAAATGTTAAAATAAGATTAATTCAGTTTTTAGCATTTATTACATTGTTAACTAACCTTTCATGTGATGATAGTGCGAGCTATGATATTATAATAGTTGGTGGTGGAACAAGTGGAGTTGTCTCAGCTATTCAATCTTCGAGAATGGGATCAAAAACTCTGCTTATTGAAGAGTCTAATTGGCTTGGAGGAATGATGACTTCAGCAGGGGTAAGTGCAATGGATGGAAATTATAAATTACCCTCAGGATTTTTAAAAGAGTTTAGGGACAGTTTAGTTTCTTATTATGGTCATCTCGATAGCTTAAAAACTGGTTGGGTGAGTAATATGATGTTTGAACCCTCTGTTGGAAATCAGATATTAAAAAATATCGCAAACTCTCAGAAAAATTTAACTATAAAATATAATTCAATAGTTGAAGGGGTACAAAAAAATGAAAGCTTTATTGTTAATCTTCAATCAGGTTTAAATTACGAATCTAAAGTTTTAATTGATGCAACAGAACTAGGTGACTTAATTCCAATGTTAAACCTTCCCTATTCAATCGGAATGGATTCAAACAAAAAATATGGAGAGGATATAGCACCAGATGTGTCAAATAATATTATACAAGATTTGACCTATGTTATGATTTTAAAGGATTTTCATAAAGACATGACAATTGATAAGCCAAAAAATTATGATAGAAGTGAATTTATATGTTCGTATTCTTCGGGTGAATGTCCTCAGACTGATAAAAAGCTATGGTCAAAAGATAAATTGATTAGTTACGGAAAACTGCCGAATAATAAATACATGATTAATTGGCCGATTAATGGTAACGATTATTATTCAAACTCTATTGAAATGACAGCTAAAGAACGTCTGTTAAGCTATGAAGAAGCAAAACAGAAATCATTAAGATTTTTATACTTTATTCAGACAGAAATGAATTACACTAATCTTTCAATTGATTATGATGAGTATCAAACTAAAGATGGATTTCCAGTAATACCTTACCACAGAGAATCGAGAAGATCTGAAGGAATGGTAACATTAACATTAAATGATATTAAATCCCCATATTCAAATAAGAATTCGATTTATAGAACTGGGATTGCTGTTGGGGATTACCCAGTTGATCATCACCATGGAGCATATGATAACTATGTAAATCTTCCAAGGCTTGATTTTTATCCCGTTCCATCTTACTCTGTTCCAATCGGAAGTTTAGTCCCCAAGGGAATAGATAATTTTATAATTGCAGAAAAATCAATATCTGTATCAAACTTAGTAAATGGAACTACTCGGCTTCAGCCAGTTGTTATGCAAATTGGTCAAGCCGCTGGTGTACTCGCTCATTTGTCAACCAAAAATAATAAATCAACTAGAGAAGTTAGTATAAGAGAAATACAGTCAGAAATATTAAAAAGCAAAGGTTATATATTACCCTATGCAGACGTTGAAAGCGATCATCCTAATTTTTTAAGTTACCAAAAAATAGGAGCATGTGGAATTTTAAGATCTAAAGGAGTGAATATTGGATGGGAAAATAAAACGTTCTTTTACCCTAATAAAGATTTGGAGCACAATCAAATTTTTTCAGAGGACTGGAATATGTTAGGATCTCCACCACAAGAACTTACAATAATTAATGTTTTAGAGTGGTTAAACGATTTAAATGGAGAAAATTTAAAAACAGAAAAGGAATTAAAAGATTATTGGGAAACACTTAACCTTAAAAATTTTAATGAAAACAGAATTATAAAAAGAGGTGAATTTGCAGTACTTCTAGACGATATAATAAATCCCTTTTTAAATGTTAATGTAGATTTTTTAGGGAATTTAATTCCAAATGATAATGATTAGAAAAGCTGTAAAGAAAGATTTATCAAGAATTATAGAAATTACTAAATCTTGTGCAGCTTTTATGATTTCTCAAAATATTTTCCAGTGGAACGAACACTACCCAAATATTGAAACATTTGAAAATGATGTTCAAAATGAAAACTTATATGTTTTAGAATTAAATCAAAAAATAATTGGCTGTATAGTTATTTCAAGTTTTATGGATGATTTTTATTCAAAAGTAAAATGGACCACACCCAATGATAAAAACTTGTATTTACATAGATTAGCGATAGACCCTGATTATCAAAAAAAAGGTTATGCAAAACAACTTATGAATTTTTCATTTGATTTTGCTAGTAAGAATAATATAGTTTCTATTAGGTTAGACACGTTTAGCGGCAATCCTTACAATAATATATTTTATGCAAAACTTGGTTTTAAAAAACTGGGAAAAATATATTTTAGAAAGCAAAGTGACAAACCTTTTTATTGCTTTGAGAAGATTATGTAAAGGAATCTTTTACTTTTGTACTAAATTATTTAAATGTCTAATAATAGTTTTACAGAAATTGATTTAAAAGAAGGTGAAAAAATTTATTTCTCATCTGACAATCATTTGGGGGTTCCTAATCATGCAGAAAGTTTAGTTAGAGAAAAGCGTTTTGTTGATTGGTTAGATTCAATAAAAGAAGATGCAAAAGTGATTTTTTTATTAGGTGATTTATTTGATTTTTGGTTTGAATATAACAAAGTTGTTCCAAAAGGTTTTGTTAGATCTCTAGGGAAGTTAGCTGAATTAACCGACTCTGGAATTAAAATTTATTTTTTTGTTGGCAATCATGATTTGTGGATGAATGGATATTTCCAAAAAGAATTAAACATTCCAGTTTTTCATAAACCCCAAAATTTTTCTATTGCTGGAAAAAAAATGTTAATAGGCCACGGTGATGGTCTAGGGCCTGGAGATAAAGGATTTAAAAGAATGAAAAAAGTGTTTACAAATTCACTTTGTAAATTTATATTCAAGTGGTTACATCCAGACCTAGGTGTTAGCTTAGCACAATATTTATCAACAAAAAATAAGCTTATTTCAGGTGTCGATGATATAGTTTATAAAGGTGATGAA
Organism: uncultured Bacteroidota bacterium; assembly: GCA_902559035.1. GTDB lineage: Bacteria > Bacteroidota > Bacteroidia > Flavobacteriales > Flavobacteriaceae > MAG-121220-bin8. Next base: position 14,074 of record CACEGG010000015.1, read on the forward strand.
AATGAGTGGTTGGTTCAGTATGCTAAAAAAAAAATAAATGAAATTGATTATGATTATTTCATTTTTGGGCATAGACATATGCCTCTCAAAGTAGATATAGAGAACAGAGCTACTTATTATAATTTAGGAGATTGGATATCATATTATTCTTATGCTGAATTTGATGGAAAAGAACTGGAATTAAAATATTATAAAAAATCTACTGAAAAATAATGATTGAAAAATCATCCTCAAGCCTTGAAAGAACTGTACTAGTTGGAATAATTACTTTAGAACAACCCAAAACAATATTAGAAGAGTATCTTAATGAATTAAATTTTCTTACTTATACAGCTGGAGGTACAGTTGTTAAAAGGTTTACTCAAAAAATGGATTCGCCAGATCCTAAAACATTTTTAGGAAAAGGAAAGATGGAAGAACTTTCCAGCTATATTAAAATTCATGAAATAAATTCCGTAATTTTTGATGATGAATTAAGTCCTGCTCAACAGTCTAATATTGAAAAACAATTGAGATGTAAAATTGTTGATAGAACAGGATTAATTCTTGATATTTTCGCTCAAAGAGCAAAAACGAGTTACGCTAGAAACCAGGTTGAATTAGCTCAATATCAGTACATTCTTCCAAGGCTTAAAGGATTATGGACCCACCTGGAAAGACAAAAAGGGGGAATTGGTATGAGAGGACCCGGTGAGACTGAAATTGAAACAGATAGAAGAATTGTAAGAAACAAAATAAATTTGTTAAAGAAAAAGCTAGTTGTAATTGATAAGCAAATGTCAACTCAAAGAGGCAACAGAGGATCTCTGGTAAGGGCTGCTTTAGTTGGTTATACCAATGTTGGGAAATCTACTTTAATGAATTCTATTTCAAAAGCTAAAGTATTCGCTGAGGATAAACTATTTGCAACCCTAGATACAACAGTAAGAAAAGTTGTTATTGAAAACATGCCATTCCTGTTAACCGATACGGTTGGATTTATAAGAAAACTTCCTACACAATTAGTTGATTCATTTAAAAGTACCTTAACTGAAATTACTGAAGCAGATTTATTAATTCATGTGGTTGATATTTCACATTCAAATTTTAATGAACATATCGAATCTGTAAATTTAATTTTACATGAAATTAATGCTTCTGATAAACCAACCATAGTTGTTTTTAATAAAACGGATAAGTTTGATAAAGATATTGAAGGAATCGAAAATAAATTCGATTTGAATTATGCGGACAATAGTTTAGATACTTTAAAGAAAAATTTAAAAAAACAATTTGATGAAAAAACTTTTTTTATTTCAGCATTAAATAAAGAAGAAATAAATAATTTTAGAAAAGATTTATATAGTCAAGTAAGAAAAATTCATGTAACTAGATTTCCTTATAATGCTTTTTTATATCCTGATCTTGCTTAAGTCAATATTAAGACCTACACCTAAAACTTCTCTGACTTGTACTCTTTTTATTTCATTGTCATCATAAACAAATTGAAAAATCAGGTTAGTTGAAACATACTGATTTACTTTCATTATAAAATTAAAAGTACAGTCAAAATCTATATTTTGAGGTCTATCTAAGTAATCAGAATATAAACTAAGTCTATTTTCCATAGTCACATTTTCAAAAATTTCAGATTTATAATATGATCTAACAGAGGCACCTAATTCAAACCTGCTATTCCCTCCTTTTTTAACACCAAAATAGGTTTGATTTTCACTTAGGTTTTCAGTAAATCTTCTATTTACTAAAATAAGCTTACCTGTCATCGGGGCAACGTTAACCCATAAATCTTTACTTTTTTTCCAGTACATTCCCACACCTAGCTGAACTGTAGCTGGAGAAAAGAATCTTGATTTTTCTGTTCTGTTGGGATTGCCATTAGCATCTTTACCGAACCTGTAGCCTTTTGCAAATTGTGTCTGGAAATTAAAAAAACTGGAATAACTCCATCTACCAATTATATCATTATTAAACTTTTTACCAAGTACTGAGTTTATTTCAATTCTATCATCAGTTTTTTTTAAGAAATCACTCCCACTAATTTTATTTAAACCAAAATTGCTAATAACTTTGGTATCCCAATCCCATCCATTATCTGAATAATTAAAATTGTAATCAATTTTTAGTGTTCCAGAGACACTGCTTTGTCCTCCAGACGTCCAATTACTAAAGCTTGATTGATTTATAAGAAACAGTGCGTTTCCTGAATTTTTCCATTTTTCAGGAATATCGTTCGATTGTGAAAACAAAAGATTTGTTAAAAATAAAAAAGTCAATAGATATGTTATATTAATTTTCAATCCAATTATTTTTTTGATTTATATACTGGTACAGAAGAGCAGGCTTCACCAAACATAATACTCTTTGCAATAGGCTGTAACTTTTCTAGTACAATTGAATATGAGGCAAGTGGTAATTTTTGATCTGAGCAACCTTTGATAATTATAGGCTTATTGTTATAGTCTGAAAAATCATAATTATTAACGGCTTGCTTAATTAATAAAAGCTCTAAATTTTTAATATTTCCAATTACATTGGCAATATTTAAAGACTTAAGTTTAGAGCTTATTAGCATATATGCCCAATGAGGAACTATAGCATCAACAGAGCATTTAATAGCAACTGCTTTATTTTTGAACTTATCCCATTTAAATAGATTTAGGTGTTCTCTAAAATCTTTTTCAATTACTAAAAGATCATTTTTAAGCCATGGTTTAATATCTAAAGACACTAGTTCCATTTTAGGATAAAAAACGTCTAGATCAAGTGTTTTTAAACTACTACTCTGAACTCTATTTTTAATTTCTAAAGACATTATAAAAATCCAAGTTCTAATTTAGCTTCTTCACTCATTAAATCTCTTGTCCACGCTGGTTCAAACGTTAATTCAACTTTGGCATCAACTACGCCCTCGATACTTTTTACCTTATCTTCAACTTCAACAGGGAGGGTCTCAGCCACTGGGCAATTTGGAGTTGTTAATGTCATTATTACTTTTACATGAAAATCTTCATTAACAAATACATCATATATCAATCCTAACTCATAAATGTCAACAGGAATTTCTGGGTCATAAATTGTTTTTAGTGTTTTAACTATTTTTTCACCTAAATCATTTGCATTCATAATTTCAATTTTTAGTGTATGCTAAAGCATAGTATTTAATTTGTTTTATCATTGAAATAAGACCATTTGCTCGTGTAGGAGATAAATGTTCTTTCAGTCCAATTTTATCAATAAAATCTAAATTTGCATTTAAAATATCTTCAGGTGTTTGGTTAGAAAAAACTCTAAGTAGAACTGCAGCAATTCCCTTTGTTATGATTGCTTCACTATCTGCTTTAAAAATTAATTTATTATTATTTAATTCCGCATGAAGCCATAATTTGCTTTGACATCCTTTTATAAGATTTGAATCAATCTTTTTTGAGGATTCAATTAGTTCAATGGATTTCCCAAGCTCAATCATATATTCATAACGTTGCATCCAATCTTCAAAAAGAGAAAACTCATCTATAATTTCATTTTGAACTTCAATAATACCCATCTTTAAAAATTAATTAAACAAATTTACGAATTAGCTCAACATAGCCACAGCTTTCTTTAATGACTCATAGAAGTAATCTATTTCTTTTTTGGTATTGTAAAAAGAGAAAGAAGCTCTTACAGTTCCAGAAATTCCAAAAAAGTCCATAACTGGTTGAGCGCAATGTTGTCCTGTTCTTACAGCAATACCGTATTTATCTAAAATTGTACCTAAATCATAAGAATGAAGTTCCCCAATATTAAATGAAATTACAGAAGTCTTATTTTTTGCTTCTCCGTAAATCTTTAAATTAGGTATATTTTTTAACCTAGTTGTTGCATAATCAAGAAGCTCAGATTCATAAGCTTCTATTTTTTCAAAACCAATTTCATTTAGATAGTCGAGAGCATTACCAAAACCAATTGCACCGACAATATTAGGTGTGCCTGCTTCAAACTTATTTGGGAGCTCAGCATAGGTTGTTTTCTCAAAAGTAACTTCAGAAATCATTTCGCCACCTCCTTGGTATGGTGGAAGTTTTTCAAGCCATTCTTTTTTTCCATACAACATTCCAATTCCAGTAGGTCCACATAATTTATGAGCAGATGTAGTGTAAAAATCTACATTTAAATCTTGAAGGTCTGCCTTTAAGTGAGAGCTTGCTTGCGCTCCATCAATTAATACAGCTGCGCCTAGTTTATGTGATTCTGAAATAATTTTTTTTATAGGATTTATTGTCCCAAGCGCATTAGAAACATGATTTACAAAAACTACTTTTGTTTTATTAGATAGTTTTTTTAAAAATGATTCATAGTCTAACTCTCCATTATCTTTCAAAGGTATCACCTTTAATTTTGCACCATTTTTTTCACACATCATTTGCCATGGCACTATATTAGAGTGATGCTCAAGTTCAGAAATTAAGATTTCATCATCGCTATTAAGTAAACTTGTAAAACCATTGGCAACCAAATTGATTGAGTGAGTAGTCCCAGAGGTTAAAATTATTTCTTCAGAATGTTTAGCATTAAAATGTTTTTGTATTTTTTTTCTAGCATTTTCGTAGGCATCAGTTGCTTCTTGACTAACAGTATGAACTCCTCTGTGAATATTAGAGTTGTAATTTTCGTAATAATCAGTGATGCTAGCTATTACTTTTGATGGTTTTTGACTGGTAGCGGCATTATCAAAATAAACTAGAGGACACCCATTTACCTTTCTTTTAAGTATAGGGAAATCATTTCTAATTTTATTAACATCTAATGTCATAATTACAAGTCAAAACCTAAATCAACACCAAGCTTATCTGCAATAATTTTTTTTATTCTTGATTTTAGTGAAGGAATATTTACACTTTCAAGCACGTTATTGGCAAATGCAAAAGTTAATAGCGCCTTAGCTTCTTTTTTGGGAATACCTCTAGCCCTTAGATAAAAAAGAGCATCCTGATCAAGCTGTCCAATAGTACAGCCATGGGAGCACTTAACATCATCTGCAAAAATTTCTAATTGAGGTTTCGAATTAATGGTTGATTTATCATTAAGTAGAATGTTATTATTTTGTTGAAATGCATTAGTTTTCTGAGCAATTTTATCTACTACAATCTTACCATTGAAAACACCAGTTGATTTCCCTGAATAAATACCTTTATAATCTTGATGACTTTCACAATTTGGTTTTGCATGATCAACTAAAGTATGATGGTCTACTAATTGATTTTCGTCAATGATAGTAATACCTTTCATTGTGGAGTTTATATAAGATCCTTTTTGAAAGTAGTTAAGATTATTTCTTGTTAATTTTCCTCCAAAAGAAAATGTATGCACTTTAGCCGTACTATTTTTTTCTTGAGAAATATAAGTATTATCAATTAACGAAGACATTAATCTATCATTTTGAATTTTATAATAATCTAAATGTGCGTTTTGACCTACAAATATTTCGGTAACTGAATTTGTAAAAATTGGGTTTTTCGTTAGACTTTGATGCGTTTCAATAATTTCAACTTGAGCATTTTCCTCAATAACAATTAAGTTTCTGGGCTGCAACATTAAAGCAGCTTCATTTCCAGAAGCAAAATGTAAAACTTCAATAGGCTTATCTAAAATTTTATTTTTTGGGATGTGAACATAAACTCCTTCTTTAGCAAAGGCAGTATTTACAAGTGATAATGAATCGTTTGTGTTGATTGAAGTATCAAAATACTTTGATATTATTTTAGAATAAATGGGTTTTGTTAGGGCAGCTGAAAGAATGCAAATATCAATACCATCGTGACTAGTTTGAGATAAAAAAGGATCAAAAAATCCATCAACAAAAACAATCTTATAAGTTTCAGTATTGTCTAAAAAATAATTTTTAACATTTTTGAAATCTAAAACATTCTTTTTCTTTGAGAAAATTGTAAAATCTTCTTTTATTACACTTTTAAGTGAGGTGTATTTCCATGCCTCATCCTTTTTGGTGGGGAATCCTAATTTTTCAAATCCCTTTAATGCTTTTGTTCTTTTTGAATGTACAGGAGATTGAATATCTATATCAAGCTCGAAAGCCAAAAAAGAAGACACTAATTTTTCTGCTAATGACATAATTTTTTATTTAATCCAATCGTAACCTTTTTCTTCAAGCTGATGTGCTAAATTTTTATCTCCAGATTTAACTATTTTTCCCTCATGTAAAACATGCACATAGTCAGGAATTATGTAGTCTAATAACCTTTGATAATGAGTTATCAAAATTACAGCATTGTTTTTATTCTTAAGTTTATTTACCCCGTTAGCAACAATTTTAAGGGCATCAATATCTAATCCGGAATCTGTTTCATCTAAAATAGACAAACTAGGTTCAAGCATAGCCATTTGAAATATTTCATTTCTTTTTTTCTCTCCACCAGAGAAACCTTCATTAAGAGATCTAGATAAAAACTTAGAGTCAATATCTAAAAGCTCAGCTTTCTCTCTGATTTTTTTTAGCATAATATTAGCTGGCATTTCATTTTCATTTCTTGCCTTTAGGTTCGAGTTTATAGCTGTTTTAATAAAATTTGTAACGGTAATACCTGGGATTTCTACAGGATATTGAAATGAAAGAAAGATTCCTTTGTGAGCCCTTTCTTCAGCAGCCAGCTCAGTAATATTTTCGTTTTTGTAAATAATATCACCTTTAGTGACTTCATAGTCTTCATTTCCAGCAATTACTGAGGATAAAGTACTTTTTCCTGATCCGTTTGGGCCCATGATGGCGTGAACTTCTCCAGCTCTGACATCTAAATTAATACCATTTAAAATTGGTTTTCCTTCAACACTAACGTGTAAATTATCTATACTTAACATAATTTAAATTTAATTATCCCACTGATCCTTCAAGTGAAATTTCTAATAATTTTTGAGCTTCTACGGCAAATTCCATGGGAAGCTTATTTAATACTTCTTTACTGAATCCATTAACAATCAAAGCAATTGCTTTTTCAGTATCAATTCCTCTTTGATTACAATAAAAAATTTGATCTTCACCAATTTTACTGGTTGAAGCTTCATGTTCAATCATTGCAGATTTATTTTTTGCTTCTATGTAAGGAAAAGTATGTGCACCACACTTATTACCCATTAAAAGAGAATCACATTGAGAAAAATTTCTTGCATTCTCAGCTCTCGAGTTTACTTGGACCAAACCTCTATAACTGTTTTGAGATTTTCCTGCAGAAATTCCTTTAGATATTATCGTGCTTTTGGTGTTTTTACCAATGTGAATCATTTTAGTTCCAGTATCAGCTTGTTGATAATTGTTTGTAACAGCTATTGAATAAAATTCTCCGATACTGTTATCTCCTTTCAAAATACATGAAGGATATTTCCATGTAACTGCTGAGCCGGTTTCTACCTGAGTCCAAGATATTTTAGAGTTTGTGTGACAAATTCCTCTTTTAGTTACAAAATTATAAACCCCCCCTTTTCCATTTTTATTTCCAGGGAACCAATTTTGAACTGTAGAATATTTAATTTCTGCTCCATCTAGTGCAATTAATTCTACAACGGCAGCATGAAGTTGATTTTCGTCTCTTGATGGAGCTGTACAGCCTTCAAGATAACTTACATAACTGTCCTTGTCTGCAATAACTAAAGTTCTTTCAAATTGACCAGTCCCAGCTTGATTTATTCTAAAATAAGTGGAAAGTTCCATAGGACATCTGACTCCTTTAGGAATATAACAAAATGATCCATCGGAAAATACAGCTGAATTTAAAGCAGAATAATAATTGTCTTTCTGTGGAATTACTGTTCCTATATATTTTTTTACAAGTTCTGGATGTTCTTTTATAGCTTCAGATATTGAACAAAATATTATACCCTTTTTGGATAGGGTATCTTTGAATGTTGTTGCAACCGAAACAGAGTCCATAACAATATCAACAGCTACTCCAGCTAACTTTTTTTGTTCATTTATGGATATCCCTAATTTATCAAATGTTTTTAATAATTCAGGATCAACTTCATCAAGACTGTCATACTTAGCTTTTCCTTTCGGGGCTGAGTAATAAGAAATTTTTTGAAAATCAGGTTTTTCATATTTTACGTTAGCCCAATCTGGCTCTTCCATTTCCTTCCAAGCTTTAAAAGCTTTTAAGCGCCAGTCAGTCATCCATTTTGGTTCAGATTTTCTTTTAGAAATTGAAATAACAATTTCTTCATCGAGTCCAACAGGAAATGTATCAGAATCAATCTCTGTTACGAAACCATACTCGTACTCCTTCGTTTCTAGTTCTTTTTTTAATTCCTCCTCTGTATACGCCATATAAAAAATTTATAATGAAAAGCTTTCACCGCATCCGCAGGTTCTTGTTGCATTTGGGTTATTAAAAACAAATCCTTTACCATTTAAACCTCCAGAATATTCAAGAGTTGTTCCAATCAGGTACAAAAAACTTTTCTTGTCTACAATGATTCTCACACCATTATCTTCATAAACCTTATCATCGTCGTTCGTTTTCTTATCAAAATTTAGATCATAAGATAAACCAGAACAACCTCCACTTTTAACACCGACTCTAACATAATCTTTTTCATGATTATAGCCATCTGCCTGCATGAGGGTAACTACCCTAGATTTAGCTTGTTCTGAAACTTTTATCATTTTAATTAATCAAATACATTACAAATATAATCTATTTAAGTTTTTTAGACTTATTTTTTTAGATAGAATAACTTCTTGATTGCCATCTAAAAAATATTCAATAATAATGCCAATTAAAGTATATTAGCCAAAAAAAAAAATTGGAAGATCAAGAACAAAAAAACAACTTAACTCCAATTTCTGATCTTGGAGAATTTAAGTTAATTGAAGAGTTAACTAAAACTTTTGAAATTAACAATGACAGCACAGACTTGGGTATTGGTGACGATGCTGCTATTTTAGATTTTAATAAAGAAAAAATTTTAGTATCTACCGATATGCTTGTTGAGGGAATACATTTCGATTTAGCATATACGCCAATGAAACATTTAGGTTATAAAGCTGTGATTTCCAATTTATCTGATATATATGCAATGAATGGAAATTGCACTCAAATAACTGTTAGCATTGGAATGTCTAACAGATTTACACTGGAATCTATTGAGGAATTATATTTAGGAATTAGGGCAGCTTGTAAGAAATATAATATTGATTTAGTAGGAGGAGATACTACTAGTTCTAACAAAGGTTTGATTATTAGTATAACAGCAATTGGACATGCCAAAGGAAAAAAAGTTTCAAAAAGAAGTGGAGCAAAATTAAATGATCTTATTGTGGTTTCGGGAGATCTTGGAAGTGCATATATGGGTTTACAAATCTTAAAAAGAGAAAATGAAGTTTTTAAAGTTAATCCAAATAATCAGCCAGACTTATCTGATTATGCTTACCTGTTGCAAAGACAGTTAAAACCAGAAGCCAGAAAAGATGTGATTGAATTTTTTGCTGAAAATGATATTTTACCAACTTCTATGATTGATATAAGCGATGGGCTCTCCTCTGAAATAATACACATTTGTAAAAGTTCTGGCATTGGTTGTAATGTCTATGAAGACAAAATCCCTGTAAGTGAAGAATTAAGGTCTGCTTGTAAAGAATTTAAATTACATTCAACCACAGTAGCTATGAGTGGTGGCGAGGATTATGAACTTTTGTTTACCATTAATCAAAAGGATTATGAAAAAATTAAAAATAGTTCTGATTTATCAGTATTAGGACACATAACTAATGATATTGATCAGGTCAACTTAATAACAAAAGCGGAACAAGTGGTACCAATTACATCACAGGGCTGGAAATCATTTTAGTCAAAGTTAATATCATGTTAATTCCTTTCAAAAAATTACCAAATAGATTACTTTTGCTCACCCTAATATATAATATATGAGCACAGTATTTTTAATTAAAGCTTTTCAATTACTTTTAAGTTTAGCAATTCTGGTTGTTTTACACGAGCTTGGACACTTCATTCCAGCCAAATTATTTAAAACAAAAGTTGAAAAATTTTATCTGTTTTTTGATTGGCCTTACTCATTATTAAAGAAGAAAATTGGAGACACTGAGTATGGGATTGGTATTATTCCTTTGGGTGGTTATGTGAAAATTGCTGGAATGATTGATGAGAGTATGGATACAGAACACCTGAACAAAGAACCCGAACCTTGGGAATTTAGATCTAAACCAGCTTGGCAAAGATTAATCATAATGCTTGGTGGAGTTACTGTTAATTTAATTTTAGGATTTGCTATATACATGATGGTTACATTCGTCTGGGGAAAAGATATTATAACATCAGAAAATCTTAAGGATGGTTTTGAGGTCAATGAAATTATGAAACCATATGGTTTCTCTGATGGAGATAAAATTCTTAGGGTTGATGGTGAGCCATTTGAAAATGTTGTGGATATTTCTAAATATTTATTTTTAAGAGATGTGTCAACTGTTACTGTTCAGCATGTTAACGGTAAAATTGAGAAATTAACAATACCTGAAAATATTGGTCACATAATGATGGAGTCTGGTGCAACAAATCCATTTTCTCCACTCGTTGCACCTGTAATTGGAGAGATAGTGCCAAACTCCTTAGCTGAAAAATTTGATTTTAAAGCTAATGATAGAATAGTTACAATTAATGATATTGAACTTGTTAAATGGCAAGAATTATTACCGTTTTTACAAGATGCTAAAAATGAAGAATTAACTTTTGAAATTTTAAGAGATGGATCTAAAATCCAAAAAACTGTTGTATTGGATGAGAAAAGTGAATTGGGAGTATCTCCTAAAAGGCCAGAAATATCTTTTACAAAAATTAACTATAATTTATTTGAAAGCTTCTCTGTTGGGTATGATAAAGCCTATTGGATTTTAAGTGATTATATCACTCAATTTGAGTATGTTTTTACAACTAAAGGCATAACTCAGTTAGGTGGATTTGGCGCTATTGGAAGTATATTTCCTGCAAGTTGGGATTGGCAAAGATTTTGGGAGTCAACAGCACTATTGTCTCTGATATTAGCTTTTATGAATCTACTTCCAATACCTGCTTTGGATGGAGGACACGTTATGTTTTTACTTTATGAAGTCTTTTCTGGAAGAAAGCCTAATGATAAGTTTATGGAGTACGCGCAAATGACAGGATTTTTACTATTAGTTTCTTTGGTTTTATTTGCAAACGGTAACGATGTATACAGATATTTTTTTAGTTAAATTTTGATTTAATTAATTTGACTACAATAAAATATAAATTATATTTGCCCTCGCTAAATGCAAACTCCTCCTTAGCTCAGTTGGTTAGAGCATCTGACTGTTAATCAGAGGGTCCTAGGTTCGAGCCCTAGAGGGGGAGCAAGTAATACCGTTACACTACACATTCTAAACCTTCGAGAAATCGGAGGTTTTTTCTTTTCAGTACTTTAAATTGAACGTTATCTAAAGTTACAAAAACTTGGCACTTATTTGGCACTTTTTGAATTCTGACATACTAAGTGTAAAGTTCTAAAATACGAAAAACTCTCACTTACATATAAATAATCGGAATCAACTTTTAGGATTCGAGTCTATTACTTCAATCTTAAACTCACGGACTTCCTCTTCTTGAACGTCTTGTATTTTAGGAATAGTATACGGAGCGATTATCTTCAAGAGGTTTATACGTTCTGACGTACTCAGGCTCGATACTTCTAGACTGTCAACGATACCGTCTGCTAGTAGACTAAGCTTTTGCTTAAGCTCATAGGTAAGTTTGTCTTTTCCTCGTTTAGATTTCTGTCCTGCTAGTCTAGCGGTATTACTGTCGAAAGGCATATGTTATAGTGTGTTATATAAGTATAACGCTTATAAGGATAGTTTTGCGTTTTTATCCAGGACTACTCATAAACCTCTATCCTATAAGTCTACGTAACCGATTCCTGACGTTAAGACATAGGTAATCCGTAGATTACTTTCCGTTTTCCGATATGTTTTAGGATGTGTTTTTGAATGTAATTCAAAAGAATACTACCGTTAACTAGACTTAAACGATATTAGATTTATCGATATACGTCTTCCGATAATATCATTCTAAAAGTTATTACTTTTTAACGAGAATATCCAGTATTTAAAGCAGTAGTTCTTAACAATTTTATACAGTTATAGACAGCCCCCTAATATTATTCTTATATTTAAATTATGAAAAATATTATTTTGCAATGAGAGCTATTGGATCAGGGGGAGCTAGTGGAGATGGAAATCCAGTAGGATCTGATGTTTTTGGAGATGCTGAAGTCAGTAAAAAAGTTTATGAATCATTTGATATTGATGATGACTACTGTATAGAATAATAACAAATTTGAAAGTATTAAATATTCATAAACGAGTTATAAATCAATCCAAAAATAAGATCGAGAAAATACTAAACACCCTTTCATATGACAATGATTTAATATGGCCAAAAGAAAAATGGCCAGCAATGAAATTTAAGGGGAGAATAAAAGTTGGAGCAAAAGGTGGACACGGACCAATACGATATTTAGTAGAAGAATATAATCCAAATGAAATAATTCAATTCAGATTTTCAAAACCCAATGGGTTTAATGGAATTCATAAGTTCGAGATAAATGAACTCTCAAAAGAAAAAACAGAAATAAAACATACTATTGATATGAACACTTATGGCAAAGGAACTTTAATGTGGACTTTAGTTATCCGCCCTTTACATAATGCGCTAATTCAAGATGCATTTGATAAAATTGAAAACAACTTCTCTAAAACCCTAAAGTTAACGAAATGGAATTTTTGGGTACGATTTTTAAGAATCCGGTTTCATAGTTTTTATATATTTAGTTTATGAAAAATAATAAAGTGAAATATGCAAAATCTTTAGTAATTACATCATTAATTGTTTCTTTGGGAGCATTAGTATTTGGCGTATATAAAATTTTTACTAATGATTTTCTGATCGGTATAGCATTTATATTTGGAGCTATTGCTATGAGCTGGAATGATTGTATTAATCTGTTCAAAAATGACAAATGAAAAAATTAATTCTATTGTTACTGTTTATTCCACTTGTGAGCTTTGGGCAGGAATCTTTTGATTCATAACATATGAAAAAAGACATTGAAAGAATAATATTTTTTATTTTCTTTATGACATATTTAATATTAGCTAAATTTACTGAGTATCTTGATAGCAATTTATGGTTGCTTTTTCTTTTAGTATCTGCTTTTTGGATACAAAGATTGATTGAGAAAAATAAAGAATCATAGTTATGAAAAAACTAATTCTACTATTACTGTTTATTCCACTTGTGAGCTTTGGGCAAAGTATTCTAAAAGGTTATACTGTTGATTTTACTGAGTCTCCTTTACCTGGAGCTGCAATTTATAACACTTCTAATAAAAAATCATCTATTTCTAATAAAGTCGGCTATTTTATAATTAATGCATCTGTTGGGGATATTATTAAAGTCAGCTATGTTGGTTTTACAACTCAAACTTTTAAAGTAGAAAGTTTTGAGGTCCTTGTACAATTAAGTGTAGATAAACAACTTGAAGGCATTGTTAAAGCAGAACTAAAGAATAAAAAATCTAATGAAAAAGAATCTTTGATACCTTTTGCTACTATTGAAGACGTGCCATTATTTCCAGGATGTGAAATAGTTCCTAAATCGAAAAGAAGAGATTGTTTTCAAAACAAAATGAATCAACATATTATGCAAAATTTTAGATATCCTGAATTTGCCCAAAAAAATGGAATTCAAGGAAGAGTGTTTGTTCAATTCATTATTGGAAAAGACGGTAATATCGCTGATATTAGAAGTCGCGGACCCCACGCTATATTAGAAAGAGGAGCCGAAAGAATTATAGAGAAGCTTCCAAAAATGACACCGGGTTATGTGAACGGATTACCTGTTAGAGTACCATTTAGTATACCAATTACATTTAAATTACAATAACAAAACCATAGGCATATCTTCTTCTTTTAATTCAGCAACTTCTAATCCACGTAAATAGGTTAAACTAACATTTAGCATTCCGTATTGAATGTTTTATTGTACATTGTATTTAAACATAAAATAAATATTATGATTACAGAAAAGGTTTTTAAAAACATAATTTTAACTCTATTAGCTTTAATGGTTACTGGAGTTGCCATCGCAATTGCTAATGAATCAGGAAATTCAGTTGAAGAAGATTTAAGTTTTTCTTTGATAGAAACCATTTCTGTTATTATTGGACTTGGTTACTTAATCTCTTTGTTTATGTTGTACAAATTTAAGCCAATTGGAAAGAAGTTATTTGTATCAACATTTGTTTTGAACATTGTAATTATTCTTTTTGAACCAATAGATTATTCTTATTACACACCTGTAATTTCTGCCATAGAGAATTTACTGTATGTTGTTGACGGTATAATTTTAGCAACGTTATATTTTACAAGTATTAAGGAGAAGTTTGATTAATTAATGAAAAAACTAATTCTACTATGACAAACAAGGCATACCTTATTATAAGTTCTTTATTAATACTTGTTATTTTATTAGCAGGAAGACACTTTGGATATAGTTTTTTGGAGCGTTTTATTGCAGTAATTATTGTTGGAGGTTTGTTTGAGTTATTCTACAGAAAAAAATTGAAGAAGTGAAAAAACTAATTCTTAAATTATTATGAAAATTAGAAATCCATTTAAAGATTATTTAGGTCGTTGGAAGGATGATGTAACTACAAAGGAAAAACTTGTTTGGAGTATTATAATTGTGGTTTCATCTATGACATTCTTTAACATATTTATATTTAATTAATGAAAAAACTACCAACTTGGGCAAAAGTTATTATTGTTATCATTTGCTTCCCTATTGCATTTAAATTTGGTAATGCATTTATGGATTGGATTTTAAACCTTTTTAACTGGTAGCTATGAAAAAACTAATTCTACTATTCTAAAACAACTGAATGAAAGCATTTGAAAATATTTCTTGGGGAATCTTTATTGTTTGTGCAATATATTATGGTTTAGTTGAATATGAAATAATTTTTCCTCCTCAAGAGTTAACAGACGGGATGATGTTCATAGGTATTCCAATTATAGTGTTTTGGCTTATTAAATGGCGATTAAAAAGAGAAAAAAAATTATGGGATTGGTGGTTTGGAGATTAAGTTCTAACTGCAACTAAACCATAGGCATATCTTCTTCTTTTAATTCAGCAACTTCTATAAAGTAGGTTAAACTCGCGTTTCTTATATTTGAATAAATTGAGCTATTATGAAAAAGGATAATATTAAAAAGTATTTTATAAAATACACATTTGAGTTTTTTGTTATTGTAATGGGTATAACTTTTTCTTTTTTTGTCCAAAATATTAGAAATGACATTCAAATTGATACAAAAAGAGAATTAATTATTGACAATCTCTTAGGTGAACTTGAATCTAACCAGGCTTATATTGATAAAACAAAGCGGGATTTTAAAAGAGAGATGGAATATGTAAATAAATTACTATTAGATTCATTAACAACTCAGGAAATAAAAAAATACCCTAAAAATTTTTCTCCATTAAATCCTTTTTTTAGTGTTGTAAAATTTAGACCATCAAAATCAATTTATAATACTATTGTAAATGATGGAAGCTTTAATATAATAGAACCTTCAAGTTTAAAAGTTCTTATCGATGAAGTCTATTCATTAAATTATAATACAATAATAAATATTATTGAGTCTGAACAAAAAATTGCAGATAAAGCAGATGATTTTTTTGTAAATAACTATACAGCAACTTATGTTAAAAATTTCTGGTTTAATAATGACGAGAAACTGATTAGTAGTGTTTTCAAAATTATGCAGAAGGATTCTAAGTTTAAGGCTTTAATGGTTCAAAAAATAAGTTTTATGGAGATTAAAGTCTCGGGACTTGATA
>CACEGG010000016.1 GCA_902559035.1 uncultured Bacteroidota bacterium
TTTATGAATTGGAAAATCAAAATTAGATGCATTCTTTATTAATTCATTTTTGTATTTTTTTAATTTATCTCCTTTCCATGGAGCTATAGCATTTTCGTAAACTGATAATCCTGTGTTTGGAATTACAAGTTCAGGGTCAATTCCAACAATATCTCCGTATCCACCACATTTAGTACATGCGCCCAAAGGGTTATTAAAACTAAAAAGATGTTGAGAAGGCTCATTAAATTTTATATTATCTTTTTCAAATCTATTATTAAAATAAAGCTTCTTTTTAGTATTAATATTTTCTATTGTTATTTCTCCATTACCCTCAAAAAAAGCTAATTCTAAAGAATCAGATAATCTGTTAATATAATCAGTATCATCTTTATATACTGATCTATCAACAACTATGTAAAAATCATTATTATCTATTTCTTTTAAATCATCAATTCTTTTTACTTCTCCATTTATTTTAACTCTTGCAAACCCTTGATCTTTTATGGTGCTTAAAACTTGTTTACTACTAGATTGCTTATCTATTTTTTTTGGAGATAAGATTAAAAACTTATCATCAATATTAAATTTTTTAATTTTTTCTAGTACTGAATCAATAGAATCTTTTTTCACCTCTGAATTTGAAACAGGAGAAAATGTTCTTCCAATTCTTGCGTATAATAGTTTTAAGTAATCATAAATTTCAGAGGAAGTTCCAACAGTTGACCTTGGATTTGAGTTATTTACTTTTTGTTCAATTGCAATTGCAGGAGAAATTCCAATTATACTATCAACTTTTGGTTTATTTAATTTTCCTAAAAACTGTCTGGCATAAGAAGATAAACTTTCAATATATCTTCTCTGTCCTTCTGCATATAGAGTATCAAATGCTAGGCTTGATTTTCCAGATCCAGATAAACCAGTTAAAACCACTAATTTATTTTTTGGAATATCCAAATCAATGTTTTTAAGATTGTGCATTTTAGCACCTCTTAGTTTGATGAATTTAGATTCAAGTTTAAGATTTTTCAAGTTTAAGAATAATCTGTAAATATAATCTTTAAATCAGTTTATTTACTATGGACTTTCTACCAATTTTTTTAGTAATAGGATCATTATTGATATTCCAACCTCTTGCAGGAGAATACTGCCTGCCATACCAAATTATCTGTAAGTGCAATTTGTTCCATAAATTTTCAGGAAATAATCGTTTTGCATCTTTTTCTGTTGTTTTGACATTCTTTCCATTAGACATACCCCATCTGTACATTAATCTGTGAATATGAGTATCTACTGGAAATGTTGGAATATTAAAAGCTTGAGCCATTACTACACTGGCTGTTTTATGGCCTACAGCGGGAAGAGCTTCTAGATCAGTAAAATTTTGAGGAACCTTACCATTGTGTTTTGATATAAGTATTTTTGATAAACCATGTATTCCTTTAGATTTCATTGGAGATAAACCTACCGGACGTATTATATTTCGTATTTCATCAACCGTTAATTTAACCATATCATAAGGGTTATCAGCTTTTTTAAAAAGAATTGGCGTTATTTTATTAACTCCAACATCAGTACTTTGGGCAGAAAGTAAAACAGCGATTAATAAAGTGTAAGGATCTTTATGGTCTAATGGAATAGGAACCTCGGGAAACAAAAGCTCTAGTGTTTCAATTATGTATTTAATTTTTTCTGTCTTATTCATTTATTCAGTAAATTTAAAAAAATAAAAAATCTTAAATATGTTAAAAATTGGAGATAAATTACCTTCATTTTCTTGTTTAGATGACAAAGGTAATACAGTAACTCAAGATAATTTTAAAGGAAAGAAAGTAGTTTTGTTTTTTTACCCTAGAGCTAACACACCGGGCTGTACTGCGCAGGCATGTAATTTATCAGAAAATTATGATAGACTAACAGATGCTGGTTACACTATTTTTGGAGTAAGTGCTGATCAAGTAAAACATCAAGCCTCTTTTTCAAATAAATTTGGATTTCCTTATCCATTGTTGGCTGATACTGAAAAAACATTAGTAAATAGTTTTGGTGTTTGGGGTTTCAAGAAATTTATGGGGAAAGAATATGAGGGGATTTTAAGAACTACTTTTGTTTTTGATGAAAACTGTATAATTACTAGAGTTATTGAAAAGGTTAAAACTAAAGACCATACCTCTCAAATTCTTGATGAATAATTAATTATATCCAAAAAGTTTTTTTTCTTTAATTAGTGATGTGACTTTTTTAGGTAGCATTTTTTCCCAACCTTTTTGGTCTTCTTTAATCATTTTTAAAACTTTAACAGAGTAGATATCTAGCAATTTCTTGTCAAATCCAAATATATCAATGACTTTGTTATTAAACTTAAAGAATTTGTAAAGGTTTTTCATTCTGGAAGCAACGTGTAGGTTGTTGCTATTTATAATCTCTCCAGTTTTTTTATTTTTCATTGGATATAGAAAAATTCTTAAGTTTTTGTAAAAGAGTTTGCCAAAAGCTTCAAGTATACCACCACTTAAATGATCATAATATTTTTCATCAAAAATTTCTACCAAATTATTTACACCCATGGTAAGAACTA
Organism: uncultured Bacteroidota bacterium; assembly: GCA_902559035.1. GTDB lineage: Bacteria > Bacteroidota > Bacteroidia > Flavobacteriales > Flavobacteriaceae > MAG-121220-bin8. The sequence goes on from CACEGG010000016.1 coordinate 2,558, forward strand.
TTTTTTCTTGAGTATAATTTGAAAAATATTCAGCTAATCTGTAATATTCTTTAAAATTTGTAATCATTACTGTCATTCCAAGTGAGCATAATAAGGTTGCTCTGTGAATAAAATCTATTTCGTTTACATCTCCATTTGATGTTTTTAAGTTAGATAATGTAATTTCAAATAGTGTTAAATGTTCATTCTCATCGTAATCCTCTTCATGTGACATGATTTCAATCGATTTATCATACATATCTTCATTCACTTTAGTAACAGGTCTAAAACTTCCTCTGATGGCTAGAATATTTTTTTTATATAAAACTCTAGCTGGAAGAATATTGTTACCATCAGGCCCAAACATAACCGCTTCAGTCATTCCATTTTTAACAAGCTCTAGGCTCATCAAGCGATTATCAACATCTTTGAATAGTGGGCCAGAAAAATTTACAGTGTCAATTTCTATTGCATCTGGATCTATGTGATCATTTAAGTATTTTAACAATTTTCTGGGTTGATCGTGTTTGTAGTAGGCCCCGTATATTAAATTTATTCCCATTAATCCTAAAGCTTCTTGTTGAGCTCTAGCTTCAAATAAATTAAATCTCACATGAATTAAAATTTCACTGTAGTCATCAGATGAATCCGTTTGGAATTTTAGTCCCATCCATCCATGTCCTCTGTATTTTTTTGCAAAATCAATAGTTGCAACAGTATTAGCATAGGTGAAAAACATTTTATTAGGATGTTTTAACCTATCCATTCTAGACTCTAGTAGATTAATTTCATGAGAAAGCATTTTTTTAAGCCTTGATTCAGATACGTATCTGTTGTCAGGTTCTACACCGTATATGGCATCACTAAATTCCTTATCGTAAGCACTCATTGTTTTGGCAATCGTTCCTGAAGCACCACCAGACCTAAAAAAATGTCTAGCAACCTCTTGACCAGCACCTATTTCAGCAAAAGTGCCATAAATATGTTCATTCAAATTGATTCTTAAAGCCTTGGCTTTAATTGAGGGAATGTTTTCGAAAGGTTTATCTCCCTTTAAAGAAATTGACATATTTTTATAAATATATCTGCTAAGTTATAAGTTTATCAACTAAAAAATATATTTTTAAATAAAAAATTTTTGAAAGTCACGTTTTTAGGTACAGGAACATCAACTGGAATCCCTTTTATTGGAAGTGAACATCCAGTTTGTTTAAGTAAAGATTCAAAAGATACCAGATTAAGATCTTCTATTAAAATTGATATAAATAATAATACTTTTGTCATTGATTGTGGTCCAGATTTTAGACAACAAATGCTCAATTCAAATTGTAAAAAAATTGATGCAATTCTCTTTACTCATGAACATGCAGATCATACTGCTGGTTTAGACGATATAAGACCATTTTGCTTTAGAAATGGAAACATTCCAATATATGCTCACAAAAGAGTTTTAAAAAATCTCTCTACAAGATTTAGTTATATTTTTAATGAAATAGATAAATATCCAGGAGCACCCTCTGTTACTGTTAATCCTGTAATTGAAAACGAATCTTTTACTATCAATAAAATTATTTTTCTTCCTGTTACGTATCTTCATGCTAAGCTACAGGTTTTTGGATATAGGATAAACAACTTTGCTTACATAACAGACTTAAAAACAATCAATAACATCGAATTAGATAAACTCAAAGGTTTAGAAGTTCTAGTTTTAAATGCGATTAGAATTAAAGAGCATTTTTCACATTTGAACTTGAAAGAAGCTCTGGATTTAATAAGTATAATTAAACCTAAAAAAACATATTTAACTCATATAAGCCACTTACTTGGTTTTCATGATGAAGTTTCCAAAAGTTTACCAAAAAATGTTTTTTTGTCTTATGATGGTTTGACTATTGAGTTCAAATAGTTTTTTTAATTAACCATTTTAACATAGATTTAAAGTTTTCAGGAGATACTCCATGTCCAATTGGATACTTTTCAAATGTATAATCTATATTATTTTCTTTTAAAATATTTAAACTTTCTTTTGATAGGTTAAATGGAAGAATTTCATCATTTAGTCCATGTGAAACATAAAATGATAATTTTTTCAAAGAATCTGAACTTGATAAGTTTATTATATTGGGATCAAATGCTCCACTAAGAGATACTACATTTCTTATTTTATCTGGAAAAGTTAGGGCAACTGCATTAACAAGCATAGATCCTTGACTAAAACCCAATAATGTTATGTTATTGGAGTTAATATTATATTTGTTTTTACAAATTTCAATTGTTTTAAAAATATTATTTCTTGATTCAATTGCTTTATTGGTATCATAGCTTTTATTACCATTATAATCTATAGAAATGTTGTACCAAGCATAACCATTATATTGAATTTCAATATCACCTCTTATCGATATAATAGTAAATTTCTCAGGAATAGCTCTTGAAAAAGAAAATAAGTCTTGCTCATTACTTCCATATCCGTGTACCATAAGAAGTAGAGGAGAGGGTACGTTTTCAAGGTTAGATTTTCTGTGAATGTGAAAAAAAGGTAATTTATTCATTTATACAGGTCTTATTAGAATTAATAATTCCAATAGGTCTTCCTTTCATTTTAAAACCTAAAAAAGCACTGTTTTTTGATTTAGATAAAATATTTTCTTTAGAAAATTCGTACTCATCATCAACAGTAAATAAAGATAAATTTGCAGTTGAACCTTCTTTAAACTGTATGGTTTCAATATTAAATATTTCTCTTCCCTTTGTTAATATCTCAATTGTTTCTTCGGTTGTAAATAATGAATTTAACGCTCCAAAGAAGGATTCTAAACCAATTGTACCAAATTTGGCGTTATATATATCAGTTTTCTTATTTTCAATGTCAATTGGACAATGATCACTGGTTACCAGATCAATTTCCCCATTTTTAACTCCTTTAATTAACGCTAATCTATCTTTTTCTGACCTTAACGGAGGAAGAACCTTGAATCTAGTATCAAAATCCTTTAACTTCTCTTCGTTGAATATTAAATTATGAATTGCTACGCTACAGGTAATATTTAATCCTTTTGATTTAGCTTTTTTAATCAGATCTAATGAGTTTTTAGTTGAAATAGTAGGAATATGTAGTTTTCCACCAGTATATTCTAAAATATGAAGGTCTCTATTAATTTGAATTTCTTCGGAAAAATTAGGAATTCCTTTAACTCCATAACTAACACTAATCTTTCCTTCATTAATTATTCCTTTTTCTGCAATTGATTTGTTCATAGGAAAAGACATTACAACAGAACCAAAGGATTGAGAATACAATAAAGAAGTCTTTAACAAATTTGAATTTAGAATAGGTTTTTTATAGTCATAAAAACCTACTGCACCTGAATTTTTCATATCAAAAAGTTCAGCCATCTCAATTGATTTACAAGATATAGTTAACGCTCCGAGAGGATAAATATTACAAATAGAATTTTTTGACTTTAATTTAATAAATGAAATATCTGTTTGATTATCGGCTATAGGTTTTGTATTAGAATTTAAAAGAATTCCTGAAAATCCACTTTTTGATGCTACATCAGAACCATTTTCAATTGTTTCTCTTTCTTCAAATCCAGGTTCACCAAAAGACACGCTACTATCAAACCAACCATTAGAAACATGAAGGTTTTTGATATTAATTATAGTAGCATTTTTATCAATAATAGATTTTGCAATTTTTACAATTTTACCTTCGGAAATTAAAATATCTTGCTTAGTACCGTTGTATTTACTTTCGGCATTTATAACTTTTGCAGATTTAAGAATTATAGACATGCAATCAAGTTACTTAATAATGCATTTAAAATTAAATGCGTGGCAAATATAGGAATTGATTTGAATTTATTGATTATTAATTCTTAAAATCCTTCAAATACGCCTAGTCCAAATAATGAAAAATCATATTTAACTGGGTCCATGGGATCTAATTTTCTAAGAAATTTATCTAGCTCAATTACAGCTTTATGATCATTTTGTTTTCTTTTTAGTAATCCTAATTTTCTTGCTACTCTTCCGCTATGTACATCCAATGGACATGAGAGATATGATGGTGAGATCTTTTTCCATATTCCAAAATCAACTCCATTTACATCATTCCTAACCATCCATCTCAAAAACATGTTTATTCTCTTACAAGCAGATCCTTTAAAAGGATCACTAATATGTTTTGTTGTTCTCTGAGGAAAATCAATATCAAAAAATAATGATCTAAACTTATGAATTGAATTATGTAAATTTTTATTTTTTAAATTTTCATGAAAAATCATTTCAATATCATCATATTTTTTGTAGATAAGTTTCAGTTTTTTTATAAAATGTCTAAAATCAATTTCATTGAAAGTTCTGTGTTTAATAAATAATTTATTTATTTCTTTTTCAGTTGAGTTTAAAACAAATTCGTAGGGAGAATTATCCAATAACTCCATCATTTTGAAGGAATTTTTAATAATTGTTTTACGTTGCCCCCAAGCTATTGTTGCAGTTAAAAAAGAACTTATTTCTATATCCTCTTTTTTTGAAAAAGTATGTGGGATTTGAATTGGATCCGATTCTATAAATTTTTTTTGATTGTATTCAAGGTATTTCTCATCTAAAAAAACTTTTAATTCAGAATAACTAAGCCCATTTACCATCAACAAGATTTAGTTTTCTATCTGTCATGTTTGACAAATCTTTATTATGAGTCACAATAACAAAAGTAATATTGTGTTTTTTTCTTAAATCAAAAAATAATTTGTGTAATAATTCAGATGACTTTGAATCTAAGTTACCACTGGGTTCGTCTGCAAAAATAATTTTAGGATCATTTATAAGAGCTCTTGCAACAGCTACTCTCTGTTGTTCACCCCCTGAAAGTTGAGAGGGTTGTTGATTAACAACTCTTGAGAGACCTAATGAATCTAAAATCTCCATGGCTTTCTTAATAGAAGATTCTTTATTTTCACCTTTAATAATTGCCGGAATTATTACATTTTCTATAGCGCTGAATTCAGGAAGAAGTTCGTGAAATTGAAAAATAAATCCGATTTGAGTATTTCTAAATTTTGAAAGTTTAGAATCGTTTAAATTGGTAACATCAATATTATCTATCATTACTTTGGATAAAGTATCGACATCAGGTTTGTCTAAAGTGCTTATTATATTTAGAAGAGTTGTTTTTCCAGCACCAGATGGGCCCACAATGGATACTATTTCACCTTGATTTATTTCGAGATCAATTTTATCAAGAACTTTCTTGTTATTGTAAGTTTTAGAAATATTTTTAACAGAAATCATTTTATATTTTTTTCTTTTTAAGTAGGTTGTAATCAATAAAATAATTAACTCTTAATGAGAATTGATGGTTAATTGGGTTTTCAAATAATTCTTTAGTACTTCTGTAATAAGAAATTCCTGAAAGATTATCTTCGTTAAATATATTATTTCTGTAAAGCAAAGTCAACTTACTTCCTGGCGAAAACTCCCAATCATAACTTAAATCAAGATTCCAAAGATTAAAGTTTGTATTTGGATCATAATCAGAAATCTTTTTTTCTGAAACAGATCTATTACCATCGTCTTTTAGTTTGAAAAAATTTTCCTTGTATAGTGCTGAACTCCAAAATTGTCTAAATTTTAATTCTAAAGATTTATATGAATTGAAGTTATAATTTAATGACAAGTTATTTTCCATAAACTTAACTTTTCTATTACCAAAGTAAATGTTATCATTATCATTATATACATATCCAATTTCATTATTGCTTAAACCATTTGAAATTCCAAACTCAATTTTAAACTTATCAGAAAGTCTAAATAAAGAATATAAATCTAACTGAATTTCATTAAAATTTTCATCAAATTGTTCATTTATTCCAGAGGAATATTCTATTCCTGACCCAAAGTTAATCCTCTTTCTAACATCTGATACATAATTGAATTCAAGTTCATATATAGCTGGTTGAAATATAAAAACATCATCTTTTCTTGTTTCTTCAAAGTCTTTATATTTTGAAGTATAATCGAAGCTTCCTTTTATTTCTTCAAGCTTTAGGGTAGTTAATGTAAAACCAATTCTTGCACCCTGAGATTTTAATATTTTTGGGTAAAATCTACTCCTTTCACTCATCCACAAATAAGCTTCAATTTTTTCATAAGATTGATTAGGTTCAAAAGTTAAAAACTGAATTCTTGACCATATTCTTTGATCATTTCTTAAATTATAAAAGCCAAGATCGTTCTGATAATAGTTTGCATCAACTCCATTCCAACCAATATTGAAACGAAAATTTCCTGTTAGTTCTCCAAAATCTAAGCCACCCCTAAATCCTTTTGTGTCAGAAAATATTTTAGAATTACTTTGAAAAACACTTGCACTGAAACTGTATTTTCTATTGTTGTCGTATAAATCGACTATAAAAGCACTATTATTAGAGTTGTTAAAACTATCTCCTCTATTAACATTAGTATTTAAGAATGAAACAGTTGAGTAAGAATTTATGATTTGCTGGCTTAGTGATAAAACATTATAATTTGTTAGTGGAGCTATAAGTTTCTTAATAACCTCATTTGTATTTAAATCCCTAACATTAGCATACGCCTTCTCGGTTATAGAGTTGATTATTCCAATACTTAATTTAGAGTTTGTAGTTCCAGTTAATTTTATTGAGTTAATCAGGTTTGCCTTTGTATCATAATTAATTAATTCTTCGTCATTTTCAAGTAATTTATTAAAATCTATTGAAATATCATCTCCAATCCTTCTGCTATAAAAAAAACTACCTCCTCTGAAACCTTGACTGTCTGCTTTTTGAAATAGTTGAGCACCTTCAGTAAAAAAAGCTCTGTTTTCATCAAATTTTTGTTCAAATGGACTAAGGTTTAATTCTTTTTCATCAAATGCTACTTGTCCAAAATCAGGGATTAAAGTAGCGTCCAAAGTAAAATTATTATTAATTCCATATTTTAAATCCATCCCAGCAGAATATCCATTTAGTGGCTTGCTGTTTTTGTTTAAATCTACAGAAGATTGAAGATAAGGATAAAAGAATAATCGAGTAGGGGGTGAAATATTCTTAAGACCTTTTAATAAGCCCAATGACTCTCTAAAATTTGATATCTTTTGATCAACATAGTTCCAAGTATAAAATTCTCCAAGCTTTACAATTCTTCTTGAAAACTGTATTCCCCAAGACTGAATATTTGTCGTAGGAAATCTTAAAGCGCTATATGGAATTTTCATTTCCATATTCCATCCATTTTCATCAATAGATACTTTGCCTTCAAAAACAGTATCAAAGTTCCAGTCACTGGGGGAAAATTCTCCAGAAGTGTAAGTGTCACCTAAAGTTCCAGCACTAGTTATTTGAAAACCTTGATCATTCATGTTATCATCATTAGTATTAATACTTAACCAAAATGAATCAGCATTCAACCAAACCTCATCTCTTTGACTAAATTCTCTAGGGATTGAGTTTGGATCAGGGTCTTTGAATTTACCAGCCAAATAAATACCACTATCATCATATCCTACATAAATATAAGACTCATAACCTTTTCTTTCGCTTTGGCCATTGTTTGGCATCCATCTTTCAAAACCTGTAGCAGGTTTTAAATCTTTCCATTGTATATCGTCAATAATACCGTCAATTATTGGAGGAGAACTAAATCTAGTGATTTCAATTTCTTTTCTGTTTTGTGTATGACCTAGTGTTATTGAAAAGATAAAAAATAGTAGTATAAGTTTTTTCATTTAATTATTTAAATGCTAGGCAAATTTAAACTAATTTTAAGAAATAAATTTGATAAAAAAATATGATTAAAACGTGTTATTTTGGTGGAGGGTGTTTTTGGTGTACAGAGGCTATTTTTAAGAAAATTAATGGTGTAGTTTCTATTTTTCCAGGATACATGGGTGGACATGTTAAAAATCCATCATACGAACAAGTGTGTGAAGGATACACAGGACATGCAGAGATTATAAAAATAGACTATGATTCTTCAAAAATATCGTATGAAGACTTGCTTTCTGTTTTTTTTTCAACCCATGATCCTACAACATTAAATAGACAGGGAAATGATATTGGTACTCAGTACAGGTCTTCTATTTTCACCAATGATGATAAGGAAATAAAAATTTTAAAAAACTACATTGAAGAATTAGATAAAACTTTTGAGAAAAAAATAGTTACGACAATCGAGGATCTGTCTGAATTTTACTTAGCAGAAGATTATCATCACAATTACTATAATATTAATAAAAATGTTCCTTATTGTTCAGTTGTTATTGGACCAAAAATTAAAAAACTTTTGAATTCAAAAAATTCATTTTTGAAAGATGTCTAGTCTTTAAATAAAATTCCAAAAGAAAGGAATTTGATTAATTTTTTTGAAAATAATATTGACATTTTTAAAAAAAAATTGAATATGAATTTGTCTTTTTGAAAAGTTATTAAACTAACTATAACTCCAAAAACAAAACCAAACCAAATAAGTAAAATTTGATAAACAGGAAAAACTATTAATAAACGAATAGGCCAATACAAAAGAACATGTAAATTGTCTAATTCAAAGTAATCAGCAATTGGACCTGAGATTCCTGCAGAAGCAGACCCTGTAACAGCAAATACAATTAGAATTACAATAAACTGAAAGCTATTTTCAATTCTCCATTTCTTTTTGATTCTGTCTATCATTTATTTTAATAGATTCGAAATTTGTTCTGCTAATTCTAAACCAATTCTGTCTTGTGCTTCATTGGTTGCAGCTCCGATGTGAGGTGTTAATGAGAGTTTAGAATTCATTAACAACTGAATTTCAGGTTTTGGTTCCTTTTCGAAGGTATCTAGTCCTGCAAATGCAACTTTTCCAGATTCTATAGCAGATACTAATTCAACTTCGTTAATAACACCACCACGTGCAGCATTTATTATTCCAACTCCATCTTTCATTTTATTAAATTCACTTTTATCAATTACATAATTTTTCTGGGCAGGAACATGAAGACTGATAAAGTCAGAGCCCTTAAGTAAGTCATCAAATTTTGAAATTTTTATGTTAAAATCAATAGTTTTATTGTCCATAAATTCTAATTTGATATCAGCACTCTCTAAAAATTTATCATATGCAATAACATTCATTCCAATTCCAAGTGCAATCTTTGCTGTTTCTCTTCCAATTCTCCCAAATCCAATAATTCCAATTGTCTTTCCTCTTAATTCAACACCTTTAGCAAACGCTTTTTTTAATTTCTTAAAGTTTGAATCACCCTCAAGTGGCATAGATCTGTTAGATTCATGTAAAAATCTCACACCACCATAAAGATGTGCAAAGACTAGTTCAGCAACTGAGGCAGAAGAAGCTGCTGGAGTATTTATTACATGAATATTTTTCGACCTGGCATATTCAACATCAATATTATCCATGCCAACTCCTCCTCGTCCAATAATTTTTATTCCAGGACAGTTATCAATAAGATCTTTTCTAACGGTAGTAGCACTTCTAACTAGAATAACACTAATGTTTTCTTTATTAATATAATTTTCTAACTGTTCTTGTGCTACGTTTGTAGTAATGATGTTAAAACCAGATTTTTTAAGAGCATCAATACCTGAATTTGAAATACCATCATTTGCTAGGATATTTATCATTTTATATAATTGTTTTTAATTCGTTCATTACATTAATTAAAACCTTAACAGAATTGAGATCCAAAGCGTTGTAAATAGATGCTCTGTATCCTCCAACAGATCTGTGACCATTCACACCGCTAATATTTGCATCAATACATAATTTATCAAAATGCTGTTTATGCTCTTGATTAGTTAAATTAAAAGTCACGTTCATTAAACTTCTATCTTCTTTTTCTGCAAATCCAGTAAAAAGTTCATTTGAGTCAATGGTATTATAAAGTAGATTTGCTTTTTCTATATTTTTAGTTTCAATTGATTTTATTCCTCCGTTTTCTTTAAGCCATTCAAGAGTCAACATTGAAGTGTAAACAGCAAACACTGGAGGCGTATTAAACATACTTTCTTTATCAATGTGAATTTTATAATCTAACATTGAAGGAATGTTTCTAGAAACTTTACCCAAAATATCTTCTTTTACTATTACTAGAGTTGTTCCAGCCGGTCCCATATTTTTTTGAGCTCCAGCATAAATGAGAGCAAATTTAGAAAAATCAATATTTCTAGAAAATATATCTGACGACATGTCGCAAATTAAATTATTTTTTGTTTCTGGTATTTCATGATACTGAGTTCCAAAAATTGTATTATTTGTTGTAATATGTAGATAATCTAAATCCTCATCTATGCTGTAGTTTTTTGGGATGTAATTAAAATTAGCGTCCTTAGAAGAGGCGATTTCAATGGCATTTCCAAAGTTTTTTGCTTCCTTTAGGGCTTTGGTAGACCAAGCTCCAGTATTGATGTATCCAGCCTTATTTTCAAGAAGATTATAAGCTGTCATTAAAAATTGCATACTTGCACCTCCTTGTAAAAAAAGAGCTTTATAACCTTTGTTTTCAAGATTTAATAACTCTAATGCTAAGGAAGTTGCACTATTCATTATCTCAACAAAATCTTTACTTCTATGGGAAATTTCAATAAGTGACAGGTTTGAGCCATTGATATTTAGAATTCCTTCGGCAGATTTTTGAATTACGTCTTTTGGTAAAATACTTGGACCAGCGCTAAAGTTGTGTTTTTTCATAAATTTTAAAAGCCTGCAAATTAATAATTATCACTAAATCAAAAACAATACCTTAATTAAGATATCATCATATTTTCAACAAAAAATCTACAGTGTCTACATTATCTGCATAATCATCAAGTTTTGGGCATTGAGTAGATCCAAAATTAGTAACTCTATCAATGACATTATTACTTACAATACACTGTATGTGTTCCTTGCTTTTTCTAATAGTATCATAAACTTTTTCTACGTCTTCATACTCCTCATAATATAAACATCCTATAGGCGAACCAAGTTTGGGGTCCTGTTTTAATATAATAAACCCATTTTCAATAAATTTTTCTTCACTCATTAAAAATACGGCTTTATTGTAATCAAAATTATTAACGTACTTATTATGATTAATTATTTCCTTATGTTTAAAAAACGCATTAAATAATAAATCTAAATCATATCCTTTTGGAACAAATATCTTAGATACACTTCTGCATCCAAGCCCAAAATAATCAAATATATCATTTGATAGTAATGCTAAATCATTATCAGATTCATTTCCATCAAGCACAGCAACAGAATGTCTTGTTTTTCTTAGTAGATTGGGGTATTTACTAAAATAATATTCAAAGTATTTATGTGAACTGTTACTTCCAGTTGCTATAACAGCATCAAAATTTTTTAATTTATTTTCTTCAAAAATTACTTTGTTACTAAACAAAGGATATCTATATTTTAAAAAATCTACAATAAAAGGGATTAATACTTTATCTTCAGAAGACAATTTAACTATACATGTATAATTGAGAAGCATTGAGCACAATAAATCATGAAATCCTACAATAGGAATGTTTCCTGCCATAATAATAGCTATAGTTTTATTGTTATCGTTATTAATGTTATACCTAAATATCCAATTTTTTAAATTTTCTTTTTTAAGTTGATTGGACCAGTTTTTTAGACTTAATTCTAAATTATCATAGGTAAACCATGAATTGAATGATTTAGCTTCTTTTAACTTTATGTCTAAGATTGAATCCCATTCTGGAAATGTTTTATCATTTTTTTCAATAAAGTTCTCGTGAAAGAGTATGCCTAAATCGTCAAATGCAAGTATTCTTTTTTTTAAATCTGTATCCAAACTTGTCTGTGATTTTTATTGGTATTATTTTTGCGCAAATCTAGTTAAAGATTAATAACCTCACAATGGCTATAAAAATAACAGACGAATGTATTAATTGTGGTGCTTGTGAGCCCGAGTGCCCAAATACTGCCATATATGAAGCGGCGTATGAATGGAAATATGCTGATGGTACAAGCTTGTCGGGAGATCTTATACTGCCAAATGGTAAAAGTGTAAACGCTGAAAATGACCAGGAGCCTATTTCAGATGAGTTTTATTTTATATCTCCTGATAAATGTACTGAATGTAAAGGTTTTCATGAAGAGCCTCAATGTGCTGCTGTCTGTCCTGTTGATTGTTGTGTTCCTGATGATAATCATATAGAGTCAGAAGAAACTTTATTATCCAAACAAAAATTCATGCATCCAGATAATTAATTTATGAAAGCAGGAATTGTAGGATTACCAAATGTTGGAAAGTCAACTTTATTTAATTGTTTGTCAAATACGAAAGCACAAAGTGCTAACTTCCCTTTTTGTACCATTGAACCAAACATTGGTATTATAAATGTTCCTGATCAACGACTTAACCTTTTAGAATCCTACGTTGATCCTGAAAAAGTAATTCCTGCAAATGTTGAAATCGTTGATATTGCAGGTCTTGTTAAGGGTGCCAGTAAAGGAGAAGGATTAGGGAATCAATTTCTTGCTAACATTAGGGAAACAGATGCAATAATACATGTTTTAAGATGCTTTGATGATAACAATATTGTTCATGTAGAAGAATCTATTAATCCAGTCAGAGATAAAGAAATTATAGATTTAGAATTACAGCTTAAAGATCTTGAGACAATAGAAAAACGAAAAGAAAAAATTTCCAGATTAATTAAAACTGGAAATAAAGATGCCATTTTTCAAAATGAAGTTCTAATTAAAATTATTACACATTTACAATCTTTTCAACCAGTTAGAAGTATTGATTTTACAGAAAAACAAAAAGAATTTTCAGATACACTGGATTTGATTACAAATAAACCTGTTTTATATGTTTGTAATGTTGACGAAGGTTCTGCTTTAAATGGAAATGACTATGTTTCTCAGGTAAAAGAGGCTATAAAAAATGAAAACTCTGATTTACTGATTTTAGCTGTTGCTATTGAAGCTGATATTAACGAATTAGATAATTATGATGATAGAAAGGCTTTCTTGGAGGATATTGGTCTTAGTGAAGCTGGTTCATCAAAACTTATAAAAAAAGCATATGACTTACTTAATCTCCAAACTTATTTCACTGCAGGTAAAAAGGAAGTTAGAGCGTGGACAATTCATAAAGGGATGACAGCCCCTCAAGCTGCTGGAGTCATCCATACAGATTTTGAAAAGGGTTTTATCAGGGCTGAGGTAATTTCATTTAATGATTACAGTGAATATAAAAATGAAATTAAGGTTAAAGAAGCTGGAAAACTTAAAATTGAAGGCAAGGATTATATAGTTAAAAACGGGGATGTTATGCACTTTAGGTTTAATGTGTAAAAGATTTCAACAACACTACTCATATCATTGTTAATTAATTTATTAATTGATTATTTTTTATTTTTTTTTGAAGAGCTATATTAGCTTTTTAGCATAATCATGTCAAATTCATCAAATTATACAGAAGATAATATTAAGTCCCTTGACTGGAAAGAGCATATTAGAATGCGTCCAGGAATGTATATTGGTAAATTAGGAAATGGATCTTCTCCAGATGATGGTATTTATATTTTACTTAAGGAAGTGCTTGACAATTCCATAGACGAATTTGTTATGGGTGCTGGAAAAACTATCGAAATATCTATTAATAATGGTGTTACTGTAAGAGACTATGGAAGAGGGATTCCTTTAGGAAAAGTTGTTGATGTTGTTTCCAAAATGAATACTGGAGGAAAATATGATACAAGAGCATTTAAAAAATCCGTAGGACTAAATGGGGTTGGTACTAAGGCTGTAAATGCTTTATCAATTAATTTTAAAGTAGAATCTGTAAGAGACGGAAAGTCTAAATATGTAGTTTTTGAGCAAGGTGAATTAATTGAGGAGAGCGATATTGAAGTTTCATCTAAAAGAAAAGGAACAAAAGTTACTTTTATCCCTGATACTTCAATTTTTAAAAATTATAAGTATCGAAACGAGTATGTTTCAAAGATGCTTAAGTATTATGTTTATTTGAATCCAGGTTTAACTATTGTATTTAATGGTGAAAAATACAAATCTGATAATGGATTAAAAGATTTATTAGAGGACAATAATGATTTAGAAAAACTTTTGTATCCAATTATTCATCTAAAGGGAAATGATATAGAAGTAGCTATTACACATAGTAAAGTACAATATAGCGAAGAATATTTTTCATTTGTCAACGGACAACATACAACACAGGGTGGAACACATCAGTCTGCATTCAGAGAGTCAATTGTTAAAACAGTTAGAGAATTTTTTGGAAAATCTTATGACGCCAGTGATATTAGAAAATCAATAATATCAGCAATAAGTATAAAAGTTATGGAACCTGTTTTTGAGTCTCAGACTAAAACTAAGCTTGGTTCTACTGAAATGGGAGGTGATTTGGGTACTGTTAGGTCATACATAAATGATTTTATTGGAAAAAATTTAGATAATTTTCTACATAAAAATCCAGTTGTTGCTGAATCTATCCAAAAAAAAATTGTTCAAGCTGAAAAAGAAAGAAAAGAATTATCAGGAATTAGGAAGCTTGCACGAGACAGAGCTAAAAAATCAAGTCTTCATAACAAAAAATTAAGGGACTGTAGAGTACATTTAAATGACATGAATAAAGAAAACAGATTAGATTCAACTTTATTTATTACGGAGGGTGATTCTGCGAGTGGATCAATCACTAAGTCTAGAAATGTTAATACCCAAGCTGTATTTAGTTTGAGAGGAAAACCTCTTAACTCATATTCAATGACAAAAAAAATTGTTTATGAAAATGAGGAATTTAATTTATTACAGGCAGCTTTAAACATTGAAGATAGTATTGAGTATTTAAGATATAATAATATTGTAATTGCCACAGATGCTGATGTTGATGGAATGCATATAAGACTTTTATTAATAACTTTCTTTCTTCAGTTCTTTCCAGAGTTAATAAAAGAAGGTCATTTATACATTTTACAAACACCATTGTTTAGGGTTAGAAATAAAAAAGAAACGATTTATTGTTATTCGGAGAAAGAAAAATCTGAAGCCATTGAAAAACTTGGTGTCAAATCTGAAATAACACGATTTAAAGGATTGGGAGAGATATCACCTGATGAGTTCAAGTATTTTATTGGTGAAGATATTAGATTAGATCCTGTTATGTTGGATGACAATTTTAGTATTGAAGATTTATTGTCTTTCTACATGGGTAAAAACACACCTAAAAGACAAGAATTTATTATAAATAATTTAAAGGTTGAATTAGATACAGTGGAATCATAAATGGAAGAGGAAAACCAAAATTCAGAACTAAACAATATTGAAAACTCAGATGATTCTTTAATCAGAGTTTCTGGTATGTACAAAGATTGGTTCTTAGATTATGCATCATATGTAATTCTAGAAAGAGCTGTACCATCAATTGAAGACGGTTTTAAGCCCGTTCAAAGAAGAATTCTTCATTCAATGAAAGACTTGGATGATGGAAGATTTAACAAAGTGGCTAATATAGTTGGTCACACCATGCAATACCATCCCCATGGAGATGCTAGTATTTCAGATGCTATGGTACAGATTGGTCAAAAAGATTTGTTAATTGAAACACAAGGTAATTGGGGAAATATTTTAACCGGAGATCGAGCAGCAGCTTCAAGATATATCGAAGCCAGATTGTCAAAATTTGCTAATGAAGTTTCTTTTAGTCCAAAAATTACAAAATGGCAGCTCTCCTACGATGGCAGAAGAAAAGAACCAGTCAATCTACCAGTAAAGTTTCCGTTACTTCTTGCCCAAGGTGGTGAGGGAATTGCAGTAGGATTATCAACGAAAATTCTTCCCCATAATTTTGTTGAATTAATAGATGCTTCTATTAAATGTTTGAAAAACAAAAAATTTGTCCTTTATCCAGACTTTCCAACCTCTGGGATTATGGACGTAACTAATTATAGTGATGGTTTAAGGGGTGGTAGAGTTAAAGTTAGAGCAAAAGTTAGTCAGTTAAACAAAAATACACTAGTTATAACTCAAATTCCTTTTTCAACAACTACCTCGTCTCTGATTGAATCAATTTTAAAAGCAAATGACAAAGGAAAAATAAAAATTAAAAAAATTGAAGACAACACTGCAAATGAAGTTGAAATATTAGTTCATCTACCAAATGGTGTTTCACCTGATAAAAGTATAGACGGATTATATGCATTTACATCATGTGAGACATCAATATCCCCTTTAGGTTGTGTAATTGAAGATAATAGACCTTTGTTTATTGGAGTTTCTGAAATTTTAAAAAAATCCACCGAAAGAACAAAAGAGCTATTAAGATTAGAATTAGAATATAAAAAATCTGATTTTGAAAATCAGTGGCATTATGCATCCCTTGAAAGGATTTTTATTGAAAATAGAATTTATAGACTAATTGAAGATGAGGAGACTTGGGAGGGTGTAATTAAAACAATTGACGAGGGTTTAAAACCTTTTACTAAACATTTAAAAAGAAATGTTACTGAGGATGATATAGTAAGATTAACAGAAATTAAAATTAAAAGAATATCAAAATTTGACATAGAAAAAGCTATACTCAAAATTCAATCTATTGAAGAAGAATTAGATAAAATTAAATTTAACTTAGATAATTTAACTGACTTTGCTATTTCTTATTTTAAAAAACTTAAGGATGTTTATGGTAAGAATAGAAAAAGAAAAACAGAAATTAGAATTTTTGATGATGTAGATGCTAAAAAGGTTGTTGTAAAAAATTCAAAACTTTATGTCAACAGAATTGAAGGTTTCATAGGTACATCCATTAGAAGAGATGAGTTTATACAAGAATGTTCAGATATTGATGATGTAATAGTATTTACAGAGGATGGACAAATGATGGTCACAAGAATTGATAAGAAAAAGTTTGTAGCTAAAAACATAATCCATGCGTCTGTATTTAAAAGAAAGGACAAACGAACTGTGTATAATGTAATATATCGAGATGGGAAAAAAGGAACATCATATATAAAAAGGTTTTTTGTAACAGGAGTAACAAGAGATAAAATGTATGATTTGACAAGAGGAACAAAAGACTCAAAAATATTATATTTCACTTCCAACCCTAATGGTGAAGCTGAAATCGTCAATGTTATTTTAAGACAAACAGGTTCAATCAAAAAATTAAAATGGGAGCTTGATTTTGCTGATTTAGTTATAAAAGGTAGAGCCTCCAAAGGAAATATTGTATCAAAATACTCAATAAATAAAATAGAATTTAAAGAGCAAGGTTTGTCAACTTTAAAACCTAGAAAAATATGGTTTGATGAAACAGTTCAAAGACTTAATGTAGATTCAAGAGGGGAATTATTGGGTGAATTTAAAAGTGATGATAAACTTTTAATAATTCTTCAAAATGGGGTTTTGAAAACAGTTAAACCTGATGTTAATATGCATTTTCCTGAGCATATGGTTTCACTAGAGAAGTGGATCCCTGAAAAACCAATTTCTGCAATTTATTTTAACGGAGCAAAAGACAGGTATTTTATAAAAAGATTTACAGCCGGATCTCAAAATACAGATCAAAAATTTATTCCTGATGGTTCAAAAGTTCAATTGGAAATGATTTCAACTGAGTGGAAGCCTGTAATAGAAATAACTTTTTCTAAATCTGGGAAGAATATTAGAGATAATGAAATAAAACATATCGAAGAAATCATTTCTGTAAAAGGGATTAAAGCCATTGGTAATCAATTAAGTTCTTATAAAATCAAAAATATTGATCAATTAGAGCCGTTGGAGTATACTCCACCCGAAAAATTAGGTTTAAATGAACTGGAGGTTAAATCTGAGGAAATTTCTAAAAATGATTTTGAAATCGAGTCAAATAACAAAGCCAGGGATGGACAAACTGAATTAGAGTTCTAGTTACTTAGTTTTCTTACATAACCCCTCTGTCTATTTTCCGTATCACCAACAAATGAATACTCAAAAGTGTAAGAATTGTTTTCAGTACTTAAAATCTTCATTTGAACGGGTTTTTTTTCATTTAATGACTTGGGATTGATTTTTCTATATATACATTCGCAATCTGAAACCCAGCTTACAGAGTTAGAATCTATTTTTCCATTAAAATATCCTATTTCTAAGTCTTTACTTCTGACAAAAGTTGTTTTTAAAGTATCACCGGTTTCAGAAATTGATTCAAATTCAAAAGTTCCAGTTTGGAAATCTAAACAGTTTCTTTCTGGAAAGTTACATGAATATAGAAGAAAAGAAAATATGAGAATCCTAATATACATGCATGCAAATATATTAATTATTATAAGTCTTAAATGATCCATTTTTAAAAAAAATTACAATTCTATCAATATTATTTTCAGTTTTAGTATTTGTTTCTTGTTGGTTGATGGAATCAATCTCAGAGGAGTAGGGAGGGGTGTGTTCGAGATGGGATTCATTTTCAGTATTTTCAGAAAGCAACCATTCTAGATCTATGTTTTCAATAGATTTATAAATTTTAAGAACAAAATCTAAACTAGGTTTGTTTCTTCCACTTAGTATGTGAGAAACACTTGATCTTTGAACACCAATTTTTTCAGCAAACTTTGATGCACTTAAACCTTCTTTTGAAATTATTTTTTTTAATTTTTCAGCAAAATTTTCCATGTATACAGATGTAAATTTAATGATAAAATTTACAATATTAAAGTTAATTATAATCTATTTTATTAACAATTTAATTAAAGTTATTATTTTAATTATAATATATAAAACGTTTAAAAACAATAACTTATGGTTTATTTAAAATAAAATGAATACAATTGTGAATTTTTAATTTGATTTTGACAATAATCATAATGTTTTTTGGTTTACAATTGTAACCAATACTATTACTAAATTTGTAAATTATTTTATGGAATTAAATATTAAAGATTATAAAAAATTTAAAGAGAACGATTTGTTTGGTAGATATATAACAAATGACTCTATCTACAACATACTAACTAATTATTCTCCAAAAATCTCTGGATATAGTGTACAAAAACGACCTATATACTCATTTTCATGCGGCTCAGGAAAAACAAAAATTTTAATTTGGTCTCAAATGCATGGTAATGAATCAACTTCAACCAAAGCATTATTTGATTGTATTTCATATATAATAAAGATAGAACCATCATTGTTAGACTCTATTTCGTTGACAGTTTTACCAATTTTAAATCCTGATGGTGCTTTTGAATATACTAGAGAAAATCATAATAAAATCGATTTAAATAGAGATTCTGTTGATTTAACTCAACCTGAAAGCAAAGTACTCAGATCAATATATGATGACTTAAAACCTCATTTTTGTTTTAATCTACATGATCAAAGAACTATTTATTCACTCAATAATTTTGATTCATCAATTCTTTCATTTCTATCCCCTTCCTCTGATAAAAATAAATCAGAAACCGAATCTCGTATTAAATCTATGTCTGTTATTTCTTATGTTTATGATAACATATCCAAAATAATCCCTGGAAACATTGGGCGCTACAATGACGATTTTAACATAAATTGTGTAGGTGATACATTTCAATCATTAAAAACTCCAACAATTTTATTTGAATCAGGGCATTATAGTGATGATTACAACAGAGAAGTATCCAGAAAATTTGTATGCTTTTCATTAATTTATTCCATTCAATGCATAGCAAATAAACTATTCAAAGATCATAATATTTATTATAGTATTCCAGAGAATAAAACCCAGTTAACCGATATTAAAATTCTTAATATTAAAGTTAAACAGAAATCAACTTTTAAATTAACTAATCTTACAATTATGTTTAAAGAAATTTTAAACAAGGAGACTCAAACTGTGGAATTTCAACCTGAAATTAACGAAATAGGGACTTTATTGAATATTTCAGGTCATCTTATTTTAGACTTTAATATTGTAGATAGTGTTTTTGATTTAACTAAACCTAATTCAATTGATAACATTATTTTGAATGTTAATAAATTGCGAAATATTCACTAATTACTTGAATTAGATAAAAATAATTCAATATATTTGCAATTCTGTAAATTAAAATTCAATAAAATGGCAAAATTTAAATTAGATGAAATTGATCACCAAATACTAGATCTACTTATTGATAACACTCGTACAGCTTTCACTGATATAGCAAAGAAATTACTTATTTCAGCAGGTACTGTTCACGTTCGTGTCAAAAAGATGGAAGATGCAGGAATTATCAAAGGATCATCACTTACTTTAGATTATAAAAAACTTGGATATACATTTATCTCATACATCGGTATTTTTCTCGAAAAAACTCACCAAACTAAATTTGTACTTCAAAAATTAGAGTCGATACCATTTGTAACAGTTGCTCACATCACAACTGGGAAATTTAATATATTCTGTAAAGTTCGTGCTAAAAGTACCGATCACGCAAAGGAAATTATTTTCTTAATTGATGATGTTGAAGGAGTTTCTAGAACTGAAACCATGATTTCTCTGGAAGAAAGTATAAATGACAAGAAAAGACTAATGCATAGAATTTTTAACGAATTACAATAAAATTAGTGAGAGAATTAACAAAGAAAGAAAGATTTAACGACAAAGTTCTTTCAAGATTTAACCTTTACAATAGTATTTTTTCAACTCTTCCATACGAAAGTATTGCTAATACCGGTGTTATGCTTCCTCTATTTGAAGCGATTTGTGTTAAGGGGTATAATAATAATAAAAATCCCTCTGAAATCGTTGAAGAATTCTTTGATGTTTATATGACTGACTCTAATAATACTGATCAAATATCATTATTATTTCGTTTTATACAATATATTGAGAGACAGGTAGTATTATTTGATGCTGTTGAAGATGCTTCCTTCTCACAAATAAATAATCTTGATGGTAGGGGAACTTTACGAAGTTTGAAAGAAGAAGTCGAATCAAAAAATAAAAAGTCTGAGTTTAAAAAATATTTATCTACATTTAAAATCAGACCTGTTTTAACTGCGCATCCAACGCAATTTTATCCAGGATCCGTATTGGGTATTATTACTGATTTAACTGAAGCTGTAAGAAAAAATGATTTAGCTGAAATTAAAGTTTTATTATCCCAACTAGGAAAAACACCATTTTTTAAAAATAAAAAGCCAACTCCTTATGATGAGGCTGTTAGTCTGACTTGGTATTTAGAAAATGTGTTTTATAAATCAATTAGTAATATTTATAAGTACATCAAAACTAATGTGTTTGATGGTCAAGATTTTGATAATGATATTATAAATTTAGGATTTTGGCCTGGTGGAGATAGAGACGGAAATCCTTACGTAACAACCAAAATAACCCTTAAAACTGCTAATAAACTTAGAAGTGATATTATTAAAAATTATTACCGTGATATAAGATCTCTTAGAAGAAGACTTACTTTCAAAAATATTGAATCTAAAGTTGTTGATATTGAAAATAGGCTCTACAGAAGTATTTTTAATGAGAATAAAACTCCAAAAATTTCATTAAATGAACTCAAAAACTGCCTTGATGAAATCAAATCTATTCTCATTTCTGAACATAACTCTTTATTTCTTGATGAACTTCAAGATATTATTGATAAAGTAAAGATTTTTGGTTATCATTTTGCAAGTCTTGATATTAGACAAGATTCAAGAATCCACAGTAGTGCATTTAGTTCAATATTTAAAATTTCACAACAAAAACTAAATAAGTTATTTCCGGACAATTATTTAGATTTAAATGAATTAGAAAAAATAAAAACTTTATCTAAGATTAAAGGAGATATTTCACCTGACTTATTTGAAGATGACTTAACTAAATCTACTTTAAGCTCAATAAGGGCTATGAAGGAAATTCAGTTTGAAAATGGAGAAAAAGCATGTAATAGGTACATTATCAGTAATAATCAGTCTGCGTTGAATATTTTAGAAGTTTTTACAATGTTTAGATTGAGTGATTGGGATAACCCAACTGTAGATATTGTTCCTCTTTTTGAAACTGTTTCTGATTTGAAAGTTGCTTCTAAGGTTATGGATTTGGTTTATAGTAATCCTATCTATAAAAAACATTTAGAACGAAGAAAAAATCAACAAACCATAATGCTTGGTTTCTCAGATGGTACTAAAGATGGAGGCTATTTAATGGCTAATTGGAGTATTTTAAAAGCAAAAGAAGCACTCACATCAATTTCCAGAAAACATGGTGTCAAAGTAATATTTTTTGATGGAAGAGGGGGGCCACCAGCAAGAGGAGGGGGTAATACCCATCAGTTTTATTCATCAATGGGAACTTTTGTAGAATCTGATGAAATTCAATTAACTGTACAAGGACAGACTATAAGTTCAAACTTTGGAACTATACAATCTTGTCAATATAATTTAGAGCAATTACTCAGTTCAGGTATTCATAATAGAGTTGTAAATGATTCCAATAATAGCTCAATAAAAGAGGATAAGGCCATTTTAGATAAATTAGCAAATATTAGTTATCAAGCTTACAGTGATTTTAAAAGTCATCCTAAATTCGTTCCTTATTTAGAGCACGTAAGTACAATTAAATACTATGCTAAAACTAATATTGGAAGTAGACCTTCAAAAAGAGGGGATAATGATTCAAAATTTGATTTCTCATCTTTAAGAGCTATACCTTTTGTTGGAAGTTGGAGTCAGTTAAAACAAAATGTTCCCGGTTTTTATGGGGTTGGAACTGCATTAAAATATTATAGTGACAAGAAAGAGTTTTCTAAAATTAAAAAGCTTTACAAAAACTCACCCTTTTTTAGAACATTAATCTCAAATAGTATGATGAGTTTAACAAAATCCTTTTTTAAACTAACTTCATACATGAAAAATGATCCTGAATATGGAGACTTTTGGTTGCTAATTTATAATGAGTACAAGCTATCAAAAAAATTAATACTCAGATTATCTGGATTTGACACCTTAATGGAGAATGAACCTGCTAACAAAGCATCAATAGAAACAAGAGAAAAAATAGTTCTTCCCTTAATTACAATACAACAATATGCATTAAGAAAGATCAAGGATATTGAAAAAGGGGAGTTAGAAAAGGATAAATTAGAATTATTTGAAAAAATGGTAACTAGATCACTATTTGGAAATATTAACGCTAGTAGAAATTCAGCTTAGATAGTATTTAAATGATTCTTTTATAAGTTCATTTGAAACCTTTATGTCATAAATAGGTTTTCCAATTTCTTTAATCAAAATAAAGTTTATGTTTCCATGACTATTCTTCTTGTCATGTTTTAATAATTCAATAATACCATCAATTTCATTATCATTTATTTCAACTTTATTATATAATTTATCCAAATGTGATTTTATCGATTTTAAATCCATTTCAGAAAAATTAAAGAGCTTATTTGAAATAAACGATGCTAGAATAATTCCAATTGAAATAGCTTCACCATGTAAGAGTTTTTTATTAGTATTTAAAAAAAATGATTCAATTGCATGCCCCAAAGTATGACCAAAATTTAAAGATTTTCTCTCTTTAGATTCTTTTTTATCAACTAAAACAATATTGTTTTTAACTTGTATTGATTGATATATAGTTTTTAAATCATAAGATATTCTTTCGTGTTTTATTAAATCTTTAAATGATTGATTTTTACTTATTAAAGAATGTTTGAAAATTTCAGCATATCCACTACGGATTTGATTTTCAGAAAGTGTATTAAGAAAAAAAGGATCAACGATTACACCTTGAGGATCATAAAATGTACCGATTTGATTTTTAAGAATTCCAAAATCAACACCTGTTTTTCCACCAACAGATGCATCAACCATTGATAATAAAGTTGTAGGAACATTTACATAGTTAATCCCTCTTTTATATGTACTTGCTATAAAACCACCCATATCTGTAACTACTCCGCCACCAAGGTTTATTAATAAACTATTTCTATCACCTCCAGCAGATGAAATTGAGTCCCAAAGTTTAAGACATGATTTAATGTTTTTATTTTCTTCTCCATCTTCTGATTCAATTATTTCAAATTTTTCTAAATTTATTTCCTTAAGGAAATAATCTAAACAATATTCTTTGGTATTATTGTCAACATGAATAAATATTTTAGAGTAATCAAATTTTTTAATATGATTATTTAAAAAATAAAAACCATTTTTTTTAAAAAAAACAGAGTATTTATCAGATATAATTTCATTATTCATAGATTACAAAATAACATATTTTTTTTTTAAAAAAACTATGTAAATTAGATTAAAATTTAAATTAATTGAATAATATTTTTTCAGATACAAAAGAAGCTTTTTCACTAAAATCAAATTTTGAACTAACTAGAGCTTACTTTTTATTTAAAATTATTGGAAACAGTACAGTTGTAAAAATAACAACATCAATAACAAAATTTGCTTTAAAATTTAATCTTCCAGTGTCTTTCCTAATTAAAGTAACAGTCTTTGACCACTTCTGTGGAGGGGTAAGTGAGGAGGATTGTAATCCTGTAATAAATAAGTTATATAAAAATAATGTTCATTCTGTTTTAGATTTTTCCACCGAGGGATTTAATTCAGAACATGAATTTGATGAATGTTTGAAAAAAAAGATTTCAATTATTGAATTCATTAAAAATAAAGAAGAAATTCCATTTGCTGTATTTAAACCTACATGTTTAGGGTCTACAGAATTATTCATAAAAAAATCTCTGGGTGAGAAATTCTCTGAAAATGAAGAATTAATGTGGTCAAGAGTAATCAATAGATTTGAGAAAGTTTGTAAAAAAGCTTACGAGAATAATATTAAAATATTAATAGATGCTGAAGAGGTTGATGTTCAAAAAGCTATTGACGATTTAGCGATCTTAATGATGAGAAAGTTCAATTTAGCTAATCCTATAGTATTTAATACTGTTCAAATGTATAGAAAGGACAGATTACAATACTTAAATGAACTTATTAATAATAAAAGCAATGATAAAGTTATATTTGGTTTAAAGTTAGTCAGGGGCGCTTACATGGAAAAAGAAAGACAATTTGCTAATGAAAGAGGAATTGAATCACCTATATGTGAAACAAAAAAAGATACTGATAATAACTTTGATTTAGGGCTAGATTTTGTTTTCAATAATTTAGATAGAATTTCTTTTGTTTGTGCATCTCATAATGAAAATTCAGTACTAAAGGTAATGGATGTGATGAAAAATAAAAACATCAATTCAAATGATATTAGAATATGGTTTGGTCAACTTTATGGAATGAGTGATAATATTTCATTTAATTTGGCAAAAAGAAATTATAATGTTTTCAAAATACTTCCTTTTGGTTCTGTAAAAAACCTAATGCCTTATTTAATTAGAAGAGCAGAAGAAAATACATCTGTTTCAGGCCAAACAGGAAGAGAATTACAATTAATTCAAAATGAAAAAAATAGGAGATTAAAGTTAAAAGCTTAATTGGTTTTATTAAAAAATGCTCTGTTTTTA
>CACEGG010000017.1 GCA_902559035.1 uncultured Bacteroidota bacterium
GGGTAAATTACCTGTTGTTACAGAAAATGATTTAATTACTGCTGTTAAAAATGAATGGGGTCAAAATTTGATAAGTAGCTGGAATGACAATTGGTTAAAAATGTCTGAAAAAATTAATTTTAAAATGTCAAAATTAATTAATTCAGATAATGATGAAGTTTTAGTAGGCGAATCAACTTCTGTAAATTTGTACAAAATCTTATACTGTCTACTAGATAGTAATCAGTATAAAAAAAATCTTGTAACTGACTGTCTAAACTTTCCTAGTGATAATTATATAATTGAAGGATTAAAAGACCACACAGAAAAAAAAGAAATTACAATCTTAAATTATAATAATAATTTAAGCTTTAACATTGATATTTTAAAAAAATCAATTCAAGAAAATCCAGGAATATACTGCTTAAGTCTTGTAACTTATAAAAGTTCCTTTCTTTACCCTATTAAAGAGTTAAACGAATTTGCCGAAAATAATAAAAGTATAATTGTTTGGGATTGTAGTCATGCAATTGGAGCTGTGAATATTGATGTTAAAGATTCTAAAACTAAAGCTGCTATTGGATGTACGTATAAGTTTTTAAATAGTGGTCCTGGTTCCCCATCATTTTTATATGTATCTAAAGATATTTTGAATCATTTACAAAACCCAATAAAAGGATGGTTTGGACATTCAAAACCTTTTGATTTTGAAAATAAATATAAACCTGCTGATAATATAAATAAATTTAATGCAGGCACTCCTTCTGTTCTTTCATTAATACCTGTCAACACTGGACTTGATTTAGTACTTGAAGCAGGAATAATGAATATTAGAAATAAAAGTATTGAACTAGGAGAGTATTTAATAAAAATTATAAATATTGAACTAAATAAATTTGATGTAAAAATAACATCACCAATTGAATCAAAATCTAGAGGATCTCACATTACTATTCAACATAAAGAAGCTTGGAAGATTTGTAAACTCCTCATTGAAGGTGGTAATAATAGAAAAAGAATAATTCCTGATTTTCGACCAGAAAACAACATTAGATTAGGGTTTTCTCCTCTTTATGTGAGTTTTATTGATCTTTATGAAACTGTTATAGCTATTAAAGATATTTTAGAAAATAAAGAATACTTAAAAATCGATGACAGTAAACCTGAGGTTACTTAAAAGTTAATCTAAACAAAGTTCAGTTGTTGCAAATCCAAGATTTTTATATTCATTATGAATTGTTTTAAGCAACGAATATTCAGAAAAAGAATCTTGTCCAAGTTCCCATATCATTATTCCTGAAACCTGCTCACTAGCTAGTTTAACTTTTGATTTAATTGTTGGTCTTCCATTGTAAAACTTTAATCCAACATTATCTATATCAGCATTTGAGGTTTGTGCATTGACCATATCTCCATATGAGAAGGCAGTAACTTTTGATGAATTTGTAAAATCATATCCATAAAAAGGGACACCTAAAGTTAACTTTGAACTAGGAATACCTACATTATATTTCCAAAAATTAATAGATTCCAATGAATGATTGTATGAGCTATGTTGACCAGAAACAGTTGGATTCCATGGACCAGTAAAATCATAAGCCATTAGATTAATAAAATCAAAAGTTTGTAGGGCCTCGTCAGTTATATTATTATATCTTGTTGTTCCTGGCAATGCAGCTGTCATTCCTTTTCCTTTAGCAGACAAAGCAGTTTTTAATTGAATTACAAAAGGACTATACCCTGGAGTAACATATTGCCATTCTAAATCAACATCTACGCCATCAAAATTATTATCAACAACAAAACTCACTATCTCATTAATTATCTCAGGTCTATTAGCTTCTATATCAATTAAATTTGACCAAGTCGAAGCCTGAACATCTGTCAAATATCCTCCACCAATAGAAATGTAAATTTTAATTTTACTATTATCAGCTCTGGCTTTTACTAATATATTATTAAAATCATTAATTATTAATTTACCGTCAACTCCAGGATTAGCAAAGGCAAGATTTAAATGTGTCAATTTACAATAGTCAATATTATTGTTAAAATCAAATTTATATTGAGGAAGATAACCTACAACTCTTGCTGTTCCATCAGAATCCAAAATTAATTCTTGCTCAACAGAATCATCTTTACTACATGAGAAAAAAAATAAAAAAGAAAGAAATAAGGAAAGGTTAATTAACTTCATTTTTAAGTGATTTTTTATTTAAATAAATTGTTATTAAATATATGATTGGAGTCATCAACAACCAAGTTGATTGTGACTGAAAAGTCACCGGTCTTCCTGAAATTTCAAAAAGAATAGGGTTGAAATAA
Source organism: uncultured Bacteroidota bacterium (assembly GCA_902559035.1). Lineage (GTDB taxonomy): Bacteria > Bacteroidota > Bacteroidia > Flavobacteriales > Flavobacteriaceae > MAG-121220-bin8. The sequence goes on from CACEGG010000017.1 coordinate 2,305, forward strand.
GATCCTAAAGGCATTAGCGGTCCCCATGATAAGTCTCCGTTTGATCCTAACTGAAGGTGATAAAAAAATACTTCAACATAAATATTTTGAGCCACGAACCATACAAGAAAAACTATAAAAACAGACCAATTCCATTTTTCAAATGGATTAAAAGATTTAATGAAAATCTTTTTTACAATGAATAAACCTATCCATACTACAAGTACATCACCCAATGAGTTTAAAACCCAGTTTAAATCTTGAGGAATTGCACAATTCAAAGCTTCAGATCTTCTCAAACTTACAGGAAGACCATCAATTAAACCGTAGGTTAACCAGATTTCAAATCCAAAAGCACATATAAAAAAGGCTAAACATAATGTGATAGCAGTATTGATATTGATTTTATTTTTTTTAAAATAATAAAGTGCCAAAACAATGGGAGTTAATGCGAAAAAATACAACCTAATAATTAGCCACAGCTCTTCATTATTTAAGTTACACATTGTTAATAGGTTAGAAAGTATAATTATAAATATAGGGCTTTTAAGATAAATTTAAGTTTTCCCATTTTTTCATTAACAAGTCTAAATCTGCTTTCTTTTTTTCATAATTAATAAAAAAATTTGGGGAAGAAATTGTTTTTTCATAATTATTTAAAAGATTATTGTCTATGATTGATATTTCTTTCTCAAGTCTAGATATTTTACTTTCTACATTACTAATTTTTTTCTTTAAATTTCTTTCATTAGAATTTGAGGGTGCTTTGTTTGACTTTGCGATTATTTTTTTTTCTTTCCTTTCAATTTCTCTAAAATTTTCAACTTGCCTTTGGTCTAAATAATAGTTAATATCTCCCAAATACTCCTTAATCTTTTGATTTTTAAACTCATAAACCTTATTGGTTAACTGTTGAAGAAAGTCTCTATCATGTGAGACTAAAATTAAGGTACCATTAAATTTAATCAATGCTTGTTTTAATACATTTTTAGATTTTATATCAAGATGATTAGTTGGTTCGTCCATTACAAGGACATTAAAGGGTTGTAATAATAATTTTGCAAGTGCTAATCTATTTCTTTCTCCACCTGAAAGCACTCTTACGTATTTTTCAACGTCATCACCCTGAAACAAAAAAGATCCTAGAATATCTCGAACTTTTGATCTGTTAGATTCATTTGCTGAATCTATCATTGTTTGCAGCACTGTTTTAGTTCCGTCTAAATATTCTGCTTGATTTTGAGCAAAATACCCTATTTGAACATTGTGACCAAGTTTAGAATTTCCTGACGTAGGATTCAATTCTCCAACAATTACTTTTGCTAATGTAGACTTGCCCTGACCATTTTGTCCTACAAATGCAATCTTACTTTGTCTTTCAATTAGTAAATTAATGCTAGTAAGAACTTTATTTTCACCAAAATTTTTGGATAAATCTTCAATTTCGGTAACAACTTTACCAGGATTTACTGAAATATTAAAATTTAATTTCATTACACTGTTATCATCTTGATCTACCTCAATTCTATCAATTTTTTCTATTTTCTTGATTAAGGACTGCGCCATTGAAGCTTTTGATGCTTTTGCTCTAAATTTTTCAATTAATTTTTCAGTGTGTTGTATGTGCTTATCTTGATTTTTTTGAGCACTTATCTGTTGTGATTTTATTTCATCTCTTAGAATAAGATATTTTGAATAAGGTTTATTAAAATCATAAATTCTTCCAAGAGAAATATCAATTGTTCTATTTGTCACGTTGTTTAAAAACATTTTATCATGAGAAACTATTACTACAGCTCCAGAGAATGATTTAAGAAAATCCTCAAGCCAAATTATAGACTCTATGTCTAAATGATTTGTTGGCTCATCCAATAATAGTAAGTCGTTATCTTGTAAAAGAAGCTTAGCTAACTCTATTCTCATTCTCCATCCACCAGAGAAGGTGTCAGTATTTTTTAAAAAGTCTTGTCGATCAAAACCTAAACCCTGTAATATTTTTTCTGTCTGACCTTGATAATTATATCCACCAATTAGTTCATACCTGTCATTTACATCACTTATATCATTTATTAGTGATAAGTAAGAGTCACTTTCAAAATCAGTTCTCTCGTTTAGTTGAGCATTAATATGATTCTGTTTTTTTTCTAACTCTTTTATTTCTGTGAATGCTTGATAGGCCTCATCCAAAACAGTCCGTCCTTTATCGAAATCAATATCCTGTTTTAAAAATCCAATTTTTAAATCTTTTTCATAAGCAATTGAACCAGAGTCAAATTCTGATTCTTTGGAAAGTAACTTTAATAAAGTTGACTTTCCGGCGCCATTTTTTCCAATTAAACCTACCCTATCACCTGAAATTAATTTGAAAGATATTTCTTTAAATAGATATTCTCCAGAGAAAGAAACAGATAGATTATGAATATTTAGCATTGATTAATTTTCTGGCAAATGTAAATAATTATGCTAATCAATATTGAAAAGACTCTGAAAACTATTTGAGGATTTTTTCAAGTCACTATAGTATAAAACTTTTAAATTCTTTTTTGAATTAACTAATTGGAAAATCATAGCTTTTGATATATCATTTGCTGAAATGCTTTTGTATTTTTTAAAGGATCCAAAAAGAATTTTATCAATTAAAGAAAAAAATATTTTACCCAAATTCTCACCTACTCTAGTTTCAATCCTTTCCCCAAGAATTATTCCTGGTTTTACTATATTTAAGTGATCTAAAGGAATTTTAATAATATCTCTTTCTAGCATTCCTTTTGTTCTTGGATATAAAAAAACTGAATTAGGATCAGAACCAACTGAGGAGATAATCGATATTCTTTTAACACCCATCTTATTTGCAGACCTAGCTAAATTTATACAATAGTGATAATCTACTAATTCAAAATTTTTATCACTGCCAGCCTTTCTTCTGGTTGTTCCAAGAGCAATATACAAATGATCGATTTCTTTAAATGAGGATTCATTTTCAAGATTATTAAAATCGATAATTAAATTCTTTACATTTTTTTTATCAAAATGAATTTTTCTTCTTGAATAAGAAATTACCTTTGGATATAAAACTGAGAGATTATTTATTAAAAATGAACCTACTAATCCTGAAGATCCAACAACAGCAGGAAGGTCTGTCTTAATAACCATTAATTAAATTAAAAAAGTGTAAAGTAGACCTGCACAAATTGCTCCAAAAAGAGGTCCAAAAACTGGAATCCAACTATAAGACCAATCTGCATTTTTATTTTTTCTAGGAAGTAATGAGTAAATTAATCTAGGTCCAAAGTCCCTAGCTGGATTTATAGCGAAACCAGTGGTTCCCCCTAAAGTCATTCCTATAACCCAAACTAATATACCAACAGGAAGTGCACCCAAGGCTCCTAAACCAAAGTTTACAATCTCTCCTTCAATCTCTAAATTGGGTTCCACAATGAAAAATATTGCAAAAACTAAAATAAAAGTTGCTATTGATTCACTAAAAAAATTGTTTTTGTAGTTTTTTATTGCCGGTCCTGTACAAAAAGAGCCTCTAACTTTATCCTCATCTTTAGTCAGTCTGTAATGATCTATGTACACAATATAAGCAAGCCAACTTCCAAACATAGCACCCAGCAGTTGGCTAAATACATATCCTAAAACTAAGGACCATGAAAATTTTCCAGCAACAGCTAGACCAACAGTAACAGCGGGGTTTAAATGAGCTCCGCTATACTGACCTGTAATAAACACTGCTACAAAAACTGATAATCCCCAGGCCATACTAGTTAATATCCAATTAGAATTTTCACCTCCAATTGTATTTTTCAAACTAGTATTGGCATTAACTCCGATTCCTAATAACATTAGTATAGATGTTCCTATAAATTCAGCTAAAATTGAGTCCATAATTATATTTTATAAAGTTTTGTTAATTCAATAAAAGATTTTAGTTGTTCATTCTGCCATTTTTCATCTTTTTGAAGCTCTTCAGCCATTATTTTAACAACTTTGGGAGCAAGACGTAAGCTTTCATCAACATTTAAAAATAAACATCTAGAACGACGTGACATAATATCATCAAGATTAATTGCCATTTCATTTCTAACAAAATGGACTATAGACGATGGAGATAAATCAATTATTTTACTAATAGATTTATCATTTTTAATAATACTAAGACCATTAAAAATTTTTGTTTTTCTTGTTTTAGATTTTAAAAATTTTAAATCACTATTCTTGAGAGCTATATCAACAGTTTTTTCTGAAATCTTCCTGTAGGTAGTCCATTTGCCTCCAACCACACTAATCAAGCCTGATTTAGTCTTAAAAATTTTATGTTTTCTAGATAAATCTTTAGATTTTGATTTAGAGGAATCTGCAACCAAAGGTCTTAAACCTGTGTAAATAGTTTTAATGTCTGTTTTTTCAGGTTTCTCTCTAAAATATTGTTTAACATTTTTTAAAATATAATTTATCTCACTGAGTTTTGGTTTGGGATCAATTTCTGGTTCATTGATTTCGTTATCTGTTGTTCCTAGAATAACAGAATTCTGCCACGGGATTGCAAATAAAACTCTTCCGTCAGGGGTTTTAGGAATTAAAAATCCGAAATCACTTTTTAAAAATCTTCTTTCAATAACCAGATGTGTTCCCTGACTAGGTTTGATAATATTTTTAGGAGTCTCATAATCCAAATTAATAATTGATTGGGAAAAAACTCCCGTACAATTTATTACAATCTTTGATTTAACTTCATAAATATTATTACTAACGCTATCACGCACATTAACTCCTTTGATAATATCATTATGTTTAATAAAACTTTCAACTGAAGAATAGTTAAACAGAGTAGCTCCAAACTTTTCAGCGGTTAAACCAATATCTATACCTAATCTTGAATCATTGAATTGGCCGTCAAAAAAACAAACTCCACCTAAAAGACCCTTATTATTAATATTTGGTAACAGCTCTTGAACTTTTTTCTTATTAATAATTTTTGATTTTGGAAAAAAAGAATCTCCTGAAATTAAATCGTAAAGTTTTAAACCAAACCAATAATAAAACTTTAATAATGGTTTATAAACTGGAATAACAAAGCCTATTTTATTTGTAACATGAGATGCATTTTTCATCAAAAAGTCCCTTTCTTTCAAAGCTTCATAAACGAGCTTAAATTGAAACTTTTCTAAATATCTTACCCCTCCATGAATTAACTTTGTGCTCCTTGATGATGTTCCTTTGCAAAAGTCATGTTTTTCAAATAAAGCTACAGAATATCCCCTGCTGGAAGCATCTAAAGCACAACCCAAACCAGTTGCTCCGCCTCCAACAATAATGAAGTCAAATACCTTGTTTTTATTTAAATATTCAAACTTTTGTTTTCTATTCAACTTTTATTGAACTTTTTTTATTCTACTCTCCCAATTATTGATTACTGATTCATCATTTTTTGATGGTGCAGGACAAAATTCTCTATCAATTTCCCATATTCCTTTTAACTCATCAATAGAAGACCAAAAACCGGAGGCTAAACCTGAAAAGAAAGCAGCTCCTAATGCAGTAGTTTCAGTAATTTTTGGTCTAATTACATTTGTGTTTAATAAATTAGACTGAATTTGCATTAATAGGTTATTGTTACTGGCACCACCATCAACTTTTAAATTATTAAATTTTGTTCCTGAATCCTTCTCCATTTCTATTATTATTTCACGTGACCGTAATGCAATGGCTTCCAAAGCAGCTCTCGCTATGTGTGATTTATTAGTTCCTCTTGTAATACCCATTATTGCACCAGTAGCATTTGGATTCCAATATGGAGCTCCTAAACCAGAAAGTGCTGAAATAAAAGTTACTCCTCCACTGTTTTCAACCAAACTTGCCAATCCTTCAATCTCAGCAGCATGCTCAATGATATTTAACTGATCTCGTAACCATTGAACAACTGCACCTGCAATAAATACACTTCCCTCCAAAGCATATACAGTTTGGCTACCCATTTTCCAAGCAATAGTTGTTAACATTTTATTATTGGATTTTACAGGTTTATTTCCTGTATTCATCATACAAAAGCAACCTGTACCATAAGTATTTTTAACATCTCCAGGATTTGTACACATTTGTCCAAACAATGCTGCTTGTTGATCTCCTGCAATTCCACATATTTGAATTTCAACGCCAAGAATATTTGGATCAATAGTTCCTACTTTTTCTGAACTATCAACAAGTTTTGGTAAAATTATTTTGGGTACATTAAGTAAAGCTAAAAGTTCTTCATCCCATTCTAGGGAATGAATATTAAAAAGTAAAGTTCTACTTGCATTTGTATAGTCCGTTACATGATATTTTTTGTTAGTTAAATTCCATATCAACCATGTATCTATTGTTCCAAACAATAAATCTCCTTTCATAGCTGAATCCTTTATTTCTTTATTAGAATCTAGTATCCATTTAATTTTAGTACCAGAAAAATAAGCATCTAATACTAAACCTGTTTTTTCATAAAATAATTTTTCTAAACCCTTATTTTCTAACTCTTCACATAAAAAAGCTGTTCGTCTATCTTGCCAAACTATAGCATTATACACTGGCTTACCTGTATTTTTATTCCAAACTACTGTTGTTTCTCTTTGATTTGTGATTCCAATAGAATCTATCTCATTTGGATGAATACCAGATTTTTTGACAACATCTTTTATAGCTTTTAATTGAGTCTCCCATATTTCAATTGGATCATGTTCAACCCAAGATTCTTTTGGGAAAATTTGGGTGAATTCAAACTGTGAAATTGATATTTGTTTACCATTCTTATCAAATAAAATTGCTCTTGAACTCGTTGTTCCTGCATCAATTGACAGTATATATTTTTTCATAATATTTAGTTTATTCGATTATTAATTCATCTGCAAAAATCCATGATGGTAAATCTGCGCCGTGATGCCAAATTGGTGCTTTACTTAAATTTTTAGCAACAACTTTAACATATCTTGTTTTTATGTTTTCAACATCAATTGAAAAAGTTTGGATGTCGTTGACTTTTGAGCGTGGATTTAATTTTAGATTGTTTTCAACTGTGCCTAAAGTAGTCCAGTTAGATTTATCATCCGATTGTAAAAATTCAACGTTTTTAGGAAAAAAAACAATGTGATTTGTTACCTGTAAAAAATTAATACTTAAAGAATTAATTTCAGTAATCTCATTTAAATCTACATAAGCTTCCATATTATTACCCTCAAAACCCAACCAGTTAGAATAAAAACTATTTCCACCCAAAGCACCATCTGTTAAGACTTGAGGATCTTCATTAGCATATTTTTTTGGAATTGTTTCTAAGGTGACCTTTTTTCCACTTGCTATATTATTTTTTATGGCAATTGTTAAAGCATTTTGATAATTTGAAACGTAATCTTTAACAGTGAAACCCATTTCGTTCATGTAAGTTATATTGTTTTCTGAGCATACATCACTAAAATTATTAAGTCTTTCAGTTAGTTCAGGGTTGATTATTTTTAAGCTATTTTCATAAAAAGTCAGTTTATATAAATCTGAAAAATTTTTTCTGTATAATTCTAATATTGCATAATCAATCGAAATTTTTGATCTTAGAATTCTCTTGTAATAATTCGAATTATAATCAACTTTGCTCAGAGCTTCATTAAATAGTTCATCGTAATTAGAAAGATTTTGTGGACTTAAAAAAGAATCAAAACCTTGAGAAGGATCTCCATATAAAAAAAGAAAAAATGAAGTATTATCAATTTGATTTTGAATTTTACTAATATATTCAGTTATGTATTTTCCTCCATCACCATAATACTTGTCATTAAAATCTTTAATCAATGTATTAAAATTCAAAGAGGGATCCCACAAAAGCTTAGCCATCACATAACTTCTTAATTCAAATAATTCACTATCATTTCTGGAATGCTGTTCAAATATCCACTTTGCATTATTTTCAACAAATAAATTAATGTTAGGTCTTATGGTTCCCCAGTTTGGGAAAGGAGCTAAAAAATTAGTAAACTGAGTTGTATAGTCCCATATTCTTATGTTATCAGTCAAAGTAGACCATCCTTTCAAATCAGAACTAAAATCTTTACAACCCTCATCAATTGGAATACTTCTGTCACATTCGATAGAACATAATGTAATAAGAACATTTTCTAGAGGCTTAGTTTTTGGAGGTTTTCTTGTGTACTGGTAAGCTAAGGTTGAAATTGTTTTTTCTGGAAAATCCTTAGCAATATCATTTACAAAATGAATTAAAGATCCAGCTGGACTACCTTCTTTATTATCAATTTTTGAGCAATTTTCACATTGACAATACTGTGTGTTATCATCTTGACTCACGGAAATTACGTCAGAGATTGGAGAGGTTTTAAAAAAAGATCTAACACTATCTTTGACAATTTCTAAAACAGAATTGTTTGTTAAACACAACTGAGTTGGAAGTCGTTTTCCATTTCTTAAGGCATAATACTCTGGGTTTTCTTCGTAAAAAACATCATATGGCATAAATCTATGAAAAGTATGAACTCTTGCATTAGGAACATATCTAGGAAATGCTTCATTTGTTACTTTGAGTTTGTCAGCAAAAATAGAATCATCATAAAATAATTTAGAATGAACTGTTCTAGTTAAAACAGGTGGTTCATAATGGTAATTATAATTATTTGGTATGTTTAATGAACTTAGCTTTTCATAGTGGGTATAATCCGTAGAAAGCCATTTTACATTTAAAAACTTTTCAATAAATTCATATGTAGCATAAAATAAATTTTTCTTATTGTTTGAAGATATCGTAATTAAAGAATCCTTTAATTGTATTGAAATAAAATCATTTTCTATGTTTGGTTTGGTTATTAAAACTATAGATTTATTTTTTTTTAAATTAGAGACATTAAGTTTAGTTTTGAAAGATTTTTCAAAATAAACATTTAAAGTGTCTGCAATATCACCATACTCTGATACTATATTGTATTTTAAAATAGTTTCTTTATTAATGGAAAGTTTATTTTCAGTACAAGAAAAAAAGGTTATAAATAATAATAAATAAAGTTTTCTCATAATAGAATTATAAGTTAAGAAAACTATTTAAATATCAAATCTATAAAACGGAAGATTAATTAGTTTTTTCAAAAATTAATTTGAATTCAATATCAGCAAAATCATCCATTTTTACCAACATTAGTGAGGGTAATTTAATATCAAAATCTGTTAGAACAACTGAGAACTCTCCTTCAATAGTAAGCTTATCATTAGTATTTACATAAGATCCCTCAAAAGATTTTTGAATTTTTTTTCCATGAAAATCTAATTCACCATTAAAAGTTATATTATCAGAGTTGATGTTTATATCTGCAGAATAAAATTTTACTTGTGGATAATTAAGAGCATTTAGGACTCTTAAGGCATTAGAATCTCTATTACTAATTCCACTATCAAAATCAGCAATATTTGCAGAAACGGCTATTTTACTATCATTTTGTTGTAAAAAAACCCCTTTAATATTATTATTTATACCACTCCACTTGTGAAGTAGATGCTTAGCAGAGTATTGTATAAAAGATTCATCTTCGATTAACATCCACTTATTTTCTTGAGCAGATAAATTAATTGTAGTTATAATAAATAGAAAAAATATAATCTTTTGCATAATTAAAATTTTATTACTAAAACTGCAGTTGCATAACTAGCAAACGCAGTGTAAGCAGCTGCTTTGTGAATTTTTTTATCTCTGTACTTATAGTGATTGGTAGCAACCATTGCAGAGAAATGAACAGTAGCTAATATTCTATGCGCTTTTATAGAATCAAATCCCTTTGATTTCTTTTTATTTATTAATGGTGGAGGTGAAAATAATGATAGACCAGCTCCAGTAAAATAACCAATATTTACAACCTTACCCATAGTATTATGAGTACTTCTCAAACTTTCATCTCCATTATACAACTTACCACCAATTATACCTTGAGCTATCATAGAGGCTAATGTTAAATAACCAATAGCTTGGTGAGTTGTTAACATTGTCTTTCTTATTTTAAGCTCCTTTTCTCTATTTTCTAAGTTGAGTGGGGAAATCCCTGTTTTTCTTAATAGACCATTTTTACCCCACAATAGGCTTTGTGTAAAAATCATTTTTTCAGGAAGTAACTCAATTTGTTTTTGATCTTGTTCGATCATACTAAAGAGATCCTCTTTTTCTTGAGAAAATGTATATGATGAAATCAAAATAAATGCAATAAGTAATAATTTAAGTTTCATAATAAGAAATTAAATTGTCCAAGCTCTTCCGTTAGTAGTTTCTATTAAATCAACACATCCTCTTTGTTCACCAGGTATTGGTCTGTAAACCAATATGTTTTTACCAATATATTCATTTGTCTTAAATGCACTAACCAATAGTTCTCTAAATGAGTATAAGAAGATATATGATTGTGATTCTTTAGTGTTCATAAAATCATTCATCCAAATATCGTGCTTGGATTTGTTTTTAACAAAAAAATAATCTAATAATGAGTTTAAAGTTTTTGAATCAATATTACTTAAAGATGATGATTTCAAATATTCTAATTGAAATTTGTCAAAAGCATTATAAATTGTTTCTTGTTCCCCTTTGGATAAAACTCTAGAGATATAAATATCCACAAATCTTAATAATTTTAATTCTTTGGCTCCAGGAATCTCAACTGAACTTGGAATTATCAGGTCCGAAAGTTCATTTAAAAATTCGATATCACCTTTTTTAAAAAAATTTGGATTCCAACTAGGATCATTATTACAGGACTGTAATAAACTTATTGTAAAGGGAGAAACAGCCAACGCACCTACTCCAATACCAACTTTTTTAAGTAAATCTCTTCTTTTCATTTTAAAGTTTATTTTTTTTAAGCTCCTTAACGGCATGATCAACAGCCCTAGCAGTTATTGCCATGTAAGTCAAAGATGGATTAACATTTCCTGAGGAAGTCATACAAGATCCATCTGTTATAAATACATTTTTAACTGAATGGATTTGGTTAAAAGCATTTAGAACTGAGGTTTTAGGGTCTCTACCCATTCTTGCTGTCCCCATTTCATGAATACCTAAACCTAAACCGTACGAACTTTCATAAGGTTTCACATTTTTAAACCCAGCTTCATCTAACATTTCCATTGCTTGAATCTGCATATCTTTTCTCATATTCAATTCATTTTCTCTTAGTTGAGCATCAAAAGTTACAGTTGGGAGTCCCCATTTATCTGTTTTTTCATAATTAAGAAAAATTTTATTTTCATGATAAGGTAAAACTTCACCAAATCCGTTTAAACCCATAACCCATTTACCTGGTTTTATAACTGCTTGCTTTAATTTTTCACCATAGGATGCTTCTTTAACATACTCTTTCCAATCTGTTCTACTTGCACCTCCTTGATAACCATATCCTCTCAAAAAATCTTTACTTTTCGTATTTCCTCCTATGTTTTGGAATCTAGGAATATAAACGCCATTTGGTCTTCTTCCAGTGTAATATTTATCTTCGAAACCATCATAACTAGCATCTGCTCCAATTTGAAAATGATGGTCCATTATATTATGTCCTAGCTCACCCGAATCATTTCCTAAACCATTTGGAAACCTGCTAGATTTTGATTGCATTAAAATGGAGGTAGTTGGTACTGTGGATGCACACATGAAAATAATTTTTGATTTAAATTCATAAGATAAATTAGTCTTGGAATCAATTATTTTTACACCTGTTGCTTTTTTCTTTGAATCATCGTAAATTATTTCATAAACAATTGAATTAGGTCTCAAAGTCATATTTCCAGTTGCTTCAGCTGCTGGAAGTGTCGAGGAATTACTGCTAAAATAAGCACCATAAGGACATCCTCTTCTACATCTATTTCTGTATTGACAATTTACTCTTCCTAAACCAGGTTTTATACCCTCTGTTATGTGTGCAACTCTTCCAATTGTCATGTGTCTATTTAAATATTTTTCTGAAATCGACTTTTGCAAAACTTTTTCAACACAATTTAATTCCATTGGTTTAAGAAGTTTTTGATCTGGAAATTGATTTAAATTCAAATTTTCTCCACTAACTCCAATATAATTTTCTACATAATCATACCAAGGAGCTAAATCATTATATCTTATAGGCCAATCCACACCATAACCATCATTTTTGTTAGCTAAAAAATCAAAAGGGGTTAATCTGTAACTTTGTCTAGCCCAAAGTAATGATCTTCCTCCTACATGATATCCTCTAATCCAGTCAAACCTTTTATTTTCATTGTAAGGATGTTCAATATCATCAACAAAAAATTCTTTGGTTGATTCCGTATTTACATAGCCTGTTCTACTTTGTTTGGGTTGTCTTTTTTCTATTTCTTGTGTTATAACATCACCTGCAGGAAATTCCCAATCATCTTTATTTGCTGTTTTATAATCCTCAATATGTTTAATCATCCTTCCTCTTTCCAAGACAAGAGTTTTCAGTCCTTTTTCACACAACTCTTTAGCAGCCCATCCCCCACTCATTCCAGTTCCAATAACAATGGCATCGTAATTCATTTCCATAAATAATTGTCTGGTTTATTGTTTAACAATTGGTAATGTTATACTTGAGGGATATTTTCTTGAATGATGAATAACGTTGTTAGCAATAATACTTTTAGATTCATCGTAGTTATTTCCACCAGTATTTAGATTTCTAGCAAATCTTGGAAAATTACTACTAGAAACTTCAATTCTAATCCTATGGTTTTTCTTGAAATAATTACTTGTAGACATTTGAGATAAATTTACTTTATAAACATTTCCCTTTTCCATAAAAACTTCCTTATCATAGCCTTCTCTAAATCTTACTCTTTGAATAGTTTCATCAATATTATAAGCTGTTCCATCTGGGTAGACATCAATGAGTTTGATTGTTATATCAGTATCTTTAACATCAGAAGAAATGTAAATTGAGGAATTAATAAAGCCTGTTACTTCAAACCCATCTTTTAAAGGATCTGAAGTGTAAACGAGGACATCATCTCTTGTTTCAATTTCTTGTTGATCAAATGCACCCCCCTGTACAGCATTACCCATACAACAAACTCCACCGCCGTTTGATGTGACGGGGTCTAATGGATTATAAATAAAACTATCGGGCTTATCATTAATTTTTCTTTTCAGGGTAGTTAGTTTACCATCTCCATACAACGTATTAGCATTTCCATCACTACTTAAATAGAATGGAATCATCTCTATATTTTCTGGGGGCCAAACTTCTGAGTTTTGCCATTTATTAGAACCCATTGTATAATACTGAACTCTTGGTGTTTTTTCTTTAAAATCGTTCTTTTTTTCTTTTAACATTAAATCAAACCAATCGTAAACCTGCTCGTCGTAATTTAATCTAGCATCACCTACACTTCTTTCTCCAACTATAGTATTTTCGGTAGCTCTTGTGAAACCGCAGTGCAAAGTTGGAGCTATTATTAAATACTGATTGTCATTTACATATTGATCTACTGAGTTTTCTCTAACATGATTAAATAAAGCAATATTTGGAGTAGTTGCAACGTCATACCAAGAAACAAACCAAAAACTAGGCACGCCAAAATCCATATTGTCGTGATATAAGCCACCCTGATACCATGCTTTATCATTTGGTTTTCTTCTTATCATTTTATCAAATATTTCTTTCTTTCCACCAACATTTTTTAAGAGGTCTTGTAAAGGAAGGTGTTTAATTTTTTCAGCCCAATCAACAGGTGGATTTTCGGGTGCTAAATCATAAAATCTTGAAATTCTGATTAAGTCTTCTTGAGACGCACCTGCAGGAATTCTTGGCTTAAACTCATCATGCTCCACACCATATAACCAAGTTCCGAATAACAATTGTTCTACACCTCCCCTATACCAATTTCCTTGTTCAAAAAAATCTCCGACCCTTCCAACTCCTGCTCCAAATCCCTGCGGAACCATTGCAGCATGAGAAGGATGATCTAAAGCTGCAACAGCCATTTGCCATTCAGCTGTGGAAGAGCATCCTAGTGTACCTATTTTACCATTTGACCAAGTCTGTTCACTCATCCAAGAAAATGCATCATATCCATCTGTCAGTGGCATACCTAAAATATCCCATTGGCCTTCACTAAAATATCTTCCCCTCTCATTTTGTACAACATAAGCATATCCTCTTTTTAAAGCCTCATAGGCTCTTTGATGAGTACGGTTTTTTTCTTCGCCATCTCCCCATGAGTTAAAGTTATATGGGGTTCTTGAGAAAATAATTGGAACTTTCTCATCAGTTTTGGGTCTGTATATATCAGTTGCCAATCTTATTCCATCTCGCATTGGCATCATTACTTTTTGTTCAAGAGTAGCTATTTCATTTATTTTTTTTAAAATATCATCTTGAGAATTTGAAGTTTGAGAGCTAAAAAGTAAAACAATTAAAATGAAAATATTATAAAGATTCTTCATATATTAAAATTATTAATTAAGTTATTAAAACAGATTTGTTATGCACAAAATGATTCCTGAAATACTAGAATTTTTTTCAGCTATTTCATTCATTATTTACGGAATCCTTTCCTTTACATCTAATATAATGAAATCTGAATTTAAAAGATGGGGAATTTCAAAATTTAGGTTGATTGTTGGTTACGCTCAGTTAACTGGTGGCTTTGGTCTTATTTTAGGATACTATTTTCCAATAATGACTCTTTTATCTTCTTTTGGTTTAGCAGTTTTAATGCTTTTAGGTTTTACTCTCAGATTAATAGTTAAAGATGGGATAATTAAATCAACACCCGCATTATTATACTTAATAATTAACCTGGTAATTTTATATAATAACTCAAATCTAGTTCTTTGAAAAAAACAATAGTCATTGCAGGTGCAACTGGGTTTATCGGAAAATGGTTTATTGAAAAATATAAAGAAGAATTTAATATTATAGCGTTAAGCAGGAGCAAAATAAAACATTCAAATAATGATCAAGTTCAGTGGAAACAAGTTGATCTTTATTCAATTTCAAGTACTACTAATGCATTAAATGGAGCTGATATTGGAATATATTTAGTTCACTCAATGATGCCATCAACAAGATTAAATCAAGGAGATTTTGAAGATACCGACATTCTACTTGCAGATAATTTTTCAAGAGCTGCTCAAGATTGTAAACTAAAACAAATAATTTATGTCGGAGGAATTCTTCCTAAAGATGATCAAAGTATTTCTAAACATCTGAAGTCTAGATATGAAGTTGAAAAAACTTTAGGATCACGAAAAACTCCTTTAACTTCTGTTCGAGCTGGAATAATTATTGGTCCAAGTGGTTCATCATTTAGAATTGTTCAACAATTAGTAAAAAACCTTCCTTTGATGGCCTGTCCAGAATGGACCAAATCTCTCAATCAACCCATTGATATTTTAAATGCACTTGAAATAATAAGATGGTGTGTTGACAATAAGTCGACATTTAATAAACCATTAGAAATTGGAGGAAATCAAATAATAACCTACATGGATTTATTAAAAATAACAGCTAAAAAAATGAATAAGAAAAGATTAATTTTTTCATTATCCTTCATTACAATTGGTTTATCTAAGTTATGGGTTAGTTTGATAACAGGAACCAGTAAATTTTTAGTTTCTCCATTGGTGGAAAGCTTAAAACATAAGATGACACTAAATCCAGAAAATATGGTTAATCTTCCTATTAATTATATTTCAGTTGAAGATAGTGTAGAAAAAGCATTATATCCTAAAGACAAGGTCCCAACAAACCCAGAATTTTATGCGAGAAAAATCAAAGAAAATACAGTTAGAAGTGTTCAAAGAATTGCAAACCCAAGTAATAGAACTACGGATTTTATTGCAAGAATTTATCCTATTTGGTTGACTAAAAGATTTGCTGATTTAATAAAGGCAAACTATGATGGAAAATTTATAAAATTTAGTTTTTTCAGCTTACTTCTTCTTGAACTAAAAGTCATCAAATCAAGAAGTGATGATAATCGAAAGTTATTCTACATTACTGGAGGATGGTTAGTTAAAAGAACTTCACTTGGATGGTTAGAGTTTAGGTCTGTACTAAATAATGAGTATATGATTGCTGGGATTCATGAGTATGTACCCAGTCTGCCTTGGTATATTTATAAATATACTCAAGCTAAATTACATTTAATAGTAATGAAAAGATTTGAAAAGTTTCTATTTGGTGTGCCTAAAAAATACTAATTAAAGTCAATATCCCAACCCTTTTCATATTCTCTAGACCAAAATTTCTTTTTTATCTTTTTATCTAAAACATTTCCATTTTTAGGATCTATTTTAAATGATTTTCCAGATCTATGGGCTAAATTAGCATAATGAACCATGCTCTGACTGATTACTGCATCATCTATTGGAGAATTTAATTCAGCTGACTCCCTTATTGATTTGAAAAAATTTCTAAAGTGCTTTGTAGTCATATTACCCCCGCCTCCTAATTCAGTACTTGATTCCTTGTCAGTTGATACACTATTTTTAATTTCTTTACCATTTAAGTCATAAACTGAATAGCCATTTCTATTAATAAAAGCAGAACCATTTGTACCATAAACCACAGTCCCTCTACCTCCCATCATTTTTTTATAATAAGAATTTCTACTATGACAATTCCAATCTATTTTTAAATTATTGGGAAATTCAAATTTTGCTTCCATTGTATCGTACATAGTCCATCCATCATCTAAAAAATGGTTTTTGCCGGAATAAACATCAACTTTCTCAGGATAATGAACATTTAGAGCCCATCTAGCTATATCAAGCTCATGAGTAGCATTATTACCAGCTTCTCCAGTACCAAAATCCCATCCATACCATCTCCAATTATAATCCCAGGTATCGTAAGTATATGGTTTTCTTTTGGAAGGACCCTGAAACAGTGCCCAATCCAAACCCTTTGGGACTTCAGATATTACTTGATTTGGAACTCTTGGTCGATTATTATTATAGAAAGCTTCTGCTTTAACTAAATCTCCAATAATTCCATTTCTAAGCAATTTAATACACTGTAAAGTTTCATACGAAGATCTTTGTTGATTTCCCATTTGAACAGATCTGTTATAGTATTTCTGAAAATTAACAAGTAATTCGCTCTCCATTAAATTATGACTACATGGTTTCTCTAAGTAAATATGCTTACCTGCTTCCATTCCCTTACATGCGGCGTAAGCATGCCAGTGATCTGGAGTAGCTATTATTAAAGCATCAACATCTTTGTCATCGATAATTTTATGAATATTTTTTTCCGTATTGGTTTTCTTACTTGTAAGGTTAAAATATCTTTTGTTAGCCTTATCGATTTGTTTATCCATTACATCACAGAAATATTTTATTTCAACATTTTTCATTTCTAAAGAAGAGTTTAATAAACCTGGGAATCTTCTTCCAAGTCCTTGAAATGCTAAAGTAATTCTATCGTTCGATCCAATTATCCTTGAATAACTTTTTGCTGAAGACTTATGAAATGGGGATAATATTGATGCTCCAACAATACCCATTGTTGATTTTTTAATAAAAGTTCTTCTGTTTTTCATAATTAAATTTTAAAATTCTCTTATTTTGATATTTTTAAAGGATACTTCATCCCCATGGTCTTGCAAAAGAATATGACCAGTTTTTGATTGACCAAAATTTTTCCATTTGGAATATTTACTATACTCTACTAATGCCTTAAAAACTTGTGAAAACCTGTCATATTCAAGTAATTTGATATTGTCTAACCAATGTTCAACATGACCATTATTTACTATTATTCTTGCTCTGTGCCAGGTCTCAGGATAAACTGGGCGTTTAGATCTTTCTTCATTTAAATTTTCAGCCTCAATTAAATCATATAGAGAGCCAACTGTTCTATTTTTTTTAAATCCTTCTTTATGAAAATTCCATTCTCCATTAGATTCCTCTAAAACTTTAAATTTTTTATTTGCATCGGGGTGATTTCTATCATCTAAAATCTGATATTCTAATCCAATTGAGGAACCATTTCCTTTATTTAAATCAGGATCAACAAAATATTTAATTCCACTATTTGCACCTTTGGAAATCTTAAAATCAAGTTCTAATTCAAAGTTTGAAAATTTCTTTATTGTTATAATATCTCCTCCATTTGTTGACTCTGAACCATCAGATGCTAAAACTTTTAAAATATTGTTTTCTATAGCCCATCCCTTTTGAGGAAAAGTTTTAATATTAGCACCCCTCCATCCAGTTGACGTTTTGCCATCCCACAAAAATCTCCATTTATTTTTAATTTGATTTTCACTTAAAATATTATCTAAATTGTTAATTTCAGTTGCATAATCTGAGGAATCAGAAATATGTTTAGAAATGTTTTTTGTTAAAATTCTTATATTTTTCCACATAACTTTTTTACCAACTAGTGATTGTTCAGCAATATTATGTATTTGAAGAGCTATAAAACCATTTGCAGACATAGGGTCTAGTAAATTCGCACATTGAACGCCATTAATCCAGGTTTTAATAGAATTACCAATTGCTTCTATTCTAGCCTTATTCCACTGACCATTTTTAAATGCTTTTCTTCCTTTTTCATTTCTAGTAATTGGGTACAAAAAAAAGTTTTTTCTAGATTGATCATAAATACCGCCGGACCAGCCTCTTTTTAAATTTGTATCCAATTCAAATTGATATCCATAAACTCTACTGTGTTCAGGAACATTATTATTTACTGCGCTTCTAAACTGAACTCCGGAGTTTAATCCTTCGTCCACAAAAACCTCAAACTCAAGAATAAAATCAGAATACTTCTTTTTTGTTCCTAAATACGTACTTGGTGTATTTAAAATTGAGGTGGCAGAAATTATTCCATTTTTTAATTCGAATTCAGCTGAGCCCTGCTTGATTTCCCAATTATTTAGATTACCATCATTAATTAAGTTAGTCCAATTTTGCTGAGCAAATAAATTTGAGGTTATAAATAAGATTAAAATTTTAAGAAGTCGCATTGCTAAATTTAATTAAATAGTGATTTTTATTAAAAATGATAATAAATGAAATCAAACTACTTAAAATAAAGTAAGCTATTATCAATGAAAATTCAGTCGGATAATTAAGAAATAAGGAATAGTCATTTATTGAATATAAAATAAGAATTGTAGAAATAGATCTTATAACTTCAAAAAATGGAGCCCAAGACTGTAAATCTAAAAGTGACGTAAATCCAAAAACTGAAATAAATATTATTAATCCAAAAATCAAACGTAAATCAGTTTCTATAATTGAAATATTACTTAAAAAGAAATAGAGTAAAAAATTGATAGATATAAAATGAAAAATAGCTGTAAACTTCATGAAATTTGAATAGTTAGGACTATATTTTTCTCTGTTGTTATGATCTGTTATGATATTTCTTGGAAATTTTTCAACAACATCATTTGGTCTCCACCCAGTAGGCATAAACCATATTCTTAGTTTGTCTTTAAAGCTTGATGTATTGTAAGCATCTTGAATCACATTAAAAGCATGTTGGAAATTAATTAATAAAGGGTTCCAGGTGTTAACAGGTTTAAGAACACCATAAACAGGTGGTTCTTCATCTAATTCCTCTTGAAAAGTCCCAAAAGCTCTATCCCAAATACAAAATATGGCTGAAAGATTTTTATCAATGTAGATTGGATTAATTGCATGATGTACTCGATGCTGAGATGGCGTAACTATTATGTATTCTAAAAAACCTAGTTTTCCAATATGTTGAGTATGGTACCAAAACTGAGCAAATAAATGAATTGGGGCAAGCAAAGTTATTAGCTGAGCAGGAACTCCAAAAAAAGCGGCAGGAATTAAAAAAAATGCTCCAAAACCAATCCAAGCAGATATACTTTGCCTTAAAGCACAAGCTAAATTAAATTCTTCACTACTGTGGTGAATGACGTGTCTATTCCAAAATATATTTACTTTATGATTAAGTCTATGATTCCAGTAGCTTGCAAAATCAATACAAATAAAAGCTACAACATATAACATAACACTTGATTCCAAATCAAAAACTGCAATGGTATCTAGAATATATGGATACGATAAAATAACTAAAACTAAACCTAAAGAATCCTTTAAAACATTTGTAATTCCTGAGCTTAGACTAGATAATGTATCCATAAAAGAATACGTTTGTTTGTTAGTAAAATGACCGTAAAGAGCTTCAACAGTCATTAAAACCATAAAACCAGGAACTACCCATAACAGTATTGAAGCATAAGTATTCATGTTATCATGATTTACATTGAATTTTTGTACAAACAACAAGACTGAGAGTAAATTCATTTTTTTAAAATAAATAAAAACTATCTATGTTCATAAATTTAAACATATTTTTTTACATTTGCATTCGTCAAAAAAGGTCGCGTAGCTCAGCTGGATAGAGCATCTGCCTTCTAAGCAGACGGTCAGAGGTTCGAATCCTCTCGCGATCACTTAAAACCTTACCTTAATTGGTAGGGTTTTTTTGTTTATATAAACATTTATAATAAACATACGATACAGAATTTTTTACTAAATTTAAGTGTAACATTAAAATTTTTAAAAAATGAAAAAACTATTATTTTTTATACTTCTTGTAGGAACATGTGCAACAAGTTTTTCTCAAGACGGTGTATTGACAAATGTAGAGAGACAAGAACTTTTAGCTGCTAGTCCTTTTAACTCTGTGTATCCAGAATCGATTCTAAAAAGTGCTGATGCTTATTTTAAAGCTCAAATGGGTCTATACAAAGAAGGAGCAATTCCAGAAAAAGAAGCTCATTTAGTAGCACTTGGAACTTCAGCTGCAACTAAATGTCAATATTGTATCCCTTATCATATTTCAGAGTTAAAAAGATTAGGTGCAACAGAAAATGAAATAAAAACCGCAGTTCTTATTGCTGCCGACATCATGAAAATGAGTACACTATTTTATGGAAATGAATTTGATTTAGTGGCATTTAAAAAAATGTTAAGTGGAGAATAATTAATAAATTGTAAATATCTCAGTTAAACATAATTATTTAAATATCATAGAATAGAAACTAAACCTTCAAGAATTTGAAGGTTTTTTTATATTTATAAGATGCATTTAGATTCAAATAATATTGAAAAATATTTGGAAACACTTGATGAAAATAGCTCTCCAAAATGGGGAGTTATGAATTCTAGTCAAATGCTATTTCACTGTAATTCATTTATTGATGTTACTTTAGGGCATAAAAGAATAAATTTTATTACCAGAATGTATTCAAGATTATTTTTTAGATACTTCTTCTTAAAGTATTTAAATTATATAGATTTTAATGTTTATAAATTCCAAAAGAACTCTGCAACACTTAAAATTTTTAAAACATACCCTGAATCTATTAAATTTGATAAAGAAAAAAACAAGTTAATTAAGATTTATAAAAAAGTTGAAGAGATTAACTCTGAAAAAGTATTCCATCAGATGTATGGGCAAATTCCTTCTTCAGTATTAAAGAAATTAGTTCGCTTTCATACCTCCTATCACCTTAATCAATTTGGTCTTTTTTCTTAAAAAAGTAAATTAAACATTACATAATTGAAATATTTTTATATATTTGTAAAGTAAACGTTACAAAAATAGAATTATGAAAGAACAAAAAAAACAAACCAAGGTTTTGATAGGATGGACATTAGCATGGGTTTTAAGTTTAGCCTTTTTAACAGGTGCAGAAAACACATTATGGAATGATTTAACATTTACTAAAATAGGATTATTAATAAATTTAGCTATTGGAATTGGTATGATAGTAGCTAATAAAAATTTATTTAAGACTTATGACGAGTTGCAAAAGAAAATACAATTTGAAGCAATGGCTATCACATTAGGATTAGCTGTGGTTGTTGGTCTCACATATGAAGTTTCTTTTGATTTTGGAGTTATTGACAAGGAACCCGAGTTTGAATATTTAATGTTTTTTATATCTTTTTCTTATATAGCTTCTAATATTATTAATGCAAGAAGATACAGATGAAAAACAGAGTAAAAGAACTAAGAAAAAATCAAAAATTAACTCAAGAAAAACTTGCAGACTTGATTGGTATTTCCAGGCAAGCAATTAATGCTATTGAAAAAGAAAAATTTGACCCTAGTTTACCAACAGCATTTAAAATGGCTAATCTATTTAAAACAACTATTGAAAACATATTTACTTTTTCTAAATAATTATGAAAAAAAAAGCAACTTTATCCTGTGGCTTATCTTGGCTTTCACTATCGTAATGTTGTGGTATTGGCTAAATAACTGAATCCTTTAAAAGTATTCCATATTTATTATTTTGATTTAAAGAATTATTTAAGGGATTCGGTTTTTCTAATCACTGATTCATAAACTTGGAAATAAGTTTGTGAAAATGATGAACACCTTCTTCTCTAGTTGGAGAAAACCTTCCAGCCTTATAAAAAGAGGATCTCAAACCATTGTGAACGTTTTCTACTACAAATTCGTCTTCTTCTTCAACTTTTTGAAGTTGGTTTCCTGCACCCTTGTTTAATTTAGTTTCATCATAAACGTAGGATCTAAAAGAAACTTTAGTTAAAGAATCTGAAATTGGTTTAACTAGGTTTAAAGATAAACCCCAAGGATAAAAATTAAACATCATATTGGGAAAAACCCAGTAATAGTAAGCTGCTACATTTTTACCATAATCCAGGTGATCTTTAGGTAGTTCAAAAACATCACTATCATCTTCACTATATCCAATTTGTAAATTACAATGCTGATAAACCTCTGTTTTATAATCATTATAATCTAAAACCTCATTTAAATCTTTATGAACAAATGGAATATGAAATCCTTCTAAATAATTATCACAATACAAAGCCCAATGTGCATTTACAGTAAAATCTTTTGAAAGGGTACTATCGGGTTTAAATTCATTAATTGGTAAAAAACCAATTCTTTCACTCATCTTATCAATAACTGTTTGAAAATCAAAAGATGGATTTAAACCTGCGAAAAGCAATTTTCCCCATTTAATTAAAGGAAATTTATGCAAATTATCGCATGGTCTTGGAAAATCTTTTGTTTTATCAAATTCAGGCATAAATTCAAAATCTCCTTTATTATTAAATCTTCTCCCATGGTACATGCAAACCAATTTTTTAGATTTTCCAGGTTCAAAAACCAAAATATTTCCTCTATGAGTGCAAACATTAGTTAAACAATGAATAGTGTCACTCTCATCTCTGGTTAATACAATAGGTTCTGTCAAATAATCTTCTAATAAAAGTTGAGGGTAAACTGAATTTTTTTCTTTAACTAAATCTGAATCACCAACCCATTGCCATGATTTTAAAAAAATCTTAGTCTTTAATTCCTCAAATATTTTCAAGTCCTTATAAAAAGATGAGGGAAGTGTTTCAGCTTTAGAAATATCAGAATCAATATTGAATTTTCTTTTCATTATTATGCATTAAACTGATTCCAAGTTAATTTAAAAAACAAACAATTCAAATTTGATTAAGTTTGTTAGATTCAATAATTAATCATGAGCAAAAACAACATATCAAGAACCCTAAGTAAATTAGGTATAAAAAATAATCAACAAGGTTGTTCTAACGGTTCAGAATGGTTTGGTTCGGGGTCAAAAATTGACTCATTCAGCCCTGTTGACGGATCAAAACTAGGTAACGTAAGTACTGGAACAAAAAAAGATTATGAAAAATTAATTAATGATGCACAGAAAGCATTTTTATCGTTTAGAAAAATACCTGCTCCCAAAAGAGGTGAACTTGTAAGACAATTAGGTAACAAAATTAGAGACAATAAAGCAGAACTCGGTGAATTAGTTTCATTTGAAATGGGAAAGTCTTTACAAGAAGGTCTTGGTGAAGTTCAAGAAATGATTGATATCTGTGACTTTGCGGTTGGACTTTCAAGACAACTTTATGGATTAACTATGCATTCTGAGAGACCAAATCATAGAATGTATGAACAATACCATCCTTTAGGGATAGTTGGAATTATTTCAGCATTTAATTTTCCAGTAGCAGTTTGGAGTTGGAACGTAGCCTTGGCTTGGGTTTGTGGAAATGTTTGTATTTGGAAACCCTCTGAAAAAACTCCACTCTGTAGTATTGTTTGTCAAAAACTAATTGCAGATGTTTTAAAGGAAAATAAAATTGATAATGGAGTTTCATGCCTAATCAACGGAGATAGTTCTGTAGGAAAATGGATGTCAGAAGATAAAAGAATAAATTTACTTTCAGCTACAGGATCTACTAGAATGGGTAAAGATGTTGCACAAAAGGTAGGTGCTAGACTTGGGAAATCCTTGCTTGAGCTTGGAGGTAACAATGCTATTATAGTAACACCAAGTGTAGATATAAAACAAGCCGTAATAAATATTGTTTTTGGAGCGGTTGGAACATGTGGT
>CACEGG010000018.1 GCA_902559035.1 uncultured Bacteroidota bacterium
AATAAAAATTTTTTATTGTTTGTATGTCTACCAAATTATTCCAATGCTTTTTTGCAATATCTAAAACCCAACTTATATAAACCATATTATTTACATGATTTAAATCATCTAAATCTTTTTTTGAAACAATAATTTCTTGTTCTAAGGTTTTCATATTATTAAATTAATATTAATTGTTTTTTATAAAAACCATGCAATGCTGCCAAGGAAGATTATCAATATTTTCCTTTAGAACAAGTCCTGCTGCTTTCATTTCTTTTACAGCCTGTTCTTCAGTCATTTTATGAATTCTTTTAATAGGAACTTTTAAATCTTCCGCTCTGTATTCAATTAAAAAAAGCTCTCCATTAGGTTTCAATGCATTTTTTATTGAGTTAATCATCTCGACTGGAAAGCTAAACTCATGATAAACATCTACCATCAAAATTTTATCAACTGAATTTTTAGGTAATTCAACTGTTTTTTCAGTACCAAGTATAGTTTTGATATTCTCAACTTTTTTAAATTCTTTTGTCTTTTCAATCGCCATTAACATTTCAGGTTGTATATCAACAGCATAAACTAGCCCATTTGTTACTAAAGAAGCAATTCTAAATGCATGATAACCGGAACCTGCTCCGATATCAGCAATAACTTCATTAGATTTAATTTTCATGTTTTTAATTAAACTAGAAACATTTTCTTCTTTTTCACGTTCAGATCTTTCCAACCAACCAATACCTTGAAAACCCATAACATAAGCAATCTCACGACCCATATACCATTTTCCAATCCCATTGTAATCTCCTCTTTTAAAGGTGTAGTAGTCTTCTTGAATAATTTCCTGAGAGAAAGATTTGTTCGAAATAAATAAAAATGAAAATAACAAAGTAAAAGTGTATAATCTTTTCATGATTTTAATCAATTGCTAATATTAATATACTTCAAACTCATAATATCCTGGCTCTAAAACATATGGATTAGATAAATTTACTAGATAATTTTCATATTTAACCTCCTTAACAGAATTATCAAAAAATAAATCCGCTTGAGTATTTGGAGGAACATAAACTTTATATATAACCATATCTCCTACTCTTTCCCATGAAGATGAAACTTTTCCATAAGGACTCATATAAGTAGCTTTGAAGTCACTTAAACCGTTTACAAAATGAGGTTTAAGCACTATATTTTTAAATCCTGGATTATTTACATCAACATTAATACCCCCTAATGTCTTATAAAACCAGGCACTAATTTCTCCAAACATAATATGGTTTAATGAAAGATCACTTTCAGCACTTAAATTCCAATTTTCGTATAGTGTTGTAGCTCCATTTTCAATCCAGTATCCCCATGACGGAAATTCATTTGATGAAGCTAATTTAAACGCTAGATCTGCATATCCATTTTGACTTAAGGCGTTTAGGATAGTTTTTGAACCCAAAAGACCAACATCTAATTTTGAATTATTATCAACAACAGATTTAGCAAGATTATCAGCTACTAATTGTTTATTTTCTGCGCTAACAATCCCCCTAAACAAAGCCATACTCATTTCTGTTTGAGTTCCAGAAGCATAAGTATTGGTTTCCTTGTCAAAAAATTTGTTATTTATTGATGACTTAATGTCTTTTGCTAACTTTTTTAGTTCAGATGCATCTTCATTATGACCTAATATATTAGCAATCTTTGATACTATTAATACATCGGTAAAGTAAAAGATTGAGGAAGTGAATTCTAAGTTTGATTTTGATTTAACGGGTACCCAATCACCTAAACCCCAATTGGTTAAATTATCTTTACTTACACTTTTTATCTTATAAACATATCTTCTCATATTTTCATAATTCTCTTCAAGAATTCTCTTATCACCATAGAATTTGTAAATATTCCAAGGGACTAATATCATTGAACTGGTCCAGTCAGGTCCATTTCCCCAAGTGTAACCCCAACCTGCAGTAGGTATTATCGACGGTAATGTTCCATCAATTTGTTGTTCATCTCTATGATCATCCATCCATTTTTCATAAACTAAAATCCCATCAAAATTGTATAAAGCTGTCTCAATTACAGTATGAGCATCTCCTGTCCAACCATTCTTTTCACGCTGAGGACAATCTGTTGGATAACCAAATAGATTTGATAAATATGCTTTATTAGTTGCATCCCATATTTGATTAATTAAACCATTTGAAGTTTGTATTATACCTAAAGGCTCCACATCGGTGTGTGTGAAATACGCTGTTAAATTATTGATATTTAGATCCACATTGTTGTTAATTTTCACCTCTGCATATCTAAATCCTTTATAATTAAATATTGGTGAGAAAATCTCTTGACCATTACCGTTTAGTGTATAAATATCTGTTTGAAAAGGATCTTTGTCATCTTTTGGGCGATAATGAACCTCAATTCCACTGTTATCCAAACGTCCATCTTTTAATTGTTCACCATGTTTTACCCTAACAATTGTCCCTTTAGGTCCATCAATCTTAAGCTCAGTTACTCCGGACATATTTTGACCAAAATCGTATAAGTAGGTATTATCTGATAATTTTACAAATGAAACTGCAGGGTAAGCTTTTACTTTTCTTACAGGCGGTAATTGTTGTGAAGAGATTTTATCAGTTGGAATAGGCACTTCTATTACCTGTTTCCAAGATTTATTTTCCTTATTATTATCAACATGCTCTGCTGTATAAATACTATTAAACTGAATTCTTCCAAATGAGGTTTTCCATGATTTATCTGAGATAATTTTTTCTTGTCTTCCGTCTTTGTAATTAATAACCATTTCAAATATAAAGCGTGGGCGAGATCTCCAATGAGCTTTATGAAAATCCCAAACTGCAACAGATTGGTGGTTAATCCAACCATTTCCAAGAACTATATCAATTATATTATTTTTCTTAATTAATTCTGTTACATCATATGTATTATATAAAATTCTTTTATCAAACCGCGTATATATAGGATTCATAAATTCATCTCCTACATTATTTCCGTTAAGTTTAAAATTGTGCAAACCAGCTGAGGCTATATATACGGTTGCTTCTTTAATAGTAGAATGAGTTTTAAATTCTTTTTTAAAATATGGAGCTCTTTTTTCATTTATATCTTCTTTGTCAGTGATCCATTTTGCACTCCAGGTTTCTTTAATTCCAGTCTGAAAGGAAGAGTGTATTGAATAAGAGCTTTCATTACCATTATTATCCCAAATTTTTACAATCCAAAAATATCGAGTGTTTGGTAATAATTCATTTCCATCAAAGACTGTAAAATTTTTATCTGATTTAATTTTACCACTATCCCATACTAAGGATTTGTTTTCTTTTAAATTAATTATTTTATCAGCTACCAAAACTTGATAAAACAATTGTCTTTTTACGTTAGAATTTTGGGGAAGTTTCCATGAAAAACGAGGTAAATCTGTATCTATCCCTAAAGGATTAATTGAGTATTCAGTCTTTAAATCAACAGGGATATTCTTGTTTGAATCACACGAAAAAATTAATAATAAAATTAAAAATAAGACTATTCTATTTTTCATTATTTAAATAATTTTTCTTAAATATTTTTTGTCTATATAAAATGTACCAAAAGGTACTACTGAAGCAACTAATATTATTAAAAAATTAATCAAACTCCATTTCATTTTTTTTTGAAAAACAAATGCAAATACTATGTACAAAATGAATAAAAAACCGTGTGGCATTCCAAGTAATTTAACAAATGATTCATCACCCACAAGATATTTTAGTGGGACTGCAATAAAAAGAAGTAATAAGTAAGAACTTCCTTCCAACAAAGTAATTAACCTGAACAACTTTATCATTGTATTTAATTTTTAGAAGAATTATAAAACTGCATTCCCAGAGTAGATTTATTATTATGATCAAATAAAGTAGCATTATCCCAATGAGATCCTTGACCCCAAAGGGTTTTACAATTAGTGGAAACCCAAGCAGGTTCCCAATAAATAATCCCTTGTCCTCCACTTTCAGAAATTTTTGTTTTTAAATCATTTAAGTAATCTAATTGACCTTGCTGAGAAGCAGGATATCCAGGAATCAAAGCATTTTCGCCAATAATGTTATTTGCTGAATCAGCATTTATTAGTGTGAAAGGATATGCTGTTTCAACAATCATTAATTTTTTAGCATACGTTTCAATTAAATTTTTTAGTGGAGCATCAATCGTATTTAAATTATACTCTGACCATAAAGGATAATAAGATAACCCTATCCAGTCAAAATCCGTTATACCCGCATTAAAAGCTTCACTAAACCACCACAAAGCGTTTTCAGGCTGGGCTATGTGTAACATGATTTCAATTTTTTTATTTTTTTGATTAGAAATATCTCTTACAGCTTTAATTCCTTTGTTTATTAATGCTGAGTTTCTCAACCAATCAATTGGCCACTTAACTTCTCCATTTTGTAAAATCATGGCATTAATTTCATTTCCAATTTGAACAATTTCAGGAAGAAGATTTGAATCATATAATTCATTAAGGGTATCAAATGTGTAATTATAAACTAGATCTCCTAAAAGTTCTGTGTTATTTATTTGATTTAACCATGCTGCTGGTATTTCTTGATTGGAGGGATCTGCCCAGGAATCTGAGTAATGAAAGTCTAATAATACATTCATTCCTTCAGACTTAGCACGTTGAATAGATTTTTTTACATCATTAATGTTGGAGTAATTTGTCCAAATTGGATTATGCCACAATCTAATTCTCACTAGGTTTGTACCAGCTTCTGCAAAAATTTTATATGGATCTTTAAAATTTTCATTAGAATCTTTGTAGACAGCACCACAGTCTTCCATCTCATTTACGTATGATAGATCTGCTCCATAATAGAAAACATTAGAACTTGGGTTTTCTATAATTACAGGCTCAGAATCATCTTTAGAGCAAGAAATAAGCAAAACCGATAGAATTAAAATGATTGAATTTTTATTCATTGGTCTATAGTTTTAGATAATTTTTAATATCTGCTCCACTTAGTAACCATTGTAAATTGAAATGTGCAAATTTAGCACCTGATTCACTTTCATATAATAAAAAAACCATTCCTTCAGTTGATGTTCCCGATCGTCCTGCAATCATTGAAGAATAAGCAAAAATACCTTTATCTATAGATTTTTTTAATGGCCATGATTTACCTCCATCAAAACTTATCCAAACATATCCATTAGTTCTTCCACTTTCTTTATTTAGAGATATTATATTACTAAACAATAATATATCATAATCATTCAATGGAATTCGAGTTAAACCACCCATTAATCCATAATCTCTAAATTGAGCACCGTCAGGAAGAACTTTTGAAACAGATAAATCTTTCCATGATTCACCACCATCATTACTAGAGGCAATGTGTCTCATTTTTGGATTTAATCCATCATTTGAATAATGTCTTCTTGAATTATAATATAATATTCCACTTGAAAGCTCCTCTATAGCTGCTTCTCCAGTTCCAAATGCAGGAAATGGGGAACTTGTATGCCAAGTCATCCCTCTATCGTCACTATATATAGCATTTGAGTAATGATTACTATATTCTTCTACACTATTGTTTTTACCATAATATCTTGAAGGTCTAATTAAACGTCCAGAGTATTTACCTTTTTTTAGAGTAATACCATGTTCATTCATGTGCATGGATGGTAAATTGCCATTTTCATCACGATTTATTTTAGTATCGTGTTTTTTCCAAGACTGACCGTCATCATTGCTCACATAAATTTGAATTGGACTTATTGGATGACCTTCTTCAACAAAAACAAATATATTGCCAGTAACCTCATCAACTAAAGTTCCACCACCATGAAATCCAGGGTCAGATATAATTATTTCATTACTCCATGATTTTCCTCCATTTGTACTACGTTTAGCTACAACTTTACTTGATCCCCAAGTGGCTATAAGAGTACCATTATTTGAGATTACTAAATTTGGAAATCTTTCGTTTGAAAAAAGGTTTTGCGAATTAAAAAAAGGGTCTTCTTTGAGCCAATTAGTTAAATTTGAATTTTGCTCACAAGATAAAAGTGATAAAATAATTATTAAAATACCAAACCTCATATTTTAATTTGTTTTCCTGTCCTTATTGATTTATCAGCAGCCAAAACTATTTTCATACTATTTATAACATCAACCATATCTTGTGTAATATCCAAATTTTCATCGATAACTTTAAGAAGATACCTTTGTTCAATTTCGCATAATTCATCATGATTTGGCTCATCCTCAGTATTAATGTATTGATCTTGATTTAAAAAAACTCCTTTATTATCTCTTTCTTGATTATGTATTAAAAGCATGTTTGTTTTAGTGTGACTATCAACCTCAGAAGATTTAATATTAGTGTTTTCAGAGGGTTCAACTATACTAACTGATCCATTCGGACCAATAACATCTTTAACAAAAAAAGCAGTTTGACTTATCATAGGTCCCCAACCAGCCTCATACCATCCAATTGATCCATCTTCAAAGACCAATTGTAAGTGACCATAGTTATACATATCATTACTAATTTCATCAGATAATTTTACACCTATGGCATTAACATATTTTGGTTTAGATTTTGTCATTTTACACATAATATCTACATAATGAACTCCACAATCCACAATAGGAGAAGTAGACTTCATTAAGTTCTTGTGAATAATCCACTGATCTTCTGAACTCTGCTGATTCAAATTCATTCTCATCACAAGTGGTGATCCTAATTTTTGAGATAAATCAACAAACCGTTTCCAAGTTGGATGATATCTTAAAATATAACCAACTACAATCTTTTTCTTATTTTTTTTAGCTAAATCAATTATTTCCTGAGCATCTTCAATATTCTCAGCCAGTGGCTTTTCAATAAAAATATGAGCTCCATAATTGAGACTTTTAATTGCAAATTCTTTGTGGGATTCTGTGTATGAATTTATTGAAACAATATCAGGTTTTGTATGTTCTAATGCGTAGTCAAAATCATCATAATGTGGAGTATTATTCAACTCTTTAGAGAGTTTAATACGTTTTTCAGGTGTTCTTGAAACTAGTCCGACTAAATTAAATCTATCTATTTTATTATAGGCTCTTGCATGAGAACTTCCCATATTCCCTACTCCAACAACAAGTACTTTATAAATCATAATATTAATTTACAATAAAATGAAAAAAAAACCCTCAAAAAAGAGGGTTGTTTTTATTTATAAAATTATAAATCTTAATTACTCATAAGATTTAATTAAAACTCGTGTCCATGATTGAGTAAATTCAGAAATATCTCCAACCAAGTCATTAAATACAGAAAATGCTTTTACTTCATTTTCATTTTTTGGACCAAATGTAAAAGCAGAATTGAGATTTGGATATGTTCCATAAATAAGTAAATTTTCACCATTACTAATTCCATGAGTTACATTTGCAAGCCCAACAAACCCAGGAGCTTCGAATGTTTGCATTAATTTTGCAAAAGCTTGTGAAAATTGAGGAACATGTTTGCTCTTGACTTTGAAGCTCCAAACTTGACCTATTGGATAAAACTGCTCTGCATTGTATACCTGAGTAGCATTTCCAGCAGAAACTCTTACATTTTCAACAAATGGACCTACTAGGTCAAGATAATTTTCCCATTTTTCTCCACTCAAAGAAGCTCTAAGATTTGCTAAAGATTGAGAAGAAGGGCTCACAAAGCTTAAAATATGAGTTTCCTTAAAACCTTGTCCTTTAAGATTTATACTTGAAAATGACATATTAACTCCCTCAGGAAAATCAACTGATGAATAATAGGTGTCAACAGTTTCTTCAAATTCATCACTGTTTGTTCCATCAACTTCTAAAATAACATCATACCAATAGAGTTCTTGAGATGATAGTGATATTGAAAATAATATTGATAATATATATATGTATTTTTTCATTACGATTATATTAAAAATCCATAACTCTTACCATCATCGTTGTATTAACTAGTTTTCTAATCTTAGAAACTTTAGACGAATATTTAGCAAATAAGGGATCGTTAAACATTTTTTTAGTAGTAGATAGTGCAGTCTCTATATCAGGAGCACCTGTCCAAACAAAATGTGAAAATTCAGCATTTTTTCCACTGATTGGAAAACCTACTCCGTAAGAACTGGTCATACCTGTTTTCTGTGCCCAGCTCATTGAAAATTCAGCAAATTCTTTTACATATGCAGAAGGATCAGAAACATCCATTTGATATATAAAAAATACTTGATCTGGTGTCCAATCATTTTGAAACCATACTGGGGTATTTAAAGCTTGATTAACAGGCTCTATATACTTGTTTAATTTTTCTCCGAAGACTTGAGCAACTAAAGAACTGTTCCATGAAGAACTAAAACTTGCAAATGCAGCTTCATCAGGAAAACAGAATTGAACTGAATGTGTTGCTCCGTTTGTTCCGTTAAATTGATAAGCAAATAAAGATTTTGTGCCTTGAATGTTTTTAGCCCAATCAGTTTGCATCATGCCTTTTAAAGATGAAACAACCATTTCTGGTTCATCTGTCTTAAAATCAAAAAAAGCACAATATTGTGAATAGGATAAAGAAGAAATAAATAATGTGATAATTAAAATTGTTTTTTTCATAATATAATTTTTAGTTCAAATAAATATAAATAAAAAAAACGAAAACATTCTTTTGAGAATGTTAAATTTTAAAAATTATTTAAAATCATTTCTGCTCCTTTTTCAGCAATCATATATACAGGTGCATTAGTATTTCCTGAAACGATAGTAGGCATAATAGAAGCATCAATAACTCTTAGATTATATAGACCATAAACTTTTAAATTAGAGTCAACAACAGAGCTGGAATCATTGCCCATTTTACAGGTCCCAACAGGATGATAAACAGTTTCTAATGTTTTTTTAATATGATCAATAAGTGAATCATCAGAAGATCGATCATTAGGTAAGCCATGTGATTTGATATGCTTACTTAGAGATTTATCATTCATTAATTTATAGACTAATTTTCCTCCTTTTACAAGCTGATCCAAATCATCTTTTTCATGAAGAAAATTAGGTTGGATTATCGGATTTGCTTTCGGATCTGAAGATGACAAACTAACCGTACCTCTACTTTTAGGATGTAATAATGTTGGTAATATTGTAAATCCATCCTCTCTTGGATAATCATAAATATCATATGCATCATATCCGTACTCATTTTTAATACATATTGGAGAAAAATGAAGTTGAAAATTCACTCTTCCATCGTTTTGATCAAGGTTTAAAAAAGCCATTCCCTCAAGAGGACCATTACAAAAAACACCTTTTTTATTTACGTAATAATTAAAAGCAGCTCCAACTTGTTTTAATAGAGATATATAATGATTTATACCCTCTTGTGTTTTAGTCTGAGTGCTAATTGGATAAAACAAATGATCCTGTAAATTTTTTCCAACACCCTTTAATTCATGTACACACTCTATCCCATGTTTTTTTAATTCCAAAGCATCTCCTATTCCAGAAAGCATTAAAATTTGGGGAGATTGAAAAGCTCCAGCCGAAAGAATCACTTCTTTATTTGCAAATACTTTATTTCTTTTATTTCCTTTTATATACTCTACTCCAATTACTTTTTTTTCATCTAAAATTAATCTACTAACTCTAGCCCTAGTTATAGCAGTCAGATTAGATCTATTTAGAACAGGCTTTAGAAAAGCATTTGCAGCACTATGTCGTCTTCCATCTTTAATTGTACTATGAACTAAACCAACTCCCTTTTGTTTGCTCCCATTGTAGTCTGAATTGTAAGGAATATCATTATTTTGACATGCAGAAATAAAACCATCTACATAAGGTGATTTAAACTTTACTGGAAGTGTGACTGCAAGTTCTCCTGAGTTATTATGATAATTTGGATCTAACTTTTCAAACTGACTATGGTTTTCTGATTTTTTAAAAAAAGGTAAAACATCATCATATGACCAACCCTTGTTACCAAGTTTTTCCCAGGAATCATAATCAGCCGAGTTTCCGCGAACATAGGCCATTGCATTAGTAGAACTACTTCCACCCAGTGTTTTTCCTCTTGGAAGATAAATCTTTCTATTCAAAACATTTTTTTGTTCTTCAGTCCAAAAACCCCAATCTTGATTACTTTTATGTAGTTTTAAATATGCTCCTGGAATATGAATATTCATATTTTTATCTGGATCTCCTGCCTCAAGTATTAAAACAGAGTTTTTTGAATTTTTTGATAATCGATTAGCTAATAAACAACCTGCTGAACCTGCCCCAATTATTATAAAATCATATGACATACTCATTTATTTAAGATCAACTACTGTTCTAAAACCCGTATGAGAACTTCCCGTATCGGGCGTTGTTTTCATTCGCATGGAGTTTCTATAGCCACTGCAATAGCTTTTATTACATAAAAAACTTCCCCCTCTACTTACTCTTTTTTCAGCATATGGTTCATTTGAATCAAAACTTTTTGAAGGTCCTTTTGGATTATAAGATGTTTCATTTTTTAATATAGAATAATAGTTCTCGTTATACCAATCTGAACACCATTCCCAAACATTTCCAGAAATATCATAAAGCCCATATCCATTAGAAGGAAAACTTTTCACTGGTGCAGTTGAATAATAACCATCTCTCAATGTATTATTATATGGAAAATCGCCTTCCCAAGTATTTGCTTTAGGATTTCCATCGTCTAAATCTTCATCTCCCCATGAATAAACACTGTTTTTCAAACCACCTCTACTTGCGAATTCCCATTCCGCTTCAGTCGGCAATCTAGTTCCTGACCACTCACAATAAGCAATAGCATCAAACCAACTAACATGTACCACTGGATGGTTTTCTTTTCCTTCAATTGAACTGAGAGGACCATCAGGGTGCCTCCAGTTTGAACCTTTTCTCCACTCCCACCATCTTGAAACGTCATTTAATGGTACTTTTTCCTCAGTTGGAACAAATACTAATGAGGCTGGAGCTAATTTATCATCATTAGGCTTTGGTGTTCCAACAGGGAGTAATTTTTTTAATTCTTCCCAATCAACAGTTTTTTCAGCAGTAGTAACATAAGCAGTAGCCTCAACAAATTCTGAAAATTGAGCATTAGTTACTTCATGGATATCCATCCAAAAAGAATCTATTATAACATCATGTTTAGGAAACTCATCCCTCCAACCTTGATTATCATCAGCACCCATACTAAAAGTTCCACCTGGAATTAGAACCTTTCCAACATAAGAAATTGAAGTATTTTTTATAAAATTATTCTCATCATCACTTGTAAAACGTGAATTTGATGGGGTACAATTATGAGCAGCATTTACATTTTTTGAATTTGTATTTTTACAACCCAATATTGAAAAGAAAATGATGAAAAATAAAAACCTCATTATTTATTAAATATAAAATTTAATTACCATTATTTTCTAATTTGTTACTATTAAAGCAGCATTAAATGCATCTAATGCAGAACTCTGACACGATGCATCAGCTCTTTCTGAAAATGAATTCCAAACAACGCCAATCTCATTTGTTTCTTTATTCCTTGCTAAATTCCAAATAGAGTCAGCATTTAATAAAATAAAATCTTTATAATTTTCTTTTGGATCAAAGGAATGTAAATATGCTAGATTTCTCATAAATATTCCTTTAAATTGTGAAGCATCTCCATTTAAATCAGGTTCCTTTAAATCTCTTAACACCCCATCTTCATAAACCAAATTTGAAATTGTTGCATTAGCAATTTCATGTGCTAGTTCTATTAAAAAATTTTCATTAATTATTTTATAATATTCTACTAATGCACTCAAAATTATACCTTGATTATAGGTATAAAAACTTCCTCTACTTACTTCACAATTCTTATTAAGACCATTTTCAACTAAATAGTTTTCAGTAACCATACCTGAGTTTATAAACCATTGAAAAGTATCCTCAGCCCATGCCAAATATGTTTTTCCTAGGACTTCACCTCCATCTCTTTGATGTAATCTTAAAGCAGATAACATAAATAGTTCATTTTGGACTGCCGACTTACCAATATTAGGTTTTTTCCAATAAACGCCTCCTCCACAAACACTATCCCAACCTAAAGCCATATCAGAAAAAGTAATTTTAGCCATTTTTAAATATTTATTGTCATTAGTTAAATCATAAGCTTTGATCCAAGCTAATATCCACCAACCCTCATCATCATAATAATCATTAATATAATTTGTACAAATCCAGTTTTCATCAGGATTAGGCATTTGAACTTCAAATTCCTTACAAATTTCAAAAGTGTTATCAATTACTTTTAAATACTTATCTGATCCTGTAATTTGAGAATAATCAATCAAAGCAGTTATAATATTTGCAGCATTCCACCAACTTGTTGTTTTGTATAATCCTGTCTCTTCATCATACCATTTCTGAAGTGTATCTATTGTTGTGGTAGCATATTGTTTATAAGTAGAATTATTATTGCAGGATATTAAGGTAAAAACAAACAAAAAAATAATTATTCTTTTCATAATTTTTAGGGTTAAATATTAATTATTCACAATTATTGGTTGAGTCCATGCTTGTGTTGTTTCTCCTTTTACGTATGGATTTTTTTTAATTTCATCAGAATTAATTTTTGCTCTTACAAACAAATCGTTTTCATTAAATATGTATTCACCTGAATGACCATTAACCCGTTTTAATTCTTCAACCTGAAAACCTTCTTTTCTGTATCCATAAAAAACTATTTCATAACTAACACCTTCTTTTGGTTCAATTTCAATTTTCAATTTTTCTTTATCATTTATAACCTTATTTAAATAAATTCCTGAGGAAGAGTAAAAGTCTCCAGATTCCATTGATTCTATTAAACTAACGGTTTCTATCATATTTGTGTTAACCATAACCCATCCTCTACCTGTGTTACTCAAATTGGTAGATTTTTTGTGATAATTATGACTATCGTCTGTAGCTATTCCCAGTAGCAATGGTTTATTATTATCATAATAAGAAATATTAATTAAATCCCACATAGTTTCTAAATCTATATGAGTTTCATCTCCTTCATTACGCACTGCCGGATGCCCATTATAAACCTCAAAAAACTTTTCCCCTTTGAGTTTTTTTAAATCTTCAACATTAATACCATAGCCAAAATTTGGATGATTAATGTGAGCAAATAATGGAATGTTATATTTTTCTTTCTGTTTATTAACTGCATCAATAGTTTTTTGCATAACCTCATACACAGAATTTCCTTTAAAAGGATTTATTTTTTCCTGAATATTAGTAACATTTATGTGTACTGGTTTATTTTCAAATGAAGATGTCACCTCTTCAGATCTAATAATAACAAACTTGTTCAATTCTTCAAGTTTAGACTTATATTCTTCAAATGTTTTTAATCTTACATAAGTACCTAATGAATCACTTTTTGACTCAACCCAATCATTAAATCTCTCTTGATATTTTTTTAAAGTTTTATTTTCTATGTCTGACTGTTTTATTTTATACCAATAAACACCATCTGCTATAGTATTATGGTCTGACAAGGCAATGAATTGATAATCATTTTTTTTATACCAATCAATAATCATCTCTGGAAAATCGTCTCCATCACTCCAAAATGAATGAGTATGAAGATTACCTTTTTGCCATTGTTGCTCATTAACATCAGTATTACAGGAAATTAATATTATAAATAGTATAAAAAGTTTTTTCATGATTAATATATATTATTTAGTCTTTTTAATTTGGCTTTTTAAATCTTTCATAAAAAGATGAAAATCTACTGTTATTCTATGACGATTCGTTTTAATTTGGTTCATATGTGGATGCGTTACTTCTCTATCACACAATTCTTTAATATTTGAGGGTCGTTTCCATTTACCGCTCATTAATAAAGCAAGTAACTTACTTTGCTGCTCTGATGCTGGCCATATACAACCTAATGGCTGAAACATTCCAATAAAAAATAAATTATCATAAACTGGATGAAACATTTTTAAGTAAAGTGGAACTGGACCTTCAGAATAATTCAAAAACTTTTTATCAAAAAACGGATGTGAAAGAATATATCCCGTACAGGCTATAATTACATCAAATTTTTCAGATGAATTGTCTTTAAAAAAAACTCTATTTCCTTTGAAGTAATCTATTTCTAGCTTAGGATTAATTTTCCCATGTCTTATTTTGTATAGTAATTCACTATTTATGGTTGGATGTGTTTCACCAAATTTATGTTTTGGCTCAGGTAAGCCATATTTTGAATTATTTCCATTGGTTAAATTAGCTAAAATTCCTGCAAAAAAGTTTCTTAAAAAAATTGGGAGAAATGACATTCTAGAGGCGAACACATCGGAGGGTAATCCCATAAAAAATTTAGGAATAATTCTATAACCTCTCCTCCAACTTATCGATGTATTTTTACTTACTCTACTTGTCTCAACTGCAACATCACATGCAGAATTACCTCCTCCAATTACTAAAACCTTTTTATTTTTAAATGGTGATGCTTTTTTATATTTATGTGAATGAATAAAAACACCTTCAAAATTCCCTTTATATTTTGGAATATTAGGTTGCCAATGGTGTCCGTTACAAACAACCAAATCTGAAAAGGTTTCGGTATTTTCAACATTATTGCACTCAGTAACAACTTTCCATTTGTTATCTTTTAACTTAATACAGCTTTTAACAAGGGAATTAAAATTAATATATTGATATAGATTAAAATGCTTTGCATAAGATTGAAAATAATCTCTCAACTCGTCATGTGAAGGATAATCTGAAACTTTAGAATCAAAAGGAAAGTCTTCATATTGAGATAAAGATTTTGAACTTATAATGTGGGTTGTTTCAAAAACACTTGAGTGAGATTCTTTTTCATTATAAATCCAATTACCTCCAACATCTGAATTGATATCATATAATTTTATCTCAAAACCAGTTTCAGATAAATTTTTTAATGCTGTAATTCCCGAAGGACCAGCTCCAATTATACATATTTTTTTTTTCAAACAATTTAATTTAGGATCGAAATTTAATTTTATTAAAATATTAAAAAAACATGTAGATATTAAGTTTACATTGAAAATTATATTCTTTACGAATGTGTATATTTGATTATAATCTAAAAAAATAACATAATGAAAAAAATATTTTTATTACTTTTTGTATCAATTACTATGGTTTCATGTGATACAAACACAAAAAATCAAAATGATACTAGTGATCCAATGTCTGGTTATATGGTAGGAAATGACGCTAAGTCAGATGCTATGGTAAAATTCACTAAAGCTTACCAAGAAAACAATATTAGTAGTGTTAAATCAATTTTTTCAGAAGACGCAGTGTTTCATATAAATGATGCTGATGTTTCTTTTGATGACGTAAATGAGGCATTCTCATCAGGACATGAATATTTTGATAACATTCAGCATTCTGATTATGATGTTTCAACCATGTACTATAATGACGGTAAAATATTTACAAACTATTGGTATACATGGTCTGCAACATCTAAAAAAACTGGGGAAGTTTTAAACCTTAAAGGATATTGTTGGTTTAAATGGGAAGACGATAAAGTTGTTGAGGTTTATAATGCCTTTGATCCCACAGCTTACAATGCAGCAATGTCTAACTAATCAATTTTAAATTTAATACAAACCTCTGTTAACGCAGAGGTTTTTTTATTACATAAATGATATGGGATTAACTAATAACGATATTTTTAAAAAACTAAGAGTCGCTCATAAACTAAGAGATGAGGATATTGTCCAAATATGCAAGCTAGCAGATTTCAGAGTATCAAAATCAGAAATTAATGCATTATTTAGAAATGAGAAACATCCTAAATATATGGAATGTGGTGATCAAATTTTACGTAATTTTTTAAACGGTCTAATAATCCACTTAAGAGGACCTGCTTCTTAGAAATTATCTTTTTCAAATTCCTCCAAACTCCACAACATATCAGGTTTATCAATAAAATCTGGCTCGTGGTTAACTGCTCTAGAATGAATATCTATATTTTCTCCATTTAAACATACCATCCAGTAATCTATTTTATTTACCCTTGACATACCTTCAACAAGTTGAGCATCAATATTATGATTCTTTTTTAAATAATGAGTAAAAAAATAGGAGCTTTTCCAGCTTTGTTCTTCTTTAGGTTTAAAAGATTTTAAAAAATCCTCAATTAATTCTTCTTTATTCATTTTTAAATTTGATTATAAGCGATTTACAAAATTATAAATTTGGTTAAGAATATTTATTAAATATTAAGTTCTTTTTTTTCTAACAATTTTGTTTACAAACATAGATACTGTAGCATCTCCAGTAACATTCACAACAGTTCTGCACATATCTAAAGGTCTATCAACAGCAAAAATCAATGCTAAACCAATTTCAGGAATTCCTGCCTGAGAAAGAACAATAATAAGCATTACCATTCCTGCACCAGGAACAGCAGCTGAACCAATTGAAGCTAGAGTAGCAGTTGTTACAATTCCTAACTGAGCAGCAAGGCTTAAATCTAAACCAAAAGCTTGAGCAATAAAAACAGCGGCAACTGCTTGATATAATGCACTACCATCCATATTTATTGTTGCACCGATTGGTAGAACAAAACTGCTAACCTCTTCATCAACATCTAAATGATCTTTAACTCTTTCCATAGTTACTGGTAAAGTAGCAGCACTTGAACTTGTTGAAAAGGCAAGCAACTGTGCAGGGAAAATACCATTTAAAAAATAAGATGGACTTTTACCAAGAAAAACCCTAACTATAATTAAATAAATACATATTAGAAGGATTAAACCAAATAAGACTGTTATTGAGTATAAACCTAAAGCCTTAAATAAATCCATACTTGGAGATTCTACAATAATTGCTGCAAGAAGAGCAAAAACGCCGTATGGTGCACAAAGCATAATAAGGTCAATTATTTTAAGAATCACATCATTTAAAGAGTCAAAAAAGTTCTTTATTGGTAATGATTTTTTTGGCGGAATCAAAATCATAGATATTCCAAAAATTATTGCAAAAAATATGACTTGTAGCATATTTCTATTATTAGATGCTGCACTGAAAAAATTTGAAGGAACCATATCAACTAGAGGTTGTAATGGACCTAAATTCTTTTGGTTATTTGCTACATCGATTTTTTCATTAGCATTAGATGAATATGCATTGACTAATTGTTCTCTTGTTTCTTCAGCAATATAATTTCCAGGTTCAATAATATTTACAGCAATAAGTCCAATACTAACAGCCATCATAGTTGTAAATATGTAAGTAGCAATAGTAATACCTCCCATTGACGACAACTTAGATAAATCTTTTAAATCAGAGACGCCTTTTATTAGAGAAGCAAGAATTAACGGAACAGCGATTAATTTTAAAGAATTAATAAATATAGTTCCAAAAGGTTTAATCCAATCAATTACAAATGATTTCCCCCAATCAAAATTCAGAAGAGCTAAACCAAAAACAACTCCTAAAATCATCCCAATAATTATCTGCCAATGTAATTCTATTTTTTTCATAATATGTTTTAAATGAACTGATTTAAAATATTTTCAAACATTTCTTGTTTACCGCTAGTTAGTTTATAATCTTTTGATTTCAAAGCAATATCATAAAGATCTTTTAAATTTAATTTACCATTTTCAAACTCCTTCCCTTTACCAGAATCAAAAGTTTTGTATCTATTTTCAAAAAGTTCTAAATATTTTGAGGATGATAATATTTTATCGGCATTAATTATTGCTCTAGCAAAATTATCAGCTCCACCAATGTGTGCATGAAAAATATCATCTATATCTGTTGAGTTTCTTCTAATTTTTGCATCAAAGTTAACACCACCACCTTGTAGGCCTCCAGATTGTAAAAAAACTAACATAGCTTCGGTTGTTTCATATAGATTGTTAGGAAATTGATCTGTATCCCATCCGTTTTGATAATCGCCTCTATTTGCATCAATACTTCCCAACATTCCAGAACTAGCTGCAACTGTCAGTTCATGTTGAAAAGTATGCTGTGCTAAAGTAGCGTGATTTACTTCAATATTAATTTTAAAATCTTTTTCAAGACCATATTCTTTTAAAAATCCAATTGCAGTTGCAGTATCAAAATCATATTGATGCTTAGTTGGTTCCATTGGTTTGGGTTCAATAAAAAAAGTTCCTTTAAAACCTTGTGACCTGGCATAATCTCTAGATATAGTCAAAAACTGACCTAAATGATCCAATTCTCGTTTCATATCAGTGTTTAACAAACTCATATAACCTTCTCTTCCACCCCAAAAAACATAATTTTCACCATTCAAAGCAATTGTTGTATCAAGAGCTAATTTAACTTGTGCTCCGGCTCTTGCAAGAATATTAAATTCAGGGTTTGTTGCAGCACCATTCATGTAAATTGGATTTGCAAAACAATTTGCTGTACCCCACAGAACCTTAACTCCAGATTTTTTTTGTTTTTCGGAAATATAATCAGAAATATATAGCAATCTTTTTTCACTTTCCAACATAGTTGATCCCTCTTGAATTAAGTCAAAATCGTGAAAACAAAAATATTCAAATCCCATTTTAGTTATAAACTCAAAAGCAGCATCAGCTTTATCCTTAGCTGCCTGTAATGGATCTTTAGAAGAATCCCATAAAAAACTTTGGGTAGGTAATCCAAAAGGATCTGTTCCCTGTCCACAAAACGAATGCCAATATGCTACAGCAAACTTAAAATGTTCTCGCAATGTTTTACCTGCTACAACAAGATTTGGATCATAAAACTTAAAAGCTAATGGATTGCTAGAATCTTTTCCTTCAAAGTTTATATCCCCAATACCTTTGTAATACTCTCTATTTCCAATTAGTGCCATATTTTTATTTTAAAGTTAGTTTTAATTCTTTAAGCCAAAGATTATATGCATTTAAATAATCAAATTTATTTTTTTGAGGATAATAACTTTTTAAAAAGTCATTTTCAATAATATTGTTTCCAAATTTATCGAAATCTCCTAAATGTAAATCTACTGCTCTTGAAGCTCCAATAGCTCCTGTTGTTTCATAAATTTCTATGTTTAAATTTAAAAGTGTTGCTATGGTTTCTCCAAAAACATTTGATCTAAATAAATTATCATTTCCCGATCTTATGTTAACTGGTTTAACTCCATCTTTAATCAGTATTTGCATCCCATATACAAATGCGAATGCAATACCTTCTAAAGTTGATCTGATAACAAATGAATCTTCATGAACGTTTTGATCAAAATTAATCAACTTAGAACCAATATTCTTATTATTCAACATTCTTTCAGATCCATTTCCAAAGGGAAGATAAATTAAATTAGATGATCCTACAGGTGGAATATTAGACATTTCATTCATTT
The DNA here is from genome assembly GCA_902559035.1 of uncultured Bacteroidota bacterium. Taxonomy (GTDB): domain Bacteria; phylum Bacteroidota; class Bacteroidia; order Flavobacteriales; family Flavobacteriaceae; genus MAG-121220-bin8. Next base: position 19,368 of record CACEGG010000018.1, read on the forward strand.
CATCAAAAGATTCAATATTTAAATCCTTTTTTAATTTTGAATATTGTATTCCTGCTCCATTTATACATAAAAGTTTTCCAATAATTAAATTATCATCATTAGAAACATGAATAAAATTATTTATGCGCTCAGACTCACTAGTTAAAAGATTTGATGAAACTGCATAGATAACTCCTGATGTACCAGCAGTTGCAGCAATCTGACCAGGTGTTAATACGTTTAAAGAAAGTGCATTATTAGGTTGGTCACCTGCTCTGTAGTTAATTGGAGTATTTGGAGTTAAACCTGTATCATTGGCACCTTTTTCATCTACACAACATTGATAGCCAAACGAAGGCACAATTTCTGGAAAAATGGATTCTTTAAAACCATAGTAATTTAATAGTTCAGTAGAAATTTTATCTTTTTTATAATCCCAAAAAATTCCTTCAGACAGCCCTGATTTTGTTGTGTTAATTTTACCAGACAACTTGTAAGCTATGTAGTCTCCAGGAAGCATTATTTTATATATTTTAGAAAATAATTCACTTTCATTATCCTTAATCCACTTTAGTTTAGAAGCAGTAAAATTAGCAGGTGAATTCAATAAGTTGTCAATACAAAATTGATTACCAAGGTCATAATAAGCTTTTTTACCAATATCAACAGCCCTATCATCACACCATATAATACTATTTCGAAGACATTTTCCACTTGAATCAACCATTACTAGTCCATGCATTTGATAAGAAACACCAACACCCTTGATGTTGATAGGGTTAATATTATTTCTATTAATCAATAATCGAATTGCCTTACAAGAATTCTGCCACCAAACATTTGGATCTTGTTCAGCCCAACCATTTTTAATTGAAATAATATCTTGTTCCTTTTCAGGATACGGAATTAGATCTATTACTTTGCCCGAATTAATTTCTGTTAAAGCTACTTTAACAAAAGAAGTTCCGATATCAAGACCTATATTAAACATTAATTATCCAGTGAAATACATTAAGATTCCCACTACAATTAAAATTAAGAAAACAGAAAGAACTACATCAATTGTTGAATAGGTTTTTTCTTTATACTCCTCTGAATCTAAATCTAAATTACCAAAAGATAAACCTCTAGTTCTTAAATAATCTGGCTCAGCAGTCATCAAACTAACTGAAACGCACAATATGACTGAAAAAATAAATAAAATTATAGCCATGTGTGCAAAATTTATTGTTGCAAATGCGAATAAAAAACCTGAAACTTCTTCTCCACTTGAAATCTGAGGCTGATAATAAATTTCAGAACCAAGTCTTAAAACAAGTAAAAACAAGCCCATAAACAAAGTGGTTATAGCAGCATCGGAATTAACTCTTTTCCAAGTTATTCCAAGCAAAAAGACTGCTGTAACTGGGGGTGCTATATAAGATTGAACGTTTTGTAAATATTGATACATAACTCCTCCTCCAATTTTTTCCATTATTGGAATCCACATTATACCTAAAATAACAATAACTGTTGTTGCTATCTTTCCAATATTAATTAATTGGGCCTCTGATTTGTTTGGTCTTATTTTTTTATAAATATCAATTGTAAAAATCGTTGAACAAGAATTAAATACTGAGGCTAACGAACTCATTAAAGCAGCCATTAAACCACCTGCCACTAAACCTTTTAAACCTACAGGTAAAAGAGTATTAACTAGCATAGGAAACGCTCTGTCAGCTTTTGTAACGACATATGTTTCAGGATCTTGTATAGTTAGTGCGAATGCTATTATTCCTGGAACTAGAAAAATTAGAATTGGCAATAATTTTAAGTAAGCACCAAAAATAGCTCCTCTTCTTCCTATTTTAATGTTATTTGCAGCTAAGGTTCTTTGAACTATATATTGATCAGTACACCAATACCATATACCTACAATTGTTCCTCCAATAAGTAAACCTGTCCAAGGAAAATCTGGATCTGTCATAGGGCGCCACATATTAAAATGATCAGGACTTACAGCAATAACAGTTTCTCTTAATTGGCCCCAACCGCCTACTTCTTGTAATCCCAAATATGTAATTATAACTGACCCTAAGATTAAAACTATGGTCTGTAGGGTTTCGGTATAAATAACAGCTTTCATTCCTCCTATTACGGTATAAATTCCTGTAAAAATTACTATTCCAATTGCACCATACCAAAATGGTATACCAAGTAGTTCTGAAACTACAATTCCACCGGCATAAATGGTTACTGAAACTTTAGTTATAACGTATGCTAGTAACGAGAATATTGATAAGAACCATCTAGATCTACTATCAAATCTTTTTTCTAAAAATTCTGGCATTGTAAAGGCTCCACTTCGAATATAGAAGGGTAAAAACAACCAACCTAAGAGAAGAACTATCCAAGCGTGTAATTCATAATGCGCCATAGGAGTTCCAGACTCAAAACCGGTTCCAGCAAGGCCTACAACGTGTTCTGAACCTATATTTGAAGCAAAAATAGATGCTCCAATAACAAACCAACCCACATTTCTTCCAGCAAGAAAATAATCTTCTGTGTTTTTGTTTTTTTGAATAACAACCCAAACTGCAACTCCTATAAGTAAAAAGAAATATATTCCTAACACAAACCAATCAAGACCCTCAAAAACTGTTTCCATAAATATTAT
>CACEGG010000019.1 GCA_902559035.1 uncultured Bacteroidota bacterium
AAGATAGATCAAATAATTAAGAGAGATTTCGACATCAAGTCTTTTGACTTAGATAAAATCACAGAGGCGATTCACAAGGCAATGGTGGCTGTTGAAGTTGGTACACAACAAGATGCGCAAGATGTTTCTTTGTCTGTTTACACAAAATTATTAGAAAGAAAAAATAAACACCAAGAGTATATCCCAACAATTGAGGAGGTTCAGGATATTGTTGAGACACAATTAATGGAAAGTAAGTTTACTGATGTTGCAAAAGCTTACATTATATATAGAAACAAAAGAAGTCAAAAAAGAGAGTCAGATATTTTTGAAAAAAGAATAAATTTAAAACCATACGAATATCCTCACTTATATGAATATGTTCCGGCTATTAGACATTCTTATTGGATACATTCTGAATTCAATTTCACAAGTGATATTCAAGATTTTAAGTCTCGCTTGTCTGATTCAGAAAGAAGTGCAATCAAAAATACGATGCTAGCAATATCTCAAATTGAAGTGGCTGTAAAATCTTTTTGGGGAGACCTTTATCACAGAATTCCAAAACCCGAGATTGGTTCTGTTGGATCAACATTTGCTGAAAGTGAAGTTCGTCATGCAGATGCCTATTCTCACTTATTAGAAATATTAGGACTGAACTCAGAATTCAAAGAGCTTAAAAAGAAACCTAGTATCATGAAAAGAGTTAGATACCTAGAAACAGCACTTAAGAATTCCAAAAGTGATGACAATAAAGAGTATGCAGAAGCTATTCTTTTATTCTCCCTTTTCATTGAACATGTTTCTTTGTTCTCTCAATTTTTAATTATCATGGCTTTTAATAAGCACAAAAACATGTTGAAAGGTATTTCTAATGTGGTTGAGGCAACTTCAAAAGAAGAACAAATTCATGGTGACTTTGGTATTGATCTGATAAAAATCCTTCAGAAAGAACACCCAGAATGGTTCACATCAGAATATCATAAAAATATTCAAAATTTATGTAAGGAAGCTTATGAAGCGGAGCAAGACGTTGTAGACTGGATTTTTGAAAATGGTGAGTTAGACTTTTTACCTAAAGCTGTAATTAATGAATTTCTAAAAAACAGATTTAACAATTCTTTGGAAAGTATTGGTATTGAAAAAGTGTTTGAGGTTGACCAAAGTTTAGTTTTAGAAACAGAATGGTTTGATGATGAAATCATTGGAACCAAACATGGAGATTTTTTCGTAAAAAGATCCATCAATTATAGTAAAAGAAGCCAAAGTATAACCAATGATGATCTGTTTTAGAGTATGGACACAAAAATATTAGACCAACAACAAGAAATCAATTCTGCTCAGAATTTAACTAAAGCAAGTGAAGACTCAAACAAGAGAATGAATTTGAGTTCTGAAAAACCATTTGAGTGGCTTAATGAAAATAGCAGAAAGTTTCTTGCTGCTGGATATATTGGTGAAGGTATATGTGCAGAAGAGCGAATAGCAAATATTGCCAAAAGAGCAGAAGAAATTCTTCAAATGCCCGGCTATGCAGAAAAATTTTATCACTACATGTCAGAAGGATACTATTCTTTGGCATCACCAGTGTGGTCAAACTTTGGGAAGGAGCGTGGTTTACCAATCAGTTGCTTTGGTTCTCATATCGACGACGATATAGGAAATATTTTATATACCCAATCTGAGGTAGGTATGATGTCTAAATTAGGTGGAGGAACCTCAGGATATTTTGGTAAAATTAGACATCGAGGAGCTGCAATAAAAAACAATGGAGAAGCTTCAGGAGCTGTTCATATTATGAGGTTGTTTGAATCTATGGTAGATGTTGTAAGCCAAGGTTCAGTTAGAAGAGGTCGTTTTTCTCCTTACCTTCCAATTGATCATCCAGATATTATGGAGTTCTTAGAAATTGGGACAGAAGGTAACCCAATACAAGAATTAACTCATGGGGTCACTGTTAAAAATGACTGGATGCAAGAGATGATTGACGGAGATGCTGACAAAAGAACAATATGGGCTAAAGTTTTACAAAGCCGTGGAGAAATGGGATACCCATATATTTTCTTTACTGATAATGCAAACAATGGAGCACCTGATGTTTACAAAGACAAAAAGCTTCCAATCTATGCGAGTAATTTGTGTACAGAAATAATGCTCCCGTCAAACCATGATTGGTCTTTTGTATGCGTTCTGTCAAGTATTAATTTATTGCATTATGATAAATGGAAAGATACGGATGCTGTTGAAACTATGATTTATTTTTTAGATGCAGTAATTACAGAGTTTTTGGAAAAATTAGATTCTTATAAGAATTCTGATGATAGAGAGGATCAGCAAACATTTCTATTTATGGAAAGGGCTTACAATTTTGCAAAAGAAAATAGAGCATTAGGAATGGGAACTCTTGGATGGCATTCTTTGCTACAGTCTAAGATGTTGCCTTTTGATAGTCAAGAGTCATACGATTTAAATAGTGAGGTTTTTAGAACTATAAAAGAATTATCCAATAAAGCTTCTAAACATTTAGCAGAAAAGTTTGGAGAACCAGAACTGTTGAAAGGATACGGAAGAAGAAATGCAACTTTAAATGCTGTAGCTCCAACTACATCATCTGCTTTTATATTAGGACAAGTATCACAAGGTATTGAACCAATATGGTCTAATATTTATGTGAAAGATATTGCTAAAATAAAAACAACAATTAAAAATCCTTTTTTAGAAAAACTATTAAAAGAAAAAGGGATGGACAATCCAGAAGTTTGGAGAGACATTAGAGATAGAGATGGTTCTGTTCAACATCTAGATTTCTTGTCAGAAAATGAAAAAGATACATTTAAAACTTATTCAGAGATTGATCAGTTAGTTATTGTATATCAAGCAGCTAACAGACAAAATCACATTGATCAAGGTCAATCACTTAATATTATTGTTCACCCAGACATGCCTACTAAGGATATCAATAAGATTCACATAACAGCTTGGAAGTTAGGACTAAAATCTTTGTATTATCAGCACAGTATGAATGCTGCACAAAAGTTCAAACAAAAGAAAGAGTGTATAAGTTGTGAGGGGTAATCTCAATTAAATTACTGATCAAAAAAAAAGCAATTCATTAGAATTGCTTTTTTTGTTGAATATAATATTAACACTTTTTATTCACCGTTTGTTGGAGGCTCTATAGTTGAATCATATTGATCATTGTATAGTTCAAGCATAGCCATTGTAGCTTTAATAAGATCTTTAGATTCAGTTAAAATACTAAAGTAAAGCGTTGTGTTTTTAGGGCTTGATTCCTCGGACTTTGTTCTAGCAATCTGATTATTAATTTTTTCTCTAACAGAATCTAACAGTTCCTGTTTAGAATCAAGTATACTAGAAATTTCTTTAAAGTTATTTTTTGAAAAAGCAAATTTTGTTCTTTCAAATAATGTTTCAAGTTCAAGGCTAATTTCTTTTAATTCTCTAATTTGATTAAAAGTCAAAGCCTTATGATTGTTGTTAATATGCTTGAATGTAACTTTTGAAATATATTGTAGAGATTCAGAAATATCTTGTAGTGAACCTAATACATTAATATAAAAATTACTAGCTCCTTTAATAGTAGACTCATCAAGATTTTTAATGAAATAAAATAAATCATTTCTTAAATCTTCAATTTCTTCAGCCAGAGATTTAACCTCTTTTTTATTCTTTTTTAAAGCGGAAAGATCTTGGGTAGCTAAACCAGTAATTGAAGCAGCAAAAACCTTTTTGATTTTTTTAGATGCTTTTGAAACATTACTAGAACTTTCGATTATAACACCTTGAATTGAACTACTTTCAGCAGTGCTTAAAGCATCTTCACTCTTAATCTGAGCAGTTTCTTTTCTGTGTGAAATATAGTTTCTTGCTAAAAGTAATAAAGCTAAAAATAATAATATAGCTATAGCAGTTGGACCTCCTAGATTAATTAAAAATGCAATAGTTCCACAACCAACAAATGCTATAAATGCCGTAAAGAACCATCCACCAATTACATTTAAAACACCTGCTACTCTGTAAACTGCACTTTCACTTCCCCAAGCTCTATCAGCTAAAGATGTTCCCATAGCAACCATAAAAGTTACATAAGTTGTAGATAAAGGTAATTTAAATGAAGTGGCAATTGATATTAATATAGCAGCAACCATCATATTAACAGCAGCTCTAATCATATCAAAAGCAGGTAGCTCAATAGACTTATTTGATGATAGTTCAATTGCAGGCTTTTCAAATTGAGTATTTATGTGTTTTTGAATATTACTCGGAACAATTTTTGAAAAAACATTAGATAAATTAACTGAAGCTCTAACAATTCCTCTAGATAAAAAGTTTGGACTAAATCTTTCTTTTGTGTCTTGTTGTCTAGCTAAATCTATTTCAGTTTTAGTTACTTTTTTAGCTTTAGACGAGATCCATAAAGTTACTACCATTACCATCCCAGCTAAAAATAATAGCACAGTTGGAGTAGGAACTTTTTTAGATAAGACAGCCATGGAAAATTCTGTAGCAGCAACACCTGATGCACTCCATGCTTCATAAGATTGCCATGCGGCAATAGGAACTCCAATAAAGTTAACCAAATCGTTTCCAGCAAATGCTAATGCTAATGAAAACGTACCAACACCTATAATAATTTTATAAATATTAATTTTTAAAACAGAAATAACTAAATATGAAATTAGTGACAATAAAATAAATAAACTTATTGCAATTAATACAACTTGAGTTTCCATAAAGTTTGCAATGGTAGAACCATTTAGTATTTCAAAACTCTGCTTTGCATAAGCAGTTCCTTTTATACCTTTCATTAAAATGAAGTAAGTAATTGAGGTTAAAGCTACTCCTCCAAATAAGGAACCAACCCACTTAGCTTTTTGCTCATAGTTGTATGAAAGTAATAATCTTGAAACATATTGTACAACAGCTCCAACCGAAAAAGCCACAAAAACCGAGAGCAAAATACCACCAATAATTTGTGTGGCTTTGGTGACATTAATATATTCAACAAGCATACTAGCATCTCCACCTGTTGCAAAAATTTTAATTAATGAAACTGCTACTGCAGCCCCTAATAGCTCAAACACAATAGAAACTGTAGTTGAAGTTGGCATTCCAAGAGTATTAAAGAAATCAAGTAATAATATGTCGGTTATCATTACTGCCATAAATATGATCATGATCTCTGAAAAAAAGAACATATCAGGATTAAAAATACCTTTTCTAGCAACTTCCATCATTCCACTTGAAAAGACAGCTCCAACAGCAACACCCAAACTGGCTAAGATCATAATATTTCTTACTGAAATAGCCTTTGATCCTAAAGCAGAATTTAAAAAGTTTACCGCATCGTTACTAACACCAACTACTAAATCCCCTATCGCAAGAAGGCCTAGTGCAATTATCATTATTAAGTAAATATCCATATCGTTAGTAAATTGATTACTAAAGTAAGTTAAATCTAAAAGATTTGATGTAAAATTAATGTTAAGAAAGTTCATATGTTATATTTTAAATTCTGCATTTAATGACAGAATTGATTTGTTGTTTATTATTGAATTGTCATGAGTAAATAGTCTGTAGTTTATGTTGAATTTAACACCTTTTGTTGCTTGGTATTGTGTACCAAACATTAAAAGACTACCATCATTATTATAGTTCCATGCATTAGATTCTCCTGAAAGAATATTTGAGCTTATTTGATCGTAACGAACAAATAATTCGTAATTTTTTGGTAATTTTTTTGATCCATAAATAGAAAACCCATCTCTGTTGTAACCATCTTGGGATGACTTATAGTTTCTTGCATTATTAAGTTTGTTATATTCTAACCCTAATCTTCCTCCGTCTGCTTTATAGCCTAAGAAAAAGGAAGAGTTTGTAATTGCACTTGCATCTTTTGCATTATGAGAATCAAAATAAATTCTAGTTTCAAATCCTTTTGGCAAGTCATAGAAAAAACTAACACCTTGTCTTATATTACCATCATTGTCTTGTACGTTTTTATAACCTTCTCCATTTAAAAAGAATACATTCATCGTTAATTTAGAATTTAACTTAAATTCAGAATTGAACCCTAAATCTGCACTTGCTCCAAATTTGTATTCGTCTTGAAAGGATTTGTAAACATATCTATAACCCCACAAGTTTTCTTGACCTTTAAATTGTTTGTTTCCTATTAGACCTAAACTAAATTTAATCTTAGAACTTACTTTCCAATCTAGTTGAGCTACTTTAACATAAGCAGTGTAAGCACTTCCACTTGAATTAGATCCTATATCATAGGTTATTTTTCCAGAGATTTTGTCATCAAACTTATAAGAGTAACCTAAGTAAACTCTTTTAAGTTCGAAAGCTGTGTTTTTTTCTACATCTTTAGTAAAGTCATTTTTAAAATTCCAAAAAACTTTAAAGCTTGGCTTTCCAACTGGATTGTCCTGAGAAAATCCTTTAATTGAAAACATTACTAAAAAAATAAATAGTATTTTTTTCATTTGTATTTAATTTATAATGCAATATTAAGTCCTTATTTTGGGCCTAATGTTAACAAATTGTTATGTTATCAAATTGTTAGGGAATTGTTAACTATAAAATTTAATTACAGAATATAGCCTGTGTCTACTCTGTCAGTTGCAAATAGTAGAGTAATGAAGTGCATCTTCTTATGTTATATCAGAATAATTTTAAAACAAATTAAATCACTTTTTGGTAACATTATATTAATATAAGATACTCTTGTTAATGATAGATTTACAAAAAATAAAAATGATGAAAAGACTCTTACTTGTATTTCTTATACTATTCACTTTTAGTTGTAACCCATTACTTAACGTTAGCACTCAAGGGTTATCTTATGATGGTACCGATGTTTATTTTAACGGAGAACTATGTGCCAAATTTTCGGCTATTGAACTTGCTTATGATAATAAAAAAATAGTAAGAGAGGTTACTTTTTTGATAGTCAACCCTAAATTTAACGATCAAGCTTTACCTATTTTAAAATTAGTTGCTTCAAAAAATCCAAATATTGAGGTTGAAGTTCAATTAAATAATGGTAATTAGAACTATAAAGCCTATAATTAATTATTTTTCCTATAGATTTATTTCTTAGTAATCTATTTACAACTATAGTTTGATACTATAACCTACTGAAAACGTTGTTCCTTGTTCTCTAAATGAAAAGATTTCATTTTCAGCTTTAAACGATTCGTAAAAACTTTCCTTTTTACTGTCTAGAATATTTTCAACCTTTATTGTTACAGTTTTATTTTGATTTTTACCATATGATTTTGACATGTTTAAGTTTAAACTTTCATAGGGTTGAGTATAAACATCTGGAGCAAAACCTGTTCCAACAACTTCAAGTGTTTTGCCTTGCATATTAAAAAATAATCCAGCTCTAAGTCCATTTTCATTCTTATAGTCTAGACTTGAATTTATTAAAAAAGGAGATTGTCCTTGTAAGTTTCTGTAAGTGCCCAAAGATTCTCCATCTCTAAGACCTTTAGTTCTTAAGCTTAGCTCACTTGATCCATATTGTTGTCTAGATTCAATTATTGATGCATTAAGGTTAATTCCCAAAGATTGACTAATTTGTTTTCTTAACTCAAGTTCTAGACCATATACTTTTGCATTTCCTAAGTTTTTTGGCTGGAAGTTTTCCGTTGAAGCTTCATAATATGTTAACTCGATAGGATCTTTGAAGGATTTGTAGAAACCACTAATGGCAAACAATTCATTGTCTTCACCAAATAGTTCATACCTGAGATCTAAATTGTCTATATAGCTTGGTTTTAGATTTATATTTCCGTTAAAAGTCATATTTGATAAAGGATCATATATTTCTGCAATTGAGACTTCTTTAAATGAAGGTCTTGCAGTAGTTTTTGAATAGGAAAGCCTTAGATTGGAATTTTCTTTTAATGAATAAATAAAATTCATTGAAGGGAATATATCTAGTTTATCAATTACTTTTTCATCATCATACTTAACTGTTCCACCACTATTTTCTCCTGTATATTTTTGTACAAAATTTTCTGCTCTTAAACCAATAACAGATTTAATTTTATCGTCTATTTTAAACTCAATTGAGGAATAAGTTGAGATGTTGATTTGATTAGCATCATAACTTTTTCCTCTTTCAACCCCTCCATTTGTATATAAAGCAATATGGTTACCAATTGTATTTGTTGGAGTCCAAGTATTCTCAGGTTTAAATAAATTATCAGGGTTTCCATTATCGATAACACCAAGATTTGTAGGAACATTAACTCTGAAGCTGTAAATATCATATTCTCTTTCTTTAAATGAGTTTAATGCTCCAAATTTTAATTTTGCGTCTCTATTAAATAATTTCAGCTTTTTTTGTAAATCTACTTTACTAATAATATTTGTTTCATCTAAGTTTCTCCATATTCTACTAGGCTTTCCGTTAAGAGGAATTAGGTATTTTCCTTCATCAGTTATTTCAAAAGATGTTGTTCTTATGTCTTTATCTTTAATTGTAGATTTGGAGGGAGAAATTTTCCAATTTAATTTCCACTCACTTTCGTTACTAAAAGTATGAGTTCCTGAAAGTAAGATATTTGTAATAGACCTTTGAGTATATTCAATATTATGTTTTAGAAGATCTTTAGAATCATTTAAATTGACTGTTTGATCAAAAATTCCAGCACCAGATTCTCCATTTTGAATATGCAAAATATTCAATTTATATTTTGATAAATTTGTTTTGTACGAAACGCCTGTCATGGCACTCAAAATCACTGAGTTTTCACCAAGTGGTCCATTTTGAGTTCTGTTTTCAAACAAATTGTAAACCCCTTTGTCAGCATCTCTGTAGTACGTATTGTTTTGAGACTTTTCATAAAAATCAGTTGTGTTTTTATAGCTTAAAGAACCAAAGTATCCTATTCTATTTTCATTTTTTAATAAAAACTGATTTCCTCCACTGACACTGAAACTATAATCTCCAAGACTAGTCTTTTTAAGTGCAGCCATATTAGGATTAAATTTTCTAGTAATTTGGGTAATCTTTGGGCTATTAATTCCTTCTAGTACTGTATAGCCTTGGTTTGGATCAACAGGAATGGACCTTAATCCATCATCAAATCCTAAAAAGTCCGTACTACTAGATTTTGAAGTTAAATAACTGTCATTATAATGCATTTTAGGGTTATATGCTGAACTAAATGAAATAGAAAATTGTTTTGAATTAGGAAATTCTTTTGTAATAATATCTACAATTCCACCTGTAAAATCAGCTGGCATTTCAGCAGCAGCAGACTTAACAATAATTACATTATCTAAAATATTTGTAGGGAAAATATCCATTTGTATTGTATTTCTGTCAGGATCTAAACCTGGAATATCTACTCCATTTAAAATAGATTTTGTATATCTATCACCTAAGCCACGTACATATACATATTTTCCACCTTGCACAGAAACTCCTGGGACTGATTTGACAGCAGAAGCAATGTTAGATGCACCTGAAGACTTTATTCTTTGTGACGAAAGTCCATCTACAAGGCTAATAGATTTTTTTTGAAATTCAAGAACTGACCTTTCAGTATTTGTGCTAGCACTCACGCTTACAACTACTTCGTCTAATCCTTGAGCTAAAGTATTCAATGTAACATTTACTATAGCTGCTTCATTTAATTTTACATTTACATCTTTGACCTCTACAGTTTCGTAACCAATAAAAGAAAAAACAATTGTATAAATACCTTCAACTAATTCTAACTCATAATTACCATCAAAATCTGATGTTGTACCTGTGCCTGTTTCCTTAACCACAATATTTGCAAAAGGCACGGGATCTTGAAAATCACTATCTATTAATGCCCCTCTAATTAGTCCTGTTTGAGCTTGTGAATAAAAAGAAAGAAGTCCAATTGTTAGTAGAGTAAATATGTATTTTTTCATTGATTGGGTGTTATATTTTTGCAAATATCTATTTACCTAATTGATCTAATGTTAAGTGAAGGTTAAATAAAAAAGACTTGATTAAATCAATCAAGCCTTTTTATAAAATCAAAACAAAACTATTTCCAACTATTCCCTTATAGCTTCTTTATAATTTGCAAAAGTCCAAGAAAAAGCAGATCTATCAGCACCAACAGAACTAGTTTCTTTTGTTACCCCTTTTCCAAATGTTTCACCATCTAAGTTTTTTGCATCTTCAAACATTGCATTTGGAGTATCTGATTTATCGTTAAACAAATCTCCGCCTGTTAGGCTTGATCCATCAGGAATTACTATTTCAATATTTGAAAAAGTTAATGTTCCTGCTTCAAAAGAAGCACTGTCAGCCTCTGCATCTAACTCAAAATCTTTCCCAACTTGAAATCCATAAGCATATAAATTATTAATAGATCCTAAAGCTCCTTTTCTAAAATCTGCATATTCTCCATTAGCAGCAGAACTATCTCCTATTAAGGTAATATTTTCAAGCTTAAAGCTGTCTTCCATAGATCCTTCTGGTCCGTCAATTTCAAGTCCATGATCAGAAGTTGAATTTGCAATAACAATTGCATTGCTAATTGTCCCAGCGTAAGATTGATCAATGTCTAAACCGTCATCACCTTGCCCCCAAACTAATAGGTTAGAAGCATTAACAGTTCCTCCAAAAAATTCTATACCATCATCTTGGTTTCCTATAACTTCTACATTTGTGATTGTAGTTCCAGTACCAACTCCACCTAATGTAAGACCATTTATTTCATTGTCTTCTCCAATTGACGTTCCACCATGTCGTATTGATACGTAATTGATTATTCCTGAATTATCTGCTGGATCACTTCCGCCATACAATCCATTAGTCTCTTCAGCTGGAATTCCTTCAATTTGGAACTCAGTAACATCATTTTTAAATGAACCTGGCGCTTTACCTAAAACAAGTAACCCTCCCCATAATCCAACATTAGAGGCATCAAGGTTTGTTCCGTTTTTTTGACCAAGAGCAATATCATCTGCAACAGATGTCATAATAATAGGTTTATCCGCAGTACCCTGAGCATCTATTTTACCTCCTCTAGCAATACAAATAAAAGAAGAATCAGTTCCTGTTCCTCCTTCAGCTTTGATAATAGTTCCAGCAGGAATGGTTAATGTAGCTCCATCTGCGATAAATACTCTTCCTTTTAATGTCCAAATCTTATCAGCACTCAAAGTTTTGTCTTTAGTGTATGTTCCTCCTAACGTAAAACTGCCGTTAACATTTATAGTAGCCGTAGCTGTATTACTATCAGCAATTCCGTCGTTAGCTTTATAAGTGAAGGTATCAGTACCATCTGCATTTTCATTTGGAGTGTATGTTGCCATTTTGCCAGAAATTGTAACAGTTCCAATGGTAGGTTGAGTTACAATGGAAAATGTTAAAGGATCATAATCAGCATCAGTAGCAACTAGTTCTATTTCTACTGCTGCACCTGCTTCAGATGTAGCAGACATATTAACAGCAACAGGAATAGAATTAATATCTTCCACGTTGTCATCGTTGTTAGAGCAAGAAACAACAAAAACAGTAATCAAGATTAAATTGAAAGGTTTAAATTTTAATAGGTTGTTCATTTTTTTAGTAATTTTTAATTATTTATGTCACAAATAACATAATATTAGATAACCTTAACGTTAATGATAGGTTATGAATAAGTAATCAAAAGATTAAATTAATGTTATGAACTATTTTTATTTTTATTTTAAAGGATTCGTTAAATTGCACGAATGAATTGGGAACAACTACTCTCTCTAAAAAGACAAGGCGATACATTAAAAAGATTAAGGCTAGAGCAAGACGAAACAAGAATCGGATTTGAGGTCGACTATGATAGAATAATTTTTTCGTCATCATTTAGATCACTTCAAGACAAAACCCAAGTTATCCCATTTTCAAAAACAAGCTTTGTTCATACAAGATTAACTCACAGTCTGGAGGTTTCAGTTGTTGGTAGAAGTTTAGGAAGGGTAGTTGGGAAAAAACTGATTGAAAAATATCCCTACTTAAAACAAACCTATGGTTTTCTTAGTAATGATTTTGGAGCTATTGTAGCCGCTGCTAGTTTGGCTCACGACATTGGTAATCCACCTTTTGGACATAGTGGAGAAATGGCTATTGGAGATTTTTTTAAAAATGGTGAAGGTATTGGATTTAAAGAAAGTCTTTCAGATCAACAGTACGAAGATCTATGTAATTTTGAAGGGAATGCAAACGGTTTTAAAATTATTTCCGAAAATAAGGCTGGAATAAAAGGAGGATTAAGATTGAGTTATGCCACATTAGGAGCATTTACAAAATATCCAAGAAAATCAGTTCTTGATAAAAAATCTGGTCACATCAAGGACAAGAAATATGGCTTCTTTCACTCTCAAAATACTTTTTTTGATGAAGTAGCAAATGAGTTAGGAATGGTAGATTCAAACGGAGAATACATGAGACATCCTCTAGCTTACTTAGTTGAAGCAGCTGATGATATATGTTATACTTTGATTGATTTTGAAGATGGAATTAATCTTGGCTGGATCTCTGAAGAGTATGCACTAGAATTTTTAATAAGATTGGTAAAAGATAGTATTGACACTAAAAAGTATAATTCTTTAAAACACAAGACAGATAGGGTAGCCTATTTAAGAGCACTTTCAGTTAACACTCTAATAAATGATACTGTCAAAATATTTTTAGCAAATGAAGAAAAAATTTTAAATGGACAGTTTACAAAAACCTTACTTTCAGAAAGTGTTTTCAAAGCTCAAATGAAAGATATTATTGACATTAGTGTAAGGAAAGTGTATAATTCTAAAGAGGTAATTGAAAAAGAATTAAAAGGGTATCAAGTGATTCATAAACTTCTTAGTGTTTTTATCAAAGCTTCTGTTAATAATCAATCTGACAACACTACAGCATTAGACGACCTAGTACTTTCCTCTCTGCCTCAAGCTTATATACATAAGGACGGGAATTTGTACGATCAACTTTTAGATATTAGTTGTTTTGTAGCAAGTTTGACAGACGGAAATGCTTTAGAATGGTATAATAAAATTAGTTAAATGATCAACCTTTTTGACGATAATTATTTTATGCGAAGAGCCCTTGATGAAGCAAAAATAGCTCTTCAAAAAGATGAGGTTCCTGTTGGAGCTGTCATTGTAAGTAATAATCAAATTATAGCCAGAGCACATAATTTAACAGAAACTTTAAATGATGTTACTGCTCATGCTGAAATGCAGGCCATAACTTCAGCAGCTAATTATTTAGGAGGGAAATATTTAAAAAACTGTACTTTGTATGTTACTCTTGAACCTTGTCAAATGTGCGCTGGGGCATTGTATTGGTCTCAAATTTCTAAGGTGGTTATCGGAGCAAGTGATGCTCATAGGGGATTTAGAGTGTTAAATACAAAACTTCATCCAAAAACAAAAGTTGTTGACGGGATTATGGCTAAAGAATCAAAAAGTTTAATTGATGATTTCTTTAAAAAGAAAAGAGATTTAAAATAAAAAACCCCCAGTAAACTGAGGGTCTAAATTGTTATTAAAATAAAATACTATTCTTCAATTAGTGTAACGTTTGCTGCAACTTTTCCTTTTCTTCCATCCTCTTCTGAATATTCTACTTTGTCTCCTTCATTAAGTTTTACACCGTCTAAAGAAGTAACATGAACGAAGATATCTTCGCTCGTTTCGTCGTTTGTAATGAACCCATAACCTTTGGATCCATTAAAAAATTTTACTGTACCAGTCATTAATTATTAATTATTTATAAGTTACAAATGTAGGAATTAATAATTAAGTGGGGAGTTTTTAATTAAAATAATGGATTTTATTTAATTGATTTTGAGGATTTTGCCTTCATTTTTTTTAAATTCTCTTCACTAAAGGTATAGTCACTTAATTTTTTTCCTTTCCATCTGTGATAAAGAAATATAGGCATGAAAATAAAAACTAAAAAAACTACACTAAAACCAAGAATTTTATTTCCAATAATTTCATCAGTTGATTTATAATAGAAACCGGTAATGAGTCCGATAATAAAAACTGAAAATAAAAACAAAAGAATTTTATTCATGTAATAAGAAATATTATTTCTTGTCTTTAAGTTTTAAAAACAATTCGGAGAGTTGTAAATCATCAAGTTTAGAGGGAGCATCTATCATGACATCTTTTCCACTGTTGTTTTTTGGGAAAGCGATATAATCCCTAATGCTTTCTTCTCCGTGAAGAATAGCCACTAATCTATCTAACCCAAGTGCAATTCCTCCATGTGGAGGAGCACCGTATTCAAAAGCATTCATTAGAAACCCAAACTGTTCCTTTGCTTCATCTTCAGAAAACCCTAGATGTTTGAACATGAGAGACTGAATATTTTTATCATGAATCCTGATAGATCCACCACCAATTTCATTTCCATTTAAAACTAAGTCGTAAGCATTTGCCTTGACTTCTTTTGGGTTCTTTTTTAAAAGATCAAGTTGATCAAGTTTTGGAGAGGTAAATGGGTGATGCATTGCATGAAACTTATTAGACTCCTCGTCCCATTCAAGTAAAGGGAAGTCAGTAACCCATAAAGGAGCAAAATCGTTAGGATTTCTTAGATTCAAGTTTTCAGCTAACTCAAGTCTCAAGGCGCTCATTTGAGACCTAACTTCATTGGTATTTCCAGACAGAATTAAAATCAAATCACCTTTTTTAGCACCTGTTTTATTAGCCCAACTTGTTAAATCTTTTTGATCATAAAATTTGTCTACAGAAGATTTAAAACTACCATCATCATTACATCTAACATAAACTAACCCCTTAGCTCCAATTTGTGGTCTTCTGACCCAATCTGTATAGCTGTCAATTTGTTTTCTTGTAAAAGTATTCCCATTTGGGACAGCAATTCCAATTACTAATTCGGAAGAATTAAAAACATTGAAATTTTTATGTTTTGAAATATCATTTAAATCCCCGAGCTCCATTCCAAATCTAATGTCTGGCTTATCACATCCATATTTTGACATCGCTTCTTCGTATGTCATTCTAGGAAATTCATCAACTTTAATGTTTTTAATTGAGCTTAAAAGGTGTTTTGTTAAACCTTCGAATGTGTTTAGTATATCTTCTTGATTAACAAAAGACATTTCGCAATCAATCTGAGTAAACTCAGGCTGTCTATCAGCTCTTAAGTCTTCATCTCTAAAACATTTAACTATTTGAAAATATTTGTCAATTCCACCAACCATTAATAGTTGTTTGAAAGTTTGAGGTGATTGAGGAAGAGCATAAAACTCTCCTTCATTCATCCTTGACGGCACTACAAAGTCTCTTGCTCCTTCAGGTGTTGATTTGATTAGGTAAGGAGTTTCAACATCAATAAAATCTAATTTAGTAAGGTAATTTCTTATTTCTGAACTTACTTTATGTCTAAATATTAATTTTTCTTTAATAGAATTTCTTCTAATATCTAAATACCTATACTTCATCCTTAATTCTTCTCCTCCATCTGTATTATCTTCAATTGTGAAAGGTGGAGTTAGGGATTTGTTTAATATAGTCAGCTTAGAAACCAGGATTTCAATTTCTCCAGTTTGAATATTAGGGTTTTTAGAAGTTCTTTCAATAACAGATCCTTTTACTTGAATAACAAATTCTCTTCCTAAAGTTTTTGCTTTTTCAAAAAGCTCTTTTGAACTTCTTTTTTCATCAAAAATAAGTTGTGAGACTCCGAACCGATCCCTTAGGTCAATCCAAAGCATGAAACCTTTGTCTCTAGATTTTTGAACCCAGCCAGAAAGTGTAACCTCCTGATTTAAATTTTTTAATCTTAGCTCGCCACAGTTGTGAGTTCTGTACATCCTATTTTTAATATTGTGTAAATTTAAGAAGATATTATCTATATCTTAAACCAATCCACAATTTAAATTTTTCAATCATCATAAACAAAGAAGGAACAACAAATAATGTTAAAAATGTTGCAACAACTAAACCTGAGATAACTGTTGTAGCCAATGGTCCCCAAAAAACAAAATTGTCACCTCCCCAATAAATATTTGGATTAAAATCACTAAATAAAGTATAAAAATTAATATTAAATCCTGTCGAAAGTGGAACTAGCCCTCCAATAGTTGTTATTGCAGTAAGAAGAACAGGTCTTAGCCTAGATTTACACGACTCAACAATTGAATCATATTTTAACTCAATCAATTTCTTATTCTTATTTGAACCATCTAGTTTTTTTCTGTTCAATAAAATTTCTGAATAGTCTAGAAGAACAACACCATTATTAACTACAATCCCAGATAATGCTATAATACCCATCATAGTCATTAAGATTACAAAGGAATTTCCTGAAATAGCTAAATATCCAAACACGCCAATTAAACTTAGTATAATTGCTATCATGATAATTGTGGGTTTGCTGATTGAGTTAAATTGAAGAATTAATAATAAGAAAATCAATAATAAACCAGTTGCAAAAGCTTTGAGTAAAAAAGCTTGATTTTTATTTTGCTCTTCAATTTGACCAGTATAATCAATATCGATCATACTTATATCTTCGTCAAAACTTTTCATTTCATTTACAATCTGATTTACAACAGCACCGGCATCTACATACCCAGAAGATAACCCTGAATAAATTGTTACAATTCTTTTAAAATCTTTATGCTTTATTACATTAAAAGTGGTGGTTCTAGAGTTACTAGTTACACTTGAAATTGGAATCTCTTTAATCATTCCATTATTAGGGTCTCTAAAAGTTAAATTTTGGTCGAATAGTAAATCTTCAGAATACCTGTTTTCCTTATTGAACCTTATATTAATTTCATAATCCTCCCCATTTTCTTTATAAATCCCAGCTTTTGTTCCAAACAGAGCTGCTCTTAATTGTTGACCTATTTGACCAACACTAAGACCTAGTTCACCAGCCTTTTCCCTATCAATATTGACCAGATTTGTAACTCTTGATTTATTGACATCGATTTTTAATTCTTCAATTCCAGGAATATTTCTTGTATTGATGTATTCAGTAATTTTCTCAGCTTTTTCAATTAAAGTAGTATAATCTTTACCTGTAATCTCAATATTTATTGGGTATCCAACAGGTGGACCTGATTGATTTTTTTCAACCGCTATTGATACTCCTGGATATTTGTTTTTTAATACTTGCTGTATTTCTTTTCTAACTTCTCTTGAGCTTAATCCTTGTCGATATTTAAAATCTCTAAACGAGGTAGTGATTTTAGCTCTATTAGGAAGCTCCTCCAATCCTCCAAGTTCTTTATCAGGATTTTCTGTTCCTTCGCCAATTTGTGAAATATTATTTTGGACCATGAAATTATAGCCATTATCATCATAATATTTATCGGAGTATATAATGGAATTTATATCTGCTTCAATCAATTTGGCAATTTTATTAGTTTTAGTGATATCGGTACCCTCTGGATATTCAACATAAACTATTATTTGTCTTGGATCTTCATCAGGAAAAAACTCTATGCTAGTTCTTTGACTACTAACAGATTCCCCAAAACTCATAAAAGCGAATATTAAACTTAAAAACGTTGACAGTATAATAAAATAGGGTCTTTTCCCAACTAATATTATTTTAAGTAACTTTTCATAATTAGCATCAAGAATTGGAAGAAATCTTGATTGAAAGCTATTAGCTAGTTTTCTAAGAAATAATCTATAAATCCAAAAATTTATTGAAACAAATATTAGGAGAGATCCCAAAAACCTGTAAACCCTAGTAGACTCTAAATTATCAATGGTGAAGCCTAATATTAAAAATAAAACTCCAAAAACTCCGAGTGTTATTGTAAGTCTAATAATTCTTTTAACAGGCATATTAGTATCCTCAATTTTCATAAATCTTGAAACTAATACAGAATTGAAAAAAATAGCTACAAGCAATGAAGAGCACAGTACCACTGAAAGAGTGATAGGGAAAAAAACCATAAACTTACCAATTCTTCCTGGCCATAATCCAAGTGGAATAAATGCAGCTACAGTGGTTGCAGTCGATATGATTATAGGAAAAGCAATTTCAGAGATGCCTTTTTTTGTTGCTTCTATTCTGCTCATGCCTTCTTTTTCCATTAGTCTGTAAACGTTCTCAACAACTACTACAGCATTATCAACTAATAATCCTAGCCCGAGAATAAGACCAAATAGAATCATAGTGTTTAATGTGTTACCCATAGCACCAAGAATTGCAATTGACATAAACATTGACATTGGTATAGCTATACCAACAAAAAGAGCATTTTTAAAACCTAAGAAAAAAAGTAATACTAAAACAACAATAACTACCCCAAATATTATACTATTAACTAAATCTGTGACTTGGTTTTCAGTTAATTCAGATTGGTCGTTCGCTATTGAAACAGTTAAGTTTTTTGGAAAAACATTTTCGATATTTTCCTCAACAATAGAGCGTATTTTTTCAACTGCTCGTAAGGTGTTTTCTCCAGATCTTTTTTTGACCACTAACATTACAACAGGATTACCTTTTTCACGAGCATAAGTTGTAACTTCTTTTTCTTTAAATTTTATTTCGGCTATATCTTTTAATAACACTGAGTTGTTATAAGATGATTTAACAACAAAATTCTCTAATTCAGAAGGTGAACTTATTTCGCCAATTATTCGAATTGTCTTTCTTTGGTCATTGGCTTTTAAATTTCCAGCAGAAACGGAAATATTTCCAGCTTGAATAGAATTAATAACATCATAAAATGAAATTTTAGAAGCCATCATTTTATAAATGTCTACTGCAATTTCAACTTCTTTATCTAATGCACCAGAGATATCTACCTTCTTAATTTCATTTAAACTTTCAATTTCGTCTTGTAGAATTTCAGAAAATTCTTTAAGTTTTTCAGTAGAATAATCCCCCGAAATATTAATATTCACTATCGGCATTTCTTCTGTAAAAGTCATGTTGAAAACATTAGGATCAACTTTTACATTGTTAAACATAGGCCAATCTTCACTGGCCACTGCAGCTTCAACTTCATCTTTTACTTTAAGTTTAGCTTCGGTATATCCAATTCCATCATCAAACTCTATAATTATTAACGATAAATTTTCTTTAGAAGAAGATTTTATTTCAATTATATTATTGACAGATTTAAGCTTATCTTCAAGAGGCTCAGTTATCAACTTTTCAACATCCTCAGCTGTATTACCAGGATATATAGAACTTATGAATACAATATTTTCTTTAATTTCAGGATATTCCTCTCTAGGCATATTAAAATAAAAATCAATACCTAAAAAAAGAACTAACGCCATTACAACATACATAGTAGTGCTGTTGTTTATCGCCCATGATGATGGAGCAAAATCTTTTTCTTTTTTGTTCAATTCAGTAATTTTTTAATTGATTATTTTAACTCTTGCTTTATCTACTAATTTTCTAATACCTTCAGAAACTATCATATCTCCAGGATTAATTCCAGAAAGAATTTCAATATTTACTCCATCATTTTTTCCAGTTTCTACTATTGTTTTAGAAACATAG
>CACEGG010000020.1 GCA_902559035.1 uncultured Bacteroidota bacterium
TTAACAATAACAAAGAGTTGTTCATAATTAATATGTTTATTGATGAATATGAATATGGAAATCATTTTAATCATAAAACAAAATCTGAAAGAAAGTTACTTTTAAACAAAAAAGAACTTGAAAAATTATATAAAGAGGTCAAAAACACAGGTCTTACAATAGTTCCTTTAAAGGTGTTCATTAACGAAAAAGGATTTGCCAAAGTATTAATTTCTCTCGCAAAGGGAAAAAAATTATATGATAAGAGACAGGTGATAAAAGAAAGGGAAAATAAAAGACAATTAAATAGAATAAAAAAAATAAAATAATTCTTTTTAAATAAAAACAAAAAAATATCAAAAACTAAGTAAGTAATCAAGTTTTTTTTATTTCTATTACATTTTAATAATCTAACAAAGCATACGATTAATAATGAATAAGAATCGTATTTTTATAAAAAAAGTATGATTAAAGCTGGAGTAATAGGTATTGGACATTTGGGTTCAATTCATTTAAAACTTTTAAATGAATCCATTCATTTTAGTGTTATTGGTTGTTTTGACAATAATTTTGAGTCTAAAAATAAACTTCCAAATTCGATTCCTTTTTTTGAAGACTTGAATGAATTAGTTACAAAATGTGATGCTGTTTTTATTTGTTCAATAACTCCATCTCATTTTGAGATAGCTAAAAACTGTTTAGAGAAAAATAAACATGTTTTTATTGAAAAACCCATAACAACAAGTGTTGATGAAGCTGAATTATTAGTGAAACTTAGCAAAAAAAAGAAATTAATTGGTCAGGTTGGTCATGTTGAGAGATTCAACCCAGCCATAAGTTCAGTGATAAGCAGCATAGATAGTCCTAAATTTATTGAATGCCATAGATTAGCAGAGTTTAATCCTAGAGGAAATGATGTTTCTGTTGTATTAGACTTGATGATTCACGACATTGATATTGTACTCAAACTAGTTGATTCTGATGTTAAAGATGTGAAAGCAAATGGAGTTTGTGTTATAAGCAATACACCTGATATTACTAATGCAAGAGTTGAGTTCAAAAATGGTTGTGTGGCTAACTTCACGGCCAGTAGAATTTCATTAAAAAACATGAGAAAATCTCGATTTTTTCAAAAAGATGCCTATATAGCAGTTGACTTTTTAGAAAAGAAAAGCGAAATTGTCAAAATTTCTGATTTTCATGGTACCGACAATTATGCAATGTTGATTGAAAATGCTGAAGGTGAAAAGAAACAAATCTATTATAATTCACCTGAATCTAAATCTGTAAATGCCATTGAAGAAGAACATATAGATTTTGCTAATTCAATATTACATAATAAGATTCCACAAGTGTCATTTAAAGATGGTTTAAGAGCTTTAAAATTGGCAAAACTTATAATCGATAAGGTCAATGAGAATAGCTAAAAATATAAAAAGTGTTACTGACATTATTCCCAACAATGTTAAACTTGTTGCTGTTAGCAAAACTAAGTCTATAAATTTAATTGAGTCTGCTTATAGAGCAGGACAAAGAGATTTTGGTGAAAATAAAGTTCAAGAGCTAGTTAATAAATTTGAAAATTTACCTAAAGATATAAATTGGCACATGATTGGACATCTTCAAAGAAATAAAGTAAAATATATTGCTCCATTTATTTATTTAATCCAAAGTGTTGATAGTTTAAGATTATTAATTGAAATAAATAAACAAGGAATAAAAAATAATAGAGTGATTAATGTTCTTGTTCAAATGGATATTTCTAATGATGAAACAAAATTTGGATTTAGTTACCAAGAATTTGAAGAATTAATAAACAAAAATGAAATAAAAACTCTGAAAAATATTTGTATTAAAGGAATGATGGGAATGGCTAGTTTTACAAAAGATGAAAATAAAATTAAAGACGAATTTTATTCTCTACATAAGTTTTATAAGAAACACAAAAAATTTCTAAACTTAGAAATACTCTCCATGGGTATGAGCGGAGATTTTAAAATTGCCATTAATTGTAATAGTAATTTGATTAGGCTTGGAAGTAGTATTTTTGGAGATAGATAATAAATATATATATTGTATTCGATAATTGACGTAGAGACAACAGGTGGTAAATTCAATCAAGAAGGAATAACCGAAATTGCAATATATAAATTTGATGGAGAAAATATCGTAGATCAATTTATAAGTTTAATTAATCCTGAAATACCCATACAACCTTTTGTTCAACAATTAACAGGAATTACTGACAAAATGGTATCAAACGCACCAAAATTCTTTCAAGTTGCAAAAAGAATTCTAGAAATTACTGAAAACTCCATTTTAGTAGCTCATAATTCATCATTTGATTATAGAATGATAAAAATTGAATTTGACAGATTAGGCTATGATTTTAATATTCCTCAGATATGTACAGTCAAATTATCAAAAAAGTTAATTCCAAATTTAAAATCATATAAACTTGGAAATCTAGTAAAAAGCTTAGGAATTCCTATTACAAATAGGCATAGAGCCTCTGGAGATGCTATAGCGACAGTAGAATTATTTAAACTTCTAATTTTAAAAGATTCAAATAAAGAAATTCTAACAAGTCTCATTTCATGGAAAGAAAAAACACCAAAAAATAAATGGCAAAAACTTATTGGTAAATTACCTATTGACACTGGCATTTATTATTTACATAATAGTGAAGGAAAATTAATTTACATAGGGAAAAGTAAAAATATTAAAAATAGAGTTAACCAACATTTAACAGGGAAATCAAATAAATCGTTAAATATTCAACTTGAAATTAATGATGTTTCATTTGAAAAAACTGGGAGTGAACTAATAGCACTTTTAAAAGAAAATAATGAAGTTAAGAGACATAAACCAAAATTTAATAAACTTTTAAAGAACACAGTTAAGAAATTTGCTCTAGAAATTTGTGAAAATTCTATTGGTAATCTTTTTTTACGTATCTCTCATTTCGACGAAAGAGAAAGTTATCTTGAATATTATTCCTCTCTTAAGGTTGCTAACAAAAGACTTGAAGGTTTAAACAAAATTTATGGAATCAAAGACTCAAAAGTAGAAAATAATAACTCTCAAATAAAAATCTTACAAAAAGATTTAAGCTTCAAGTATAAAGACATGTTGATTATTGACAAAGGAAGAAGTCTTAATGAAAAAAGTGTAATACTTATTAAAAACAATAAATACATTGGTTATGGATTCTTTTCTTTAAATTATCAGATCAATAACATAGAAATTTTAGAATCTTTGATTGTTAAGAATGAAAATATTGATAATTCTAAAGAACTAATCTTAAAATATTTAAGAAAAAACAAATGTGAGAAAATAATTAATCTAGAAATTAATAATTGAAAAAAAAACTAATCACAATTTCCGGTCAGACTGCTTCTGGAAAGACAAATTTGAGTATTCGTTTAGCACAAAATCTAAACTGTTCAATTATTTCATGTGATTCAAGGCAATTTTATAAAGAAATGTCAATTGGTACAGCTGTTCCTTCAAAACTCGAACTTTCAAAAGCTAATCATTATTTTATTCATCATAAATCAGTTAAAGACAATTATACTGTTGGTGATTTTCAAAATGATGCTTTAAAATTGATTGAAAATTTATTTAAAAAAGATGATTATATAATACTTACAGGTGGATCGGGAATGTATATGGATGCTATAGTAAATGGTATTGATAAATTTCCAAAAATTAAATTAGGAGTTAGAGAATTGTTAAACGAAAAGCACAATTCTAGAGGTATTTTATTTTTAAAAAATAAATTGAAAGAATTAGACCCAGAATATTATGATATCGTTGATGTCAATAATCATAGAAGATTAATTAGAGCGCTTGAGGTTTGCATTTCAACTGGAAAACCATACTCTTCATTTTTAAATAAAAAAAATAAAAAATATGACTTTGAAAGTGTCAATTTCGGCATTAAAGTAGATCGAGAATTATTATATAAAAAAATAAATTACAGAGTTGATAAAATGATTTCTGATGGGTTAATAAAAGAAGCTAAAACTCTCTTGAACTTTAAAGATTTAAATCCTTTAAACACTGTTGGGTATAAAGAGTTGTTTGAACATTTTAAGGGAAATCTTACAAAAAGTCAAGCTATAGAAAAAATTAAACAAAACACGAGAAGATACGCGAAGAGACAAATGACTTGGTTAAAAAATAAGAATTTAGTATGGATTGAAAATAATGTAGAAATTGATGAAATAAAAAGGTTTATAAATTCAAATAATCTGTAACATTTTTATTAATTCTATTTTCAATATTAACTAAATCCTCCTTTACAAATTTTTCACCAGTAATTTTTTCAAACAATTCAATATACCTTTCTGAAACTCCATTAATATAATCATCTGACATTTCAGGGATTTTTTGATTTTTTAGACCCTGAAAACCATTTGAAATTAACCATTGTCTCACAAATTCTTTTGATAATTGTTTTTGTGGTAAATTTAAATTTTGTAGTTTTTCGTAAGTATCTAAATAAAAGTATCTCGAAGAGTCTGGAGTATGAATTTCATCGATTAATACAATTTCACCTTTTGAGTTTTTTCCAAATTCATATTTAGTATCAACTAAAATCAAACCTTGTTTATTAGCAATTCTACTCCCCTCCTCATAAAGATTTTTTGTATAATTTTCTAAAATTATATAATCGCGTTCACTAACTATTTTATTTTTTAATATATCGTCTCTGGAAACATCTTCATCGTGTAAACCATTTTGTGCTTTTGTTGTTGGTGTTATTATCGGAAATGGAAATTTGTCATTTTCTTTCATGTTTTCAGGCATTGAAACTCCACAAATACTTCTTTTTCCAGATTTATAGATTCGTGCAGAATGACCTGATAAATACCCTCTAATTACCATTTCGACTTTAAATGGATTACAAGCTTCTCCAATTGAAACATTAGGATCAGGAGAAGCTTTTAGCCAATTAGGAACAATATGAGAGGTTAAACTAAGCATTTTACATGCAATTTGATTTAAAATTTGACCTTTATAAGGTATTCCTCTTGGAAGAACCACATCAAATGCAGAAAGTCTATCTGTAGCTATCATCACTAAAACATCATTTTTAATTTTATATACTTCTCTAACTTTTCCTGAATACTTTGAAGTTTGGTTAGGGAAGTTATAATCTGTCTCAGTTAATGTATTCATAAATATTAATTAGTATGTTCAGAGTTTTTATATGCTTCTATTATTCTTTTTACAACCTGATGTCTTATTACATCAGAATCATCTAAATATATCATTTTTATTCCTTCAACATTTTTTAAAATAAGATTGGCTTCTTTTAAACCAGAAATGACTCGTCTTGGTAAATCAATTTGACCAGGATCTCCGTTAATCATAAATTTAGCATTATTACCCATTCTTGTTAGAAACATTTTCATTTGATTATGAGTAGTGTTTTGTCCTTCATCCAATATAACAAATGCATTATCTAAAGTTCTTCCTCTCATGTATGCTAATGGAGCGATTTCAATGATACCTCTTTTTAAATAATCATCAAGTTTTTCAGTAGCAATCATTTCTTTTAATGCATCATAAAGTGGCTGCATGTATGGATCTAACTTATCTTTCATGTCACCAGGCAAAAATCCAAGACTTTCGCCAGCTTCTACTGCTGGTCTTGTTAAGATAATTTTTTTAACAATTTTATCTTTTAAAGCTTTTACAGCAACTGCTATTCCTGTATATGTTTTTCCTGTTCCTGCTGGACCAATAGCAAAAACCATATCATTGTTTTCGAATGCATCAACAATCTTAATCTGATTTATAGTATGGGCTTTTATTTTTTTCTTTCCCACTCCGTATAAAATAATCTTACCATGCAATGAGGAAATTAATTCATCACCATGTCCAGACATTATTGCATTAATTGTTTTATCATTTATACTATCATTATCTCGCATTATCATAATTAATGAATCTAGTCTAATTCTTAACTGAATAATTAGAGAATCATCTCCATTTGCTACAATTCTATCTCCCTTTGCAATAATTTTAACTTTAGGAAAATTATTTTTTATAATTTTTATGACATCATAATTTTTTTTGTCAAAAAAATCTACTGGATGAATGTCTTTTATAAAATATTCTAGTTTTTTCAATATTACTTATGTTATTGTTAAAGGCATATTGTAAATTTATATAAATTTTAGTCTCGAAATTTAATTTTATATTAACAAATGAGCGTTATAACGTTAACAACCGATTTCGGTGTCAAAGATCATTACAGTGGATCAGTTAAAGGTGCTTTATTCAATGAATTAGGCAATGTTAATATAGTTGATATATCTCATAATGTTTCACCATTTAATATTATTGAGGCTGCATATATAATTGAAAATGCTTATAAAAATTTTCCTGAGGGGTCAATTCATATTATAGGAGTTGACTCGGAAAAAAATCCTGAACAAAATCATTTAGCTGTTAAACTAGATGGACATTATTTTATATGTGCAGATAATGGAATTATGTCCTTATTATCTAATAAAATTAATCCTGAAAAAATTATTGAGATAAATATTCATAACGATGTTATTTCAACTTTTTCAGTTGTTGATGTTTTTGTAAAAATTGCAGCACACATATACAGAGGAGGTTCAATTGATTTAGTTGGAAAACAAAAAGATAACTTGAAAGAATTATACAATATAAATCCAATATTAAATGAAAAAACTAAAGAAATTATTGGTAATGTAATTTATGTAGACAATTATGAAAATGTAGTTACTAACATTTCAAAAAAATTATTTCAAGAATTTGGAAAATCTCAATCCTTTGAAATCAATGCAAGGAATTATAAATTTAAGGAAATTGTAAAATCATATAGCCAAGCTATTAGATTTGATGTAGTTAAGGAGAATAGGAAGGAAATTGGAAAAAAAATTGCTCTATTTAATAAAAATGATTACTTAGAACTTTCAATATATAAAAGCAATCCATTAATTTCTGGAGGAGCATCAAGTTTATTTGGATTAGATTATAGAGATATTATTACTATTAAATTTAAATAAAACTGTTAATAAAATTGTTTTCTTTTATTGAGTTAAACTAATATATTTAAGGTTTATTAATTACACATGAAATTTATTACTTCAAGTTCTTTATTGTTAAAAAATATTCAAATTTTAGGTGGAATATTGAATACTAACAATACTCTTCCAATATTAGATTATTTTTTATTTGAAATTTCACAATCATCATTAAAGATTACTGCATCTGACCTTGAGACCACATTAAGTGCAGAAATTAAAATTGAATCTGATGATTCTGGATCTATTGCTGTTCCAGCCAAATTACTTATAGATACCTTAAAAACATTTCCAGAACAACCTTTAACCTTTAATATTTTAGAAAATAATACAATTGAAATTAGCTCAGATCATGGAAAATATGCATTAGCCTATGCGAAAGGAGATGAATTTCCTAAAACACTTCCTATTACAGATCCTTCTAAATCATCTATATCTTCAAAAGTCCTTTTTGAAGCAATAAATACAACAATTTTTGCCTCAGGAAATGATGATTTGAGACCGGTTATGAGTGGTGTTTTTTTTCAATTTTCAAGTGAAAATTCAACATTTGTTGCTACTGATGCTCATAAATTAGTAAGATATGTAAGAACTGATTATAAATCTGAAAAATTAGTTGAATTTATAATGCCAAAAAAACCATTAAATGTTCTTAAAGGAATATTAGCTTCTGATGAATATGATGTTGAAATAGAATTCAATGAAAGTAATGCTAAATTTGTATTTTCAAATTTATCTTTAACTTGTAGATTAATAGATGGTAAATATCCAAATTACGAAGCAGTTATTCCTAAAGAAAATCCTAATGTTTTAACAATTGACAGATCTCTTTTCTTAAACTCAACCAAAAGAGTTAGTATTTTTTCTAATAAAACAACTCATCAAGTTAGATTAAAAATAACAGGAAATGAGCTAATAATTTCTGCAGAAGATTTGGATTACAGTAACAAAGCTGAAGAAAGATTAATATGTAATTATAATGGAGATGATATGCAGATTGGTTTTAATTCAAGATTTCTTACAGAAATGTTATCCAACCTTAACTCAGATGAGGTTAAACTTGAGCTTTCATTGCCAAATAGAGCAGGGATACTCACACCGACTAAGTCGGAATCAGAATCAGAGGAAATTACAATGTTAGTAATGCCTGTTATGCTTAACAGCTAAAGATAATAATCTGTTCTGATAAAGTGTGACTTTTTAGAATCAATCATTTCCCTAAGTATATTTTTGTTTAGTTCGTTATCTTTAGAAGCAACAAAAGTTCTGATTGAAAAAGACCTTAATGCATCGTGAACACTTAGTGTTGCCACAGCGGAATCTTTTCTTCCGGTAAAAGGATAAATATCAGGTCCTCTTTGACATGCACTGTTAAGATTAACCCTACAAACTAAATTAACCATTGAATCAATAATTGGACCTAATGTGTCCACATCTTTTCCAAAAATACTAACCTGTTGTCCATAATTAGATTCTGACATATCTTTGATTGGAGTTGAGATATTATTAAAAGAAATTATTGGAATAACCGGACCAAATTGTTCTTCTTTATAAACATTCATTTCTTTGTTTACAGGATACAATACAGCTGGAAAAACGAAATTCTTTTGTTTTTCCCCTCCTCTTTTATTTATAATTTTGGCACCTTTATTAATAGCATCATCAATTAAATCAGTTATATATTTAGGTTTTGAGGGTTCAGGAAGTGGAGTTAATAAAGTATTGTCCCAAGGAAGACCTAATGTAAGTTCATCAACAGCTTTTGAAAATTTATCTAAAAACTCATCTTTAATATCTTCATGAACGTAAAGTATTTTAAGCGCTGTACATCTCTGTCCATTAAAGGATAATGTTCCGGAAATACACTCCTTAATAGTTAAATCAATATCTGCATCTTTAAGTATAATTCCCGGGTTTTTTGCTTCTAAACCTAGAACAAGACGAAGCCTACTTTTTTGTGGATGTAAATCTTGAAGTGATATAGCTGATGAACTGTGGCCAATTAGAGCTAAGACATCAATTTTACCAGTTTTCATTATTGGTGTGGCTATTTCCCTTCCTCTACCAAAAACAATATTAACAACACCAGGGGGAAAAGATTCTTGAAAAGCTTCTAAAAGTGGGGCAATTAGTAACACTCCATGTTTAGCTGGTTTAAAAATAGTAGTATTACCCATTATTATAGCAGGAATGAGTAATGCAAAAGTTTCATTTAAAGGATAATTATATGGTCCTAAACATAAAACAACTCCTAATGGACCTCTTCTAATTAAAGCTCTTACACCAGATTTATTTTGAAAAGTAGCACCTTTTCTGTCTATAACTTTATACTCTTCAATGGTATCATTAATATACTCAACGGTTCGATCAAATTCTTTCCTTGAATCATTTAAATTCTTACCAATTTCCCACATTAAAAGTTTAACAATTTCTTCTCTCTTAGAAAGCATTTTTTCAACGAAATTTTCCATACAATTTATCCTTTCATAAACCTTCATAGTAGGCCATTCTCCTTGACCATAGTTAAAAGCATTATGAGCAGCCTCTAAAGCTTTTAATGCGAAATCTCCTGACATTTCAGGGGTTTTTCCAATTAACTGTGGTTCTTTTTCAGAAACATCACATAATAATGTAGAAAAAACACTAGCCTGTTTTCCATCCCACTGATTTATTTTTCCGTTTATTAAATACTCAGTATGATTAATAATTTCATTTAATTGGAATTCTTTTGGTATTGATTTCATAATAAGTGATTAAACAATTTTTTTCATTGATGTCATAGATAATCTTAGTTTTTTTCCTATTGTTTCTACAGGGTGATTTCTTATAACATCATTAACTTTAATTAGATCTGTGTTATCAAAATCATCAGTCAAATCACACTTAGATCCGATGTGTTTACTTTCTATTTTTTTGAAGAAGTCTTCTAATATAGGTTTACATGCATGGTCAAATAAATAACATCCATATTCAGCTGTGTCAGAAATAATTCTATTCATTTCGAATAACTTCTTTTTTGCTATTAGATTTGCTATTAATGGAGTTTCGTGTAAAGATTCATAATATGCCGACTCATCAATAATACCAGATTTAGTCATTGTTTCAAATGCTAATTCTACTCCAGATCTGATGAAAGCAACCATAAGCAAGCCATTGTCAAAAAATTCTTGTTCCGAAATTTCAACATCAGATGGTTCTGTTTTTTCAAATGCTGTTTCTCCTGTCATAGCTCTCCAGTTATGAAGATTTTGATCGTTATTTTTCCAATCAGCCATCATTGTAGATGAGAAATGACCAGACATAATATCATCCATGTGTTTCTCAAATAAAGGTCTCATAATATCTTTAAGTTCTTCAGAAAGTTTAAAAGCCTCAATTTTTGCAGAATTATTTAGTCTATCCATCATGTTAGTTATCCCTCCATGTTTTAAGGCTTCTGTTATAGTCTCCCAACCATATTGAATTAATTTTGATGCATATCCAGGTTCAATTCCATTTTGAATCATTTTATTGAAAGAAAGTATTGATCCAGTTTGAAGAACTCCACACAAAATAGTTTGTTCACCCATTAAATCCGATTTAACTTCAGCAACAAATGAGGATTCAAGAACACCTGCTCTGTTTCCACCTGTAGCAACTGCATATGCTTTTGCAATATCCATACCAATTTTGTGAGGATCATTTTCGGGATGTACTGCAATCAATGTTGGAACACCAAAACCTCTTTTATACTCTTCTCGGACCTCAGAGCCAGGACATTTAGGAGCAACCATAACCACTGTGATATCTTTTCTTATTTCCATACCTTCCTCAACAATATTAAATCCATGAGAGTAAGAAAGGATTGAATTTTGTTTCATTAATGGCATTAGTTTATTTACAACATCAGTATGATTTTTATCTGGTGTTAGATTTAGTACCATATCACAATCTGGAATCAATTCTTCAAAAGTTCCAATATTAAATTTGTTAGAGGATGCATTTAAAAAAGAGTCTCTCTTTTGAATAATAGCTTCTTTTCGGAGAGCAAATGAGATATTTAAACCTGAGTCTCTCATGTTTAAACCTTGATTAAGGCCTTGAGCACCACATCCAATTATTACAATTTTCTTATCCTTTAATGCAGAGATACCATTATTAAATTCCGAGGAATCCATAAATCGGCATTTACCTAATTGTTCTATTTTTTTACTTAATGTTAATTGATTAAAATAATTTTTCATAGTTATTTATCTGTATTTAATCCCAGTATATTTGAGATATTCATCGGTTCTTTTGATACTGAGATTCTTCCTGATCTTACAAATTGTAAAAGACCATAAGGTTCTAATTCGTTATACAATTTTTCAGTTTCTTCCCTCCATCCTGTTTTTTCAATTACAAAATAATTTGGAGATACTATGACTATATTAGCTTGACTTTCTTTTATAATTTTCTGTATATGCTTCTCGTCAAATAAGGATTTTGACTTAACCTTATATAGAGCAGTTTCTAAAAAAATAGTTTCTTGATTCGTATGATAAAATGATGATATAACCTCTATTTGTTTATTAATCTGTTTTATTATTCTTTTAATCATTGACTCTGTTACACTGACAACAATAACAAATCGATAAATATTATCAATTTCTGACTGTGATGTTGTTAAACTTTCAATATTAATATGTCTTTTTAAAAAAATAGCAGAAATCCTATTTAACAAACCAATGTTATTTTCTGTGTAAATAGAAACTGTAAAGGTGTTCTTTTTGTCTTTCATCTTATTCTAATCTTATATCGGAGACTGAAGCTCCGGTAGGGATCATTGGGAAAACATTATCTTCTTTTTCAACTTTAACCTCAAGAAAGTAAGGTTTTTTTGATTTAATCATCTTATTAATTGCTAATTTTAAATTCTTTCTCTCGCTAACTCTATCAGCATCTATATAATATCCTTTAGCTATAGTTACAAAATCTGGGTTAACTAATTCTGTTGAGGCATATCTTTTTTCAAAAAACATTTGCTGCCATTGTCTTACCATCCCTAGAAAATCATTATTTAATACAACTATTTTAACAGCACTTCCAGTTTGAAAAATAGTCCCTAATTCTTGTATAGTCATTTGATATCCCCCATCACCAATAATAGCTACAACTTCTCTATTTGGAGCTCCCATTTTAGCTCCTAAAGCTGCAGGCAGTGCAAAACCCATAGTGCCAAGACCACCAGAGGTTACATTTGATTTTGATTCGTTGAATTTTGCGTATCTACAAGCTACCATTTGATGCTGACCAACATCTGTGACAATTACTGCATTACCATTTGTTGAAAGATTTATTTCTTTTATAACTTCAGCCATAGTCAAACCCGGTTTGGATGGATTGATTTCATTTTCTATGACTTTTTCAAATTCTTTTTTGTAGTAAGATGAAAAGGTTTTTAACCATATGTCGTGTGTATTATTTTTAACAATCTTAGTTAATAATGGCAATGTTGTTTTTACATCTCCTAACAATGGGACATCACACTTTACATTCTTATCAATTTCAGCTGGATCAATTTCCAAATGAATAATTTTAGCTTGTTTTGCATAAGTTTTAAGATTACCAGTAACCCTATCGTCAAATCTCATACCAACTGCAATAAGAAGATCACATTCGTTAGTAAGTACATTTGGACCATAATTTCCATGCATACCTACCATCCCAACATTTAAGTAATGGTCAGTTGGTAGGGCTGAAAGACCTAAAATTGTCCATGCTGAAGGAATTCCAGTTTTTTCTATAAAGTCTCTAAATTCGATTTCTGCATTACCTAGAATTACGCCTTGACCAAAAACAATGAATGGCTTTTTAGCATTGTTAACTAGTTGTCCAGCTTTTTCAATGAGATCTGAAGAGTAATTTGGGACAGGATTATAGCTCCTTACAGAAATGCATTTTTTATATGAATAATTAAATAGTTCAAATTGAGCATCTTTAGTTATGTCTATCAATACAGGTCCTGGTCGACCAGATTTAGCAATATAAAATGCTTTTGACAGAACTTTCGGAATATCTTCAGCTTTTGTTACTTGACAATTCCATTTTGTAACTGGGGTAGAAATTCCGATTATATCAGTTTCCTGAAATGCATCAGAGCCTAATAAGTGAGATGCAACTTGACCTGTAATACAAACCATTGGGGTTGAATCAATTTGGGCATCAGCAATTCCAGTAACAAGGTTTGTTGCACCTGGACCTGATGTTGCCATTACTACACCAACTTTTCCAGAAACTCTAGAAAATCCCTGAGCTGCATGAGTAGCTCCTTGTTCGTGTCTAGTTAAAACATGATTTAACTTATCTTGAAACTTGTACAATTCATCATATATGGGCATAATTGCGCCACCAGGATATCCATATATTAAATCTACACCCTCTTCAATTAAAGACCTTATTACAGCTTCTGCTCCAGATATTTTTTTATTACTACTCATCATTTATCTGTAATACATCCATGTGATGCATCGGAAACATTTTTACAATACTTATATAATATACCACTTTTAAATTTCAAATCTGGCTTAATCCAATTCGATTTTCTTTTATCCAATTCTTCATCAGAAATATCAACTGATATTGTATTGTTTACTGCATTTATCGTTAATGTATCACCATTTACTATAAACGCAATATTACCACCCTCTTGAGCCTCAGGACATATATGTCCAACTACAAAACCATGTGTTCCTCCTGAGAATCTTCCATCAGTTATTAGTGCAACATCACCACCTAATCCAGCACCCATTATCGCTGAGGTGGGTTTTAACATTTCAGGCATTCCAGGTCCTCCTTTTGGCCCAACATAACGTATAACAACCACATTGCCCTTTTCTACTAAACCATTTTTAATACCATCGTTTGCTTCTTGTTCAGAATCGAAAACAATTGCTTTTCCAGTAAAAGTCAATCCCTCTTTTCCAGTAATTTTAGCAACTGAGCCATTGTAAGCTATATTTCCATATAAAATTCTAATATGACCAGATTTTTTTATTGGATTTGAAATTGGATTAATTATTTTTTGGTCTTTTTTTAGAGCTTTAACATCATTCAAATTTTCTGAAATACTTTTACCAGTAACGGTCATACAATCACCGTTTAATAAATTATTTTCAAGCATATATTTCATGACAGCTGGAATCCCTCCTACATTATGAAGGTCTTCCATCAAGAATTTACCACTTGGTTTCAAGTCTGCTAAAAAAGGAGTAGAATCAGAAATTTCTTGAAAATCATCAATATTAAAGTCAATATTTGCACTTTTTGCAATAGCTAGAATATGAAGAACAGCATTTGTTGAACCTCCTAAAACAGTAATTAATCTGACAGCGTTAATGATTGATTCTCTCGTAACAATGTCCAAAGGTTTTAAATCATTTTTAATCAAATTATCAATCGCTGATCCAATTATATCACATTCATCAATTTTCTCATTACTTGTTGCGGGATTTGAAGAAGTGTAAGGAAGTGACATTCCCATTGCCTCAATTGCAGAAGACATTGTGTTGGCTGTATACATACCTCCACATGCTCCAGCACCAGGACATGCATTTTTAATAATATCAGAAAACTCAGATTCATCTATTTTTCCAGAGACCTTCTCACCCCAGGCTTCAAACGCAGAAACAACATCAAGCTTTTTATCATTGTGACAACCTGGAGCAATTGTACCGCCGTATACTAAAATTGATGGTCTATTTAGTCTTAACATAGACATTAGTGCACCTGGCATATTTTTATCACAACCCACTACAGTAATTAATGCATCATAGGCCATAGCTTGAACAACTGTTTCGATAGAATCAGCAATAATATCTCTTGATGGAAGTGAATATCTCATACCTTGAGTTCCCATAGATATTCCATCACTAACTCCAATTGTATTAAAAATTAATCCAACTAAATTGTTTTTTAAAATACTTTGTTTGATTTTTTTAGAAAGATCATTTAAATGCATGTTACATGGATTTCCTTCGTATCCAGTACTTGCAACACCAACAAAAGGTTTAGTTAAATCTTCAGATGATAAACCAATGGCATGAAGCATTGCTTTTGCAGCTGGTTGAGTTGGATCTTGAGTAACAGCTTGGCTATATTTATTTAAAATCATATTCTAAAAAAAAACCCCTTGTCCATGGAAAAGGAGTAAAATCTATAACACGATAAAAGTAAACAAAAATTTAATTAATATTCATCTTCTCTCATATTATTCATATTTTTACGAAAATCACAATTTAAAGATTTAAAAAAGCTATTTTTTATGGATACTGCATTAAAAACATTAATTGACAATCAAATAAATTATTTTTCCTCTAAAAAAACATTTGATATTAATTTTAGAATTCAAAAATTAAATAACCTTTTAAAAGAAATTAAGAACAGTGAAAAAGAAATAGAGATAGCTTTATTTAAAGATTTAGGTAAGTCTAAAGGAGAAAGCTATTTAACTGAAATTCATTTTATCTATACCGAAATTAATATAGCTCTTAAAAATATTAGAAAATGGACAAAAAGAAAAGCAGTTAAATCTTCTTTAATTAATTTTCCATCTTCAGATTATATCATTCCAGAACCTTATGGAAATACTCTGCATATTTCACCTTGGAATTATCCCTTTCAATTATCAATAGCTCCATTAATTGGAGCTATAGCTGCAGGTAATACAGTTGTACTTAAACCTTCAGAATATTCTTCAAACACGAGTTTAATTTTAGAAAAAATAATTAGTTCTGTTTTTGATCCAGGTCATGTTATTGTTGTTAATGGTGGTGTTGAAACATCAACTAAACTCCTTAAGTTTAAGTGGGATTATATATTTTTTACTGGAAGTGTAGGTGTAGGGAAAATAGTAGCTAAAGCAGCTGCAATTAATTTAACCCCAACAACTCTTGAGCTTGGAGGAAAAAATCCATGTATTGTTGATGAAACAGCATCATTGGAGGTGTCAGCAAAAAGAATTGTCTGGGGGAAGTTCACCAATTGTGGTCAAACTTGTATTGCACCAGACTTTCTTGTAGTGAATAGGAAAATTAAAGATAAATTCATTAAAGAATTAAAAACACAAATCGTCAAAATCTACGGAAATAATGTAATGAACAACAAAGAATATGGAAGAATTATCAGTGATAAACACATGAATTATTTAGTTTCTTTACTAGAAAAACAAAATATTTTACATGGGGGGAATTTTAATTTTGATGATAAATTCTTTGAACCAACTCTTGTTGAAATAAACGACAAAGACACAAAAATAATGGAAGATGAAATATTCGGACCCATCTTACCTATAATTGAATATGATAACTTTAACGAAGTTCATGATATTGTAAAAAAATACTCTCATCCCCTAGCCTTATACATTTTTACAAGAAAGACAGAATTTGGACAAAAATTTTTAGAATCCTACCCATTTGGAGGAGGTGCAATTAATGATACAGTTATGCATATAGCAAATGATAGGCTTCCATTTGGAGGAATAGGACAAAGTGGAATGGGTAAATATCATGGAGAATCAACTTTTGAAACTTTTTCTCACTTTAAACCATATCTTAGTAAACCCCTATGGATTGACCCTCCATTAAGGTATCCCCCTTTTAAAAACAAAATAAATTT
>CACEGG010000021.1 GCA_902559035.1 uncultured Bacteroidota bacterium
CACTTTTTTGATTCATTATAAATTTGTCAGATTTACCAGACATATTTGATTTTATAAAATTAACATTGAATCTACCTTTAATTAACCTGTTGTTCTCTGGTCCAATAGCAAATAATGAGTCAGCTTTTATGAAAAGAGAATCTCTTTGAAAAATTTTAATGGCGTATGAATTTTTTGTAATCATAGCTGAATCTAACGCCTTATAAACTTGACCGAAATCCCCTTTAATAATTGTGTTATTAATGGTATCTGTTATAATTACATTTTGTCTGCCAGAGGCATATTTTTTTAAATCATCAAAAATTAAACTATCACCTTCAATCTTTCTATTATCATATAAAATTTTAGATTTTTTTACAAAATAACCGCTTTTAGCTTTTGTGTTATAAAACC
The DNA here is from genome assembly GCA_902559035.1 of uncultured Bacteroidota bacterium. Classification (GTDB taxonomy): domain Bacteria; phylum Bacteroidota; class Bacteroidia; order Flavobacteriales; family Flavobacteriaceae; genus MAG-121220-bin8. Next base: position 394 of record CACEGG010000021.1, read on the forward strand.
CTTTTTCACAAAAGATTGTATAATCCGTTCCATTTATAACAGTTGGGCCATAAAAAAATGCCTTTTCAGACTCAGTAAAATAATCTAATTTTTCTGAATTAATATTGTAATCACTATTGTAAACATTTACACGATTTTTAAAGCTGTATTTAGAACTTTCTAAAAAATACTTTCCTTCATTGCTTTTAATAGTGTTTACTGAATCCTTAATAACCCCGCCATTTTCGAAATAAATTTCTTTTAGGTTTCTGTCATGGTATAAAATTTGTGTTTTTAAGTTAGTACTGTTGTTATTAAAAAGAACATCTTTCTTTGCTACAATTTTTCTAGTATTTCCATCATAATCCAATATTTCACTAAATAGTTCTATACTGTCACCTTGTTTTACAACTACATTTCCTCTGGCCATGAATGAGTTATTTTTTTTGTAGAATAATGCGTAGTCTGACCATATGTCCATACCTTCATGTAAAAGATGAACTCTCGTATTTTTATCTTTCTTTAGGATATTTGCTCCAGGGAGAACTTTTTCATTTCTATCAAATGAACCTGCCTCTATTATCTGTATAATCTTTTTTTCTTGAGATAAAATAATATTAAAAAGTAGTAGAAAAATTATTGAAATTCTTATTTTCAAACTTTATTAACGGATTATGGTTTGATTTCTATCTGGTCCAACTGAAATAATTGCAATAGGAACCTGTAATTCCTTTTCCAAATATGAGACATAGTTCATAAATGTTTTAGGAAAGGCTTTTTCTGTTTTTATTTTACTTATGTCTTCTTTCCAACCATCAAATTCAGAATAAATTGGTTTTAGTTTATCTGTATCAACTGAAAAAGGAAAATGTTGAATTTTTTCTCCATTATAATCATAACCAGTACACACTTTTATTTTTTTAAAACCAGAAAGAACATCTCCTTTCATCATCATTAATTTAGTCACGCCGTTGATTTTTACGGCATATTTTAAAGCAACTAAATCTAACCAACCGCATCTTCTTGGTCTTCCTGTAGTAGCTCCAAACTCATTTCCAACTCTACTCATCGTTTCGGCATTTTTATCAAACAGTTCAGTTGGAAAAGGACCGCTTCCAACTCTAGTTGTATATGCTTTAAAAATTCCAAAAACATCCTTTATTTTGTTTGGGGCAACTCCTAATCCAGTACAAGCTCCTGCAGCAGTTGTATTAGAGGAAGTTACATATGGATAAGTTCCAAAGTCAATGTCAAGCAGAGAGCCTTGAGCACCTTCTGCTAAAATATTTTTATTGTTATCTAATTGATCAAAAATAAAGTTCTCGCTATCAATAAATGGAATTTGTTTTAACTTTTCAATAGCTTTAAAAAAATCTTCTTCAAGTTCTTCTAAATTATATTGTAAATCAACTTTGTAGTTTTTTATCATAGCCTCGTGCTTGTTAGAAAGCTTACGATACTTACTCATCCAATCAGGAAGTTCAATGTCTCCAATTCTTATACCATTTCTTCCAGTTTTGTCCATGTAAGTAGGTCCAATGCCTTTAAGAGTTGATCCAATTTTAGATTTTCCTTTTGAAAGTTCTGAAGCAGCATCCAGAAGCCTATGGGTTGGTAAAATAATATGTGCTTTTCTAGAAATGCATAAGGATTTTTTAAAATTAATATTAAATGGTTCTAGTTTTTCAATTTCTTTTTCAAATATAACTGGGTCAATTACAACTCCATTACCAATTAAATTTATTGATTTTTCGTGAAATATACCGGATGGTATTGTATGTAGAACGTGTTTTATTCCATCAAATTCTAGGGTATGCCCAGCATTTGGTCCTCCTTGAAAACGAGCTATTATGTCATAATTTTTAGTTAGAACATCAACAATTTTTCCTTTTCCTTCATCTCCCCACTGAAGACCTAATAGTAAATCAACTTTCATATATTATTTCTTTATTTTTTCTCCATAGAAATATAATGAGTGATTGTTGATTTTCACTCCAAAAATTTCTTCAATATTTTTTTTTATGCCTTGTATTCTAGGATCGCAGAACTCTATTACTTCTCCAGTATCTGTTAAAATAATATGATCGTGTTGATGATCAAAATAAGATTTTTCATATTGAGCTTGATTTGATCCAAATTGGTGTTTTCTTACGAGTTTACATTCAAGTAATAGTTCAATAGTATTGTATAAAGTAGCTCTACTGACTCTGTAGTTTTTATTTTTCATTTTAACATATAAAGATTCAATATCAAAATGTTCAGATGAGTCATAGATTTCTCTTAAAATAGCAAACCGTTCAGGTGTTTTTCTATGACTTTTATAATCAAGAAACTTTGTAAAAACATCTTTTACTATTTTCTGGTTTTTTTCTATACTCATAATTTCAAAATTAGGTTAAAATTTATAGATTAACTATTCTCTAACTACCTTTTCAATACCATTTATTTTTTTTAATCTTTTAATTAAATCATTTAATATATTTTTTGTTTTTACTTTCAAAGTAATTTTTCCTCTAAATATATTATCAACTGTATCAAAACTCATTTTTTTTATATTAATATTTAAAGTGTTTGAAATAAGTTTAGTTATTTGATTTACTATTCCTAAATTATCTATTCCAGATATTTTTATTGTGGAGGTATAGTCTTGAATGGTTGAGTCAATCCATTTAGCTTTAAGAATTCTATACGCAAATTTTGATTGTAGTCCAACGGCGTTATTACACGTTTTTTTGTGAATTTTAATTCCTTCATTTATTGTTACAAATCCAAATACATCATCTCCAGCGATTGGATTACAGCACTTGGCTAGAAGATATTCAAGTTTTTCTTCTTCATTTCCAAATACTATTTGATCAAAATTATTACCAATTTCTTTTTCTAAATTACTTAGTTTGGATGGTTTTCTTGAAATTCTTTTTCTAAAAAAATTAATTAGTCTATTGTTGTAGTTTGCAAACTTTTTTAATTGTACGTTATCAACTTTTCCAATACCTACTCTGTAAAATAAATCCAAACTAGTTTTTAGTTTCAAATAATTTCCTAATTCATTTATTGTTTTTTCGTCAAATTTTATTTTTAATTGCTTAAGTTTCCTTCTAAGAATTTCTTTTCCTTCTTCAGCCAAAGCTTTTTTATCCTCCTTGAGTGCTGTCCTTATTTTTGCTTTAGCTCTTGAAGTCTTTACATAGTCTAACCAACTGGAAGATGGTTTAGTATTTTCAGATTTTATAATCTCTATTTGATCACCACTTTTTAAAACGTGACTTAATGGTACCATTATTCCATTAACTTTCACTCCTCTTGTTTTTAAACCTAAACCGGTATGTATACTAAAAGCAAAATCTAGTGCAGTAGATCCTTTGGCTAGAGACTTTAATTCACCGGCAGGTGTAAATACAAAAATTTCTGTTGAATATAAATTTAATTTAAAATCTTCCACAAAATCTAATGCATTAGAATCTGTGTCTTCGAGAACTTCCTGTAATCTATTTAACCATTCCTCTAATCCATTTTCATTTTGGTTTCCTTTTTTATACATGTAATGTGCTGCATATCCTTTTTCTGCAATTTCGTGCATTCTTTCTGATCTTATTTGAACTTCAACCCATTTTGACCCTGGCCCAACAACTGTAATATGAAGAGCTTCATATCCATTTGATCTTGGTGACGTTATCCAATCCCTAAGTCTCAAGGGATTTGGTGTATAGTGATCGGTTATAATTGAGTAAATTTTCCAAGCTAAAAACTTTTCTGTTTCATTTTCAGATTGATATATTATTCTAATTGCAAATTTGTCATAAACTTCTTCAAACGAAATGTTTTTATTTACAATTTTATCTCTAATCGAATAGATAGATTTTGGTCTTCCGTTAATTTTAAATTTAAGGTTTTCTTTTCGAAGTTTCTCTGAAATTCTTCGAGAGAAATTTTTAATGTATTTATCTTGTTCGTCTTTAGTTTGTTCAATTTTATTTTTGATATTATTGAACATTTCTGGCTCAGTATATTTAAGACCTAAGTCTTCAAGTTCTGATTTCACATCATAAAGTCCAATTCTATGTGCTATTGGAGCATATATATATAATGTTTCAGAAGCAATTTTGATTTGTTTCTCATTAGTCATTGATTCAAGTGTTTGCATATTGTGCAATCTATCTGCAATTTTTATCAAAATAACTCTTACATCGTCGTTCAAAGTCAGTAACATTTTTCTGAAATTTTCAGCTTGTAGAGAAACATTTTCCTCTTTGGCTAACTTTGATATTTTTGTTAATCCAACAACAATTTTTGAGATTTTTTTTCCAAAAAGTTCTTTAATGTTTTTTTCAGAATATTCTGTATCCTCGATGACGTCATGTAAAAGAGCTGCTGCTATACATGTTGCATCTAATCCAATTTTAGACGCAACTATTTTTGCAACAGCAATGGGATGGAATACATAAGGTTCTCCAGATTTTCTTCTTTGGTTTTTATGAGCATCAACAGATGTATTAAAAGCTAACCTAATTAGTTTTCTATCTTCTCTGGATAAGGATTGATAGCTAATTTTCAAAAGCTCTTTATATTCTTTAGCAATTAAGCTATTTTCTTTAATTGAATCAATTATCATTATTACTAAAAATAATTAAAAAAACTATAACTATTGTAAATGTTTTATTCGTTGTGCTAGTGTTGGATGTGAGTAATGCCACCAGACGTATTTTGGATGAGGAGTTAAGTTGCTTAGACTGTCTTTAGAAAGAACTTTTAGTGCTTCAATTAAATGCTTACTATTGAAGGTCTCTTTGGCATAATGATCTGCCTGATACTCAAACTTTCTTGAAAATACATTAAAGATTAAAGAAAAAATTTCTGAAATAGGATTATACAAAATGGAAAATGTAATTAATCCAATATGAAAACTATGACTTTGGATTCCCAATGCTTCTGAAAATATCGGCATGTAGATTAATAGTGATAGTATATAAAGCATTAACCCAGTTTGAATAGTAGAAAATATTAAGTTGAAAATAATGTGGTTTTTTTTGTAGTGCCCAATTTCATGAGCAATGACAGCTATGATTTGGTTGTCATTTAATTTATTTAATAATGTGTCATAAAGGGTAACTCTTTTTTGTTTTCCAAACCCTGAGAAGTATGCATTAGCTTTAGTTGATCTTTTGGATCCATCAATTACGAATATATTACTTAAATCAAAGCCTACTTTTTTTGAATATTTTTCAATATCATTTTTAAGATTCCCTTCCTCTAATTTAGTTTGTTTGTTAAAAAGAGGTACAATAATTTGAGCGTAAAAACCATTAATTAAAACAGAAATAGTAGTTATAAATACCCACGCTACAATCCAAAAATCTTTACCAACTGTTTCAAATTGAAATATGATAAAACTTAAAATACCTCCTCCAAATAAAATTGTAATAAACCAAGATTTTATTTTGTCAAAAAAATAAATTCTGAAAGTAGTTTTATTAAAACCAAACTTTTCTTCAATTATAAAAATACTATATAATGAAAAAGGTAAATTTAAAATATCACTCCCAAAAAAAATTATTCCAAAAAAACTTAAACTGATTAGTAGTTCGGATTCAAACAATGATCTGGCAAAATTATCAACTAACAAAAAACCATCTAAAACAAAGAATAATAATAGTATGGTAAGACTATAAGCTTTGGAAATTTTTCCAAACTTGTAAAGTGTTTTTTTATAATCTTGGGACTTTTGATATTTTTCTTTATCATAAATATCTCTCAAGTTTTCGGGAATTTTTTTGTCAAAAAACTTAGAATTTAAATAATCTAAAAAATAATCCTTAATAAAATTAAAAAGGATTATTGATATTAATAAGTAGAATATAATTTGAGGACTAATTACCATCTCTTTGTTTTAAGCCTTCAAATATAACTATTGCTGCGCACACGGATAAGTTTAGAGAGTCCATTTTTCCTCTCATAGGAATTTTAACTAAACAATCTGATTCAATCTTCCATGAATTTGATAATGATGAAGATTCTTTACCTACGACTATTGCACATGATTTATTATAATTGATATCTAAATAATTAGTACTATTTTCTACAAATGTTGAATAAATAGTTATGTTATTCTTCTTAAGAAAATCAATTATATTTTTAGTAGAATCTATTGCAATTTGCATAGTAAATAAGCTTCCAAGACTAGATCTAATTGTATTAGGATTGTATAGCTCAGTGCTAGAATTAGCAATTATTAATCCGTCCATTCCTGCCGCATCTGCTGTTCTTAAAAGAGCCCCTATATTTCCTGGTTTTTCAGGAGATTCTACAATGAGTATGTAAGGTTTTTTGGAAAGTTTAAAGTTTTTTATAGAATTTACTTTACTTTCAATTAAGGCAATTACTCCTTCTGGATTTTTTTTATAATTAACTTCTTCAAACAATGATTTGGAAAAATCTTTCATCTCTAAATTTGTTAAAAATTTCTCCAAACTTTTTAAATTTTTATTTGAAATAATTTCAGAACAAATAATCAATTCTAAAACTTTAAAATTATTATCAATACACAGTTTGATATTACTAATTCCCTCAACAATGAATGAGTTAGATTTTTTTCTTTTACGATTACTTGTTGAAAGTTTAGAAATATTTTTAAAAAGTGGATTACTTTTGCTTGATATATATTTCAAAATATTTAATATTGATTATTTAATTTAAAAGTAAAACAATATTTTAATTTTTTTATTGATTAGGTTTGTTATGTTAAATAAAAATAATGAGTGTAGATAAAACTAATTATTATATAGATCTTGAAAATAAATATGGAGCCCATAATTATCATCCTTTACCAGTTGTTCTAAAAAGAGGAGAGGGCATTTATGTTTGGGATGTAAATGAAAAAAAATACTTTGATTTTCTTTCTGCATATTCTGCGGTTAATCAAGGGCATTGTCACCCTAAAATAATCAAAGCTTTAGTTGACCAATCTCAAAAACTAACTTTAACCTCGAGAGCCTTTCACAATAATATTCTTGGTGATTATGAAAAATTTATTTCAGAATTTTTCAATTACGACCGTGTTTTACCAATGAATACTGGTGTTGAAGGTGGAGAAACAGCTGTTAAATTAGCTAGAAAATGGGCTTATGAAGTTAAAAAAGTTCCTCAAAATCAGGCAAAAATAATATTTGTGACTGGAAATTTTTGGGGAAGAACTTTAGCCGCTATTTCTTCTTCAAATGATCCAGCAAGCACAACAAACTTTGGTCCTTTTATGCCTGGTTATGAAATTATACCATATAATAACCTAAAAGCTTTAAAAGAGTCTTTAAAAGATCCTAATGTTGCTGCATTTATGGTTGAACCAATTCAAGGTGAAGCAGGAGTTGTTGTGCCTGATGATAATTACTTACTCGATGCTTTTAATCTGTGTAATGAAAATAATGTTTTATTTATTGCGGATGAAGTTCAGACCGGAATTGCAAGAACAGGAAAAATGATTTGTTGTGATCATCACGGATTTAAACCAGATATACTTATTTTAGGAAAAGCACTTTCTGGTGGAGTTCTTCCTGTATCAGCTGTGTTGTCATCTAATGAAATTATGCTTACTATTAGACCAGGTGAACACGGTTCTACTTATGGTGGAAACCCACTTGGATGTGAAGTTGCTATGGCAGCATTGCAGGTTATTAAGGACGAAAATTTATGCCATAACTCAGAGATTATGGGTGAACTGTTCAGATTGAAACTTAATGAATACATCAAAACTAGTAATATAATCAAACTGGTAAGGGGAAAAGGTCTTTTAAATGCAATAGTAATAAATGATATCGAGGAAAGTGAAACAGCATGGAATATATGTCTGAAGCTTAAAGAAAACGGATTATTGGCCAAACCAACGCACGGAAACATAATTAGGTTCGCCCCTCCACTTACAATAACAAAAAAACAGATTGCAACTGCCGTAAATATTATTATAAAAACTCTTAAGGATTTTGAACAAAATGGATAAAATTTATTTTGATAATGCTGCAACTACTCAAATTGATTTAAAAGTAATTGAGCAAATGAAAAGTGTAATGAGTGATAATTTTGGTAATCCAAATTCTACTCATAGCTATGGTAGATCATCAAGAACTTTAATTGAAAAAGCGAGAAAAACTATTGCTAATCAATTTAATGCTTCAACATCAGAAATATATTTCACGTCCTGTGGAACTGAATCTGATAACATGGTATTGATATCGGCAGTAAGAGATTTAAATGTAAAAACAATCATAACTTCAAAAGTTGAACACAAAGCAGTTCTGAATGTTGTAAAATATTTGGAAGAAACAGAATCTATTGACTTAAAGTATGTAAATGTTTCAAATGATGGTTTGATTGACTATAATCATCTGCAGACGTTACTTAAAAAATGTAGTAATAAGTGTTTAGTTTCTTTAATGCATATTAATAATGAAATTGGTTCAAAATTAGATTTGAATTTAGTCGGTAATTTATGTAAGGATAATAATGCACTTTTTCACTCTGATACTGTTCAGTCTATAGGTAAGTATGAATTTGATCTATCAAAACTCAATATTGACTTTATTGTTGGATCTGCTCATAAATTTCATGGTCCAAAAGGAATTGGATTTGTTTACATTAATAAAAATTTAAAACTAAATCCTTTTGTAATAGGAGGAAATCAAGAAAGAGGAATGAGAGCAGGAACAGAATCAGTCCATAATATTAGTGGAATGGAATTAGCATTTATAAATTCCTACACAAATATTCAAGAAAATAACAATCATATTTCTAGCCTTAAATCGACATTTATCAAAAAAATTAAAAAGGATATTCCTGAAATAAAATTTAATGGATCTTGTGATGATGATTTATTGAGTTCATTTTCAATATTAAATATTTGTCTGCCAATTCCAAAAGAAAAGGCTGTTTTATTAGATTTTAATTTGGATATGAAAGGAATTGCTTGTTCTAGGGGAAGTGCATGTCAGTCTGGAAGCATTACAGGGTCACATGTTTTAAACTCATTTTTATCAGACGAAGATCTCAACAAACCCTCTCTAAGATTCTCATTTTCAAAACACAATAATAATAAGGAGGTTGAGAAAGTAATCAATGTTTTAAAAGAGTTTATTGATTCAAATTAATCTCTATAAAAAGTAAATATTTTTTCAGTTTTATTACCTACCATATCTTCGACGGTTATCTCAATTTTATTTTCTCTATTATTTTTAAAATAGGAATCAAATCTATAAAATAGTTCATTTTTTTTGTATTCATATTCAAATAAAATCCACTTATCATTTATCTTAACTTGATAACTTTTAATTCCAGTTTCTTTATCCAATATTGTAAATTTTATAAGTTCTTTTTTTGACATCCAATCTCCGTTATTAAAATTATTAGGCTTTATTATTGGATTAATAGAATCGGTCTTTATAAAGTAAGTTCCTAAAGATTTAGTTTTTAAGTTGAAATAGTTTTTATTATCAAGTTTAGAGGATGCAAAAGATTCAACTCCATCAAAATTTCTGTAAGCCAAATAATCTCCCTTTGAGTTTTTATTATTTAAAAAATCAATTTTAATATTTTTAAATAGTGGAACATACGGATTTTCAATTTTTATTGAATCCTCAAAGTTCTTAATATTTAACTTAACATCTTTAAGAAAAGTATTTTTTGGGATTTGTATTTTAGAATTTTTAAAATTGAAATTATAATCGAGATCATTTTTAATTTTTTTATTTGATTCAATCAAATTTTCATCATTTTTTAATTTGGTCTCTTTAATACTATTTAAAATTGGAATTTTAATTTTAGTTTTATTTCCAGCAATGTCAGAGATTTCAATCAAGTATTCTGATTTTTTTCCAACAATATCAACGAATCCAGAGAGGTTTCCCGAATAGACACTTAAATCATTCCCTTTATCTTTAAATAATTTGATAATTCTCTTTTTGTTTTTTATGTAATACTCATAATCAATTAGAGTTTTTATTTTAATTGATTCTTGAAAATAAAATTCATCAAATTTGAATTCAATACTTTTATTATTATTTAAAAAAGCGGTGTAATTATAGATTCCATTTTTGTTATATGCAAGATCTTGTCTGTCAAAGCCTGAAATTCCAAAACCTACTTTTCCACTAGCCTCAATTGTATTGCTTTCATATAGAGAATCATTGATTTTTTTTAATTTAATCTTGTCTGGTCCTTTGTAATTATTTAAACTATCAATTTTGTAGATAAAAGCTGAATTAATAATAGGATGCCTATTGTCTTTAATTTTAAAATCAAATAGTTTTGGGTTTAAAGCTTTTTGATTTGAAGTTTTTCTTGTTTCAAAATGGAGATGTGGTCCAGAGGAGGATCCGGTATTTCCTGATTTTCCTATAATTTGTTTTCTCTTGATTTTTAAAACATCTTTTTTTAAATATTTTTCTATTTGGTAAGTCTGTTTTTCGTATTGTAGTTTCTTAATGTAATTTTCTATTTCGTCATTGAAACTTTTTAGGTGAGCATAAACAGTCGTGTATCCATTTGGATGATTTATATATATTGCTTTTCCAAATCCGCCATGTTTAATGCTTATTCTACTGACGTAACCCTCTGCTGCACTATATATATTTAGACCTTCTTTAAATTGTGTTTTAAAATCAAGGCCTGAATGAAAATGACTAGATCTAAGTTCACCAAAAGTTCCATTTAAAATTAAATCAATATCTAATGGATTTGAAAAATAATTTTTTGGAAAATTAGTTTGTGAATTTAGATTTATAGAAAGAAATAGAAATAGTAAAAATATTTTTTTCATTTCTCTAAAAATAATATTTCTAAGTAAATATTTGTTATCAATTTGTACTAATATTTTTAATTTAAAATAAAAACTAATTAAACTTTGCAATCAAATTTTATCTACAGATTTGTTTAAGACTATTAGTAATCTTAAATTTGGTTGAGATAGTATTACATTAATGTCTGAATCAATCGAAAATATTGTTCTATTAGAATCTAATATATCTAGTTTGAAATCTATAATTATTGATTTAAAAAAAGAAAATTCTCAATTTAGTTCAGATATCAAAGCAAAAGAAGAGACATTAATAAAGCAAAAAAATGAATTAAAGCAATGGAAGGAGAAATACAATTCATTAAAAATTGCTAATACTTTCTTAGGTAGTAATGATAAATCATTAACAAAGTTGAAGATTAATAATCTTATCAAAGAGTTGGATAAATGTATACTAAGTTTAAGTTCATAAAGTTTTAAATGCAAAAAATTAAATTAACCATAGCAAATAGAGTATATCCTTTGAATGTTCCTGTAGAGCAAGAGGAGGGTTTGCGATTAGCATCTAAAAAAATAGATATTATGATTAAACATTTTGAAGAAAACTATGCAGTAAAAGACAAACAAGATGTTTTAGCAATGTGTGCTCTTCAATTAGCAACTCAAACTGAACAAGAAACTATTTCTGAAACTAAAACTAATGAAGAGGTAAATAAAAGACTTAAAAAGATTAATCAGTCCATTAAAGAAATTATTGACCTTTAGTACGTTCATTTAAATAATACATTATTGCCTACATCAATTTTTTTGATAAACTCAACGCGAATTTTTTTATAAAGGGTGAGTCTATTCTGCTAAAGCAAGCCTTAATAGGGATCCTTGATCAGTTAGTTAGCTCTAAACTTGTTAATACAAGAGTTTATACAAAACATTCATGATGTAGGCTTTTTTTTTAACCAAAAAATAAAAATTATGGATTTTTTTACAATACAAAACTTAGTTCTTTTAATATTAGGACTTATAGTTGGTTTTATTATTTCAAAGCTTTTAGAGAAGTCTGCAATAAATAAATCAATACAAAATGCTAAAAATGAAGCGAATAATATTCTTAAATCTGCTAAAATCGAGGGTGAGAATATAAAAAAAGATAAAATATTTCAAGCTAAAGAAAGGTTTTTGGAACTAAAATCTGAACATGAAAAGCACATACTAAATAAAGAAAAAGGTTTGACTGAAATTCAAAAAAGGATAAAAGACAAAGAATCTCAAGTTTCCAATGAACTTTCAATAAATAAAAAAAATAATCAAAGTTTAAACGATAAAATAGCATCTTTTGATAAAAAATTAGACCAACTTGAGAAGAAAAATATTGAGGTTGTTAAACTGCATAAGGAGCAAGTAGAAAAGCTTGAGAAATTATCAACTATGTCAGCCGATGATGCCAAAAAAGAATTAGTAGAATCTCTTAAGCAAGAAGCCAAAACAGAGGCATTAGAATTAACACAAAATATTATTGAAGATGCAAAGCTTTCTGCAAGACAAGAAGCTAAAAAGATTGTAATTAGTACGATTCAAAGAGTTGGTACCGAGGAAGCAATTGACAATTGTGTTTCTGTATTTAATATTGAATCAGATGATGTTAAAGGAAGGATTATTGGAAGAGAAGGTCGTAATATTAGAGCTATCGAATCAGCTACAGGTGTTGAAATAATTGTTGATGATACCCCCGAAGCAATAATCTTATCTTGCTTTGATTCTGTTAGAAGAGAAATTGCTAGACTTTCTCTGCATAAACTAGTTACTGATGGAAGGATCCACCCAGCAAGAATAGAAGAAGTTGTTAAAAAAACAAAAAAAGAAATTGAAAACGAAATTGTAGAGGTAGGAAAAAGAACTGTTATTGATTTAGGAATTCATGGGCTAAACCCTGCATTAATAAAAGCTGTAGGTAGAATGAAATATAGATCATCGTATGGTCAAAACCTTTTACAACATTCAAGAGAAGTTGCTAAATTATGCGGAATCATGTCTTCTGAACTAGGTTTAAATCCTAAAATTGCTAAGCGTGCCGGACTGTTACATGACATTGGAAAAGTGCCTGAAGAAGAGACTGAAACACCTCACGCTTTATTAGGTATGCAATGGGCTGAAAAATATGGGGAAAAACCTGATGTATGTAATGCTATTGGAGCACACCATGATGAAATTGAGATGAATAATTTAATCTCTCCAATAGTTCAAGTTTGTGATGCTATTTCAGGGGCAAGACCTGGGGCCAGAAGACAAGTTTTAGATAGTTATATTCAGAGACTCAAGGAAATGGAAGATATAGCATACTCTTTTAAAGGTGTAAATAAAGCGTATGCAATTCAGGCAGGTAGAGAGTTAAGGGTAATGGTTGAAAGTGAAAAAATTTCTGATGATCACGCTGCTAAGTTATCTTTTGAAATTTCACAAAAAATTCAAACAGACATGACATATCCTGGTCAAGTTAAAGTAACGGTAATTAGAGAAACAAGGGCTGTGAATATTGCTTCTTAATTATTAATTGATTCAGAATAGATTTCTTTAAGTTCAAGAAATTTTTCTTTTTCTTGGTTGACTAAATTAATTCTTTGACCTGGGTCATCCTTTAAATTATATAATTGATAGTTGTCCGAGTTGCCCAGCTCAACGTTTGTGTATTTGCTTACAGGGCTTCCTTTGTATGGGGGAATTAAAACCCAATCCCTATATTTAAGTGCTGTTTTTCCGAAAGCTTCAAGAATAAGTTTGTCTCGTTCAACACCTGCTCCTGTTAACAAAAGCTGTGATAAATCCTTACTGTCTTTTGTATGTAAATTACTGTTTATTATAGATGATAAAGAACTAAAAATATCAATTTGTGATATCAACTTGTTTGAAATTTTTGGTTTTGTGACCCCTTTCCAATATGAGATAAAAGGTACTCTCGTGCCTGCTTCAAATAGGCTGTATTTCCCACCTCTTAATACGCCGGTTGGTGTATGATCTCCAAGTTTTTCAACAGCCTCATCATAATATCCATCATTTAAAACAGGACCATTATCACTTGATATAATGATTAAGGTATTTTCTAATAAATCTTCTTGTTCTAGCGTTTTGTATAATTCGCCAATACACCAATCTGCCTCAATTATAACATCTCCCCTAGGTCCCATACCTGATGTTCCAACAAATCTTGGGTGTGGAGTTCTAGGAACATGTGGTTGTTGCATTGAATAAAACAAGAAAAAAGGATTTTCTTTATTTTTAATTATGTAAGATTTAGTAATATTTAAAAAATGATCTGCCATATCTATGTCACTCCAATATGCTTTTTTTCCACCTTTCATAAAACCGATTCTTGAAATTCCATTAACTATTGTATTAAAATGTCCGTGGTGCCATTTAGTTGTAAGTAGCTCCGGATTAGATTTTCCTGTAGGTTGGTTATCGAAGTTGTTTTTAAAATTAACAAATAAGGGATCTTCCTTATCTAAGTTTTTCACATACCCATCTTCAATATAAACAGTAGGAACTCTATCTTGAGTATCTGGCATAATGTATGAGTAATCAAATCCTAATTCATTTGGACCGGGTGAAATTTTACTATTGTAATCAATTTTTCCATATCCTAATCCTAAATGCCATTTACCTACAATTGCTGTTTTGTAATTCATTTGTTTAAACATCTTAGGGACTGTTATTTGATTAGTGTCAATTATAAGTGATGCACCTGTAGAAATTTTAGCTTTTTTATTTCTCCATGGATAAGTTCCTGTTAAAAGTGCATATCTACTTGGGCTACAAGTAGCTGACGATGAGTGACCATTTGTGAATTTAATTCCCTCATTTGCAATTCTATCAATATTTGGTGTGTTTAAGGTTCCTTGGTTGTAGGCGCTTACGTCTCCAAAACCCAAATCGTCAGCATAAATAATTATGACGTTAGGTTGTTTAGAGTCTGTATTACAAGCAGAAAAAAAACAGATTACAAAAACTATAAAAACTATTAAATTATTTTTAATCATAATTAAGATATTGTCTCTAAGGTAATTTTTTTTTATTAAATTAAGAGTTCAAAAAATTCGTAAATGAAAAATTATTTATACCTCTTTTTATTGATATTATTTACAGGATGCTTAGAAAAAAATAAAGATTTAAAACCCAATATTCTTTTCATTATGTCTGACGATCATGCATATCAAGCTATTAGTGCTTACGATCAAAGATTAATACAAACTCCTAATATTGATAGAATTGCCAGTGAAGGAATGTTATTTAGTAACGCATCAGTAACTAATTCAATTTGTGCACCATCAAGGGCAGTGATTCTTACAGGAAAGCATAGTCATTTAAATGGTAAAATTGATAACAATAAGCCGTTTGATACCACTCAAGTTACTTTTCCTCAACTTTTTCAAAAAGCTGGGTACCAAACAGCTATGTTTGGAAAACTACATTTTGGTAATAATCCAAAAGGAATAGATGATTTTTTAATTCTTCCTGGCCAGGGAAGTTATATTAACCCCAAGTTTATAGGGAAAGAAAGTGATACAATCATTACTGGATATGTTACTGATATTATTACAGATGTAACCTTGAATTGGCTTGATAAAAAAAGAGATAAAACCAAGCCATTTATGATGATGTATCTACACAAAGCGCCTCACAGACCTTGGTGGCCTAGTCCTGAAAAATTTGCTGAGTATTACGAAAAAGAATTTCCAGAACCTGAAACACTTTTTGATGATTATAAGGGCAGAGGGAGTGCTTCTAAAACAGCTGAGATGAATATTTTAACTCACATGCAGTATATGCACGATAGTAAAATTAGACCAGAAACTCTTGAAAGTATGGGTCAAGTTGAACCTGATATTAAATACATTCGTGGAGAATCAGTTGTAAGACCAGGGCCTAACGGATTTATGGGTCCCTTTAATAGAGCCAACGAGGATCAAAAAAGAAGGTATAATGTAACTCTAGATAAAATAAATAAAGATTTTAAAGATAATTGGCCTAACATGTCAGATCGACAGAAAATGAAATGGAAATTTCAAAGATACATGCAAGATTATTTAGCAACTATATCCTCCGTTGATGACAATGTTGGGAGGGTATTAAACTATCTTGATGAAAATAAATTGTCTGAAAACACCATTGTAGTATACACATCCGATCAAGGATTTTATTTAGGAGAACATGGTTGGTTTGATAAGAGATTTATATATGACGAATCATTTAAAACTCCATTGCTGATAAGATGGCCAAATGAAATTAAACCAGGAACAACAAGTGATGAAATGGTTCAGAATTTAGATTATGCTCAAACTTTTTTAGAA
>CACEGG010000022.1 GCA_902559035.1 uncultured Bacteroidota bacterium
GTTCTATATCTGTGAGGAAAATACATTTTATAATCCCCATATCTAACAGCATGTAAACTATTTCTGTGATAATAGAAAAAGAGTGCTTCGTGTGGATCTTTTTTTGTTTTACTTGTTAAAACATCCCATATGTTTTTCCCGTCGATTTTATTTTCTGAAAGATTTGCTTTCGTTACATTGGCAAAAGTGGGTAACCAGTCAATTCCCATGAGTGGTGTTGAAATTTTTATATTAGATTTAATTTCGTTAGGATACCAAACAATACAAGGAACTCTCTGTCCACCTTCCCACGTAGTACCTTTCCCTTCTCTATATATTCCAGTTGAACCAGCATGTTCGCCATAAGAAAGCCAAGGTCCATTATCAGAGGTAAACACAACAATTGTGTTTTTTTCAAGATTATTTTCTTTTAAAGTATTCATTATTAAACCCATGGAATGATCTATCTCTTCAATTACATCAGTATAAAGTCCATGATCAGACCTCCCATTAAATTTTGATGAAGCAAACAAAGGAACATGGGGCTGAGGATGAGCTAAGTATAAAAAGAAAGGAGTCTCTTTATTCTCTTCAATAAAAGAAATACTTTTTCTTGTTAATTCCATGGTTAAATCAGATTGATCTGTTAAAACCTCAACTGGCTTATCGTAATCGTAAAGCATTAAATCAGGGTAGCTGTTAGGATATTCTGCGTGAAAAGGCCACATATCATTGGAATATAGTATTCCAAAAAAATCATCAAATCCATGATTTGTCGGTAAAAACTTTTCGTTATCTCCTAGATGCCATTTACCATATATAGCAGTGTTGTACCCTTCTTGTTTAAACATCTCTGACATTAAAAATTCATTAGGGTTAATTCCTTTTTTAGAATTTGGCCCTAGAGCCCCACTAAATCCAATTCTATTTGGATAGCTCCCAGTCAATATGGATGCCCTAGAAGCAGAACAAACCGCTTGGGTTGAATAATAAGACGTTAATAAAGCTCCTTCACTCGCCATTGAATCTAAGTTTGGTGTACTAATCATTTTGGAACCATAAGAACTTAAGTCAGCAAATCCTAAATCATCTGTTAAAACAAATATTACGTTTGGTGAATTAACTATGTCATCTTTTTTGCAAGATGAAAATAAAATGAGAATGAAAAGTGTTATTAAAAAATTGGAACTTGTAAATTTCATTGTTTTATAGAATTTTTAAAAATTCATTTTTTAAATTAGTGATTTATAAATAAAAATCATAAAGATTTATATGACATACTTTGATTTATAGTTAATACCTTACAATTTATAGCTTAAAAAATGAAGATTAGTAAAAGAGCCTTATTCACCAACCCCACCTACAATAAGATTAGTTCTATTCCAATTTCTGCTCAAGTTTTTTTTTGGCTAGGCTATTTTTCATTTAATACAATACGGTGGGGAAGTTTTTATTCAGATTACGCGTATTCATTTAAATCAAATCTCTTAGAATTCCCATTTCATATTACACTATCTTATCTTTTTATTTTTTATCTTCTTCCTAAGCTTTTCAATGGTAAAATCATCGAATGCTTTACCCTTCTTTTCATCAGCTTGGGTCTCACTCTAGTCTTAAAATTTCAATTAACTTATTATTTTACCAGTGGAGATGTTATGCCTGAATATGCTGGAATAACATCAAACATTGACTTTCAATATGCCACAAATGTAATTCTTGGAGAAGTTTACGTTGTTTCATTTGTTACAGCAATAAAATTGGCAATTGACTGGATCAAACAAAAGCAATATCTAAACGAAACTAATGAAGTCCTTCTAGAAAATGAATTAAAATATTTGAGATCCCAAATTCAACCACACTTTTTTTTTAATACACTAAATAACCTTTATTCATTAACTATTGACAAATCCGATAAGGCTCCCAATTTAATTTTAAAGCTTTCCGATTTGATGAAGTATTTTTTATACGAAACCGGAAAAGAGTTTCAAATTTTAGAAAATGAAGTTTCACATATTAAAGATTACATTGAAATTGAAAAACTTAGATATGATGAAACATTAAAAGTCAACTTTAATATTAAAGGTGATACAAAAAAAACAATAATAAAGCCGCTCATGTTAATTCCTCTTGTTGAAAATGCGTTCAAACATGGTGCAAGAAATTCAAAAAAAAACGCATACATAGACATCAATTTAATTACCACTAAAAACCTTTTAGATTTTAAAGTTGAAAACTCTTTTCAAAAACCCACTAAAAAAATTAAAGAGCAAATTGGAGGAATTGGACTTACAAACCTTAAAAAAAGACTTGAAATTAATTATGGACCAGAATATTATAATTTGAATACTATTAAGAAAAAAAATAAATATATTGCACATCTTAAAATTAAACTATGATCAACTGTATCATTCTAGATGATGAGCCATTAGCGATTAAAGTAATCGAAAATTTTATTAAAAAAATTGATTTCTTGAACTGTATAGGGACGTTCCCAAACGCTAATGATGCAGTGGGTACTTTAAAAAAAGAAAAAGTCGAATTGATGTTTTTAGACATTAATATGCCTTTTATTGATGGAATTAGTTTTTTAAAAAAATTAGAAAATCCTCCTAAAACAATTATCACTAGCGCCCACTCTGACTACGCTCTTGATGGATACGATTTAAACGTTGTTGATTATTTAATGAAACCTATTCCATTTGAAAGATTTGATATTGCGGTTAATAAGGCATATAAAATAATTACAGGATTAAGAAGTGAAAAAAGCTTAGACCTTGATTTTGTTTTTGTTAGAGTCAATAAATTAAATGTGAAAATAAATTTTGATGATATCTTGGTTATTGAAAGTCTTAAGGATTACATTAAAATTGTTACAAAAAATAAAAACTTCATAGTTCATACTACATTAACTTCATTTACAGAATCTCTTCCTAGAAATAAATTTATTAGAATTCATCGCTCTACAACTGCAGCAATTAATAAAATTGATGTTATTGATGGAAGTAATGCCTATATAAATAAAACACCATATAAGATTGGAGGAAGCTATAAAGAATCCTTTAAGAATTTAGTTGTAAATTTCAATTAGTCACGCATTAGTTCTATTGCTTCTGGAGCAGTTGTAACAGGAAATTTACAAGTATTATCTACACACACATATATGTATGTTTCATCATCAAAATATCTATCTTTTAACAGAAAAAGATCAGATTTCGTGTTAGAAGCTGCTATTAAAGCATTAGGCAAATATTTTTCCATTAGCTCATTGGCTTTTGAAGTTGCATTTTTCCCGCTAATGGCTAATTCGTAAAATTTTTGGGAATAATTATGAGAATTATTTAACCACAATAAATGATCCGTTACTCTATCACTCAAATTATCGCTAATATTATTAATCATCTCTTTAGACTGTAATAGATATTCTTTATTTCCATAATAATGTCCTAATCTAAATAGGTTGAAATTCATAACTGAATTTGCTGATGGTGTAACTCCATCTGCCAAATCAATAAGTGAGTCTGCAAAAAGAGTCTGTTGATTAGTTGAAAATCTGTAGAACCCGTTTAATTCTTTAAACTTCTCATTAGTAAATACAGTCAATTGATCTGCAAAATTTAAAAACTTTTGATCGAAAGTGACTTCATAAAGACCAATCAGCGCATCAATGTAATAACTATAATCTTCCAAAAATAAAACAGAAGAAAAACTGCTGTTAGTGTGCTGGATAATATTTTTATTAATCATGTTTTTAACCAATGAATTATTAATTACTAAAGCTTTAGTTAAAAACTTTTGATCCTTGGTAATCTTATAACTATCTACTAACCCTCTAATAGTAAGTGCATTCCAAGAAAATATAATTTTATTGTCTATAATTGGATGAACTCTTTTTTCTCTTTCTTTTCTGATGGATAAATTAACTTTAGAAAGTTTTTTTTCAAATTCAGCTAAACTAATTCCCAATTTTGAAGCAAACTCAGCGTCAGAAACCGTTTGATAAAAAACATAGTTGTCTTTTTCCCAATAACCTTTTTGATTAATATTATAATATTCTGAAACCCACTCAAAATCTTTTTTTAAAATGTTTTTAAGTTCGTCTTCTTTCCAAACATAAAAATCACCCTCACTTTTAGTGCCATCGCTATAATTTGTATCGGCAGAGATACTAGAAAATATTAAACCATTATCGCCTGTCATTTTTGAATCCAAAAAATTATAAATATTATGCAGTTCTTTTAAAAAGCGGTCCTCTTTAAATACCTTATATCCATTAGAATAAACACTTAAAAGCTGAGCATTATCATAAAGCATTTTTTCAAAATGAGGAATGTGCCAAGAACTATCAACTGTATACCTATGGAAACCTCCATCAATTCTATCATTAATACCTCCTCTTGAAATTTGGATTAAGGAGTTGAAAACAAATTCTTTCATTTCTTTACTCTTGTATTCGTTTGAATATCTCATGAAAAAGTTTAACATGGATGGTAGTGGAAATTTTTGTCCTGAGCCAATTCCACCATTTACTTTGTCAGCGTATTTAAATGCTTTTTCAGCTAAATCAATTTGAAGCTCCGAGTTATAAACATCATCTCTTGGGACTGCCTTGACAAGACCTTCCTTTTGTACGCCTTCTTTAACACTTTTAGCATATTCTAAGACATCATCTTTTCTAGTATTATAAAATCCACTTACTTGATTTAAGACCTGAATCCATTGATTTTTAGGCACATACGTTCCTCCCCAAATTGGAGTTCCATCAGGAAGTGCTATTATATTCATCGGCCATCCTCCACTTCCAGTCATAAGAACTAAAGCTTTCATGTAAATTTCATCCAAGTCAGGCCTTTCTTCCCTGTCAACCTTAATATTTATAAAATTACCATTCATTACATTAGCTACTTCATCATCAGTAAAGCTTTCCTCTTCCATTACATGACACCAGTGACAGGACGAATAACCAACGCTAATTAAAAGTAGCTTATCAGATTTTTTGGCAGTTTCAAGAGCTTCATCACTCCAAGGAAACCAATCGACAGGATTAGTAGCATGTTGCTTTAAATACAAACTTTTTTCATTTACGAGTTTATTTTCCATGACTTGTGATAATAAATGGTTAGATCCAAATAAAAAAACAATAAAAAAAAGTTTAAAATTATTCATGTAAAAAGCGGATCAATTTTTTTTCCTAAATTAAATATTTATTACGCAATTTTTTCATGTTTCATACATTTATTAGGTCTTATAAAAATTTTCCGAGCTTTTTGATAGCCTTATTTGTGTTTGGCTCATGTAATTTACAACAAGAAAAATCCCCACCCAATATCCTATTTATTATGGCCGATGATCACACATCACAAGCTTGGGGTATTTACAATGGAGTATTAGATGAGTATGTAAAAAATAACGGAATTAAATATCTAGCAGATAATGGAACAGTTTTAAATAACATGTTTTGCACGAATTCAATATGTGTTCCTAGTAGAGCTTCAATTTTAACTGGACAATACAGTCACTTAAATGGAGTATATACTTTGTCAGACAACTTGAATCCTGACAGTCTAAATGTTGCTAAAATTCTAAAAAAAAATGGATATCAAACAGCCCTAGTTGGTAAATGGCATTTAAAAAAGGAACCCTCTGGATTTGATTTTTATAAAGTACTGCCAGGTCAAGGCAAATACAACAATCCTGTTTTTAAAACAAAGGAAAATTGGGAGGATGGATATAAGGGAGGAAAACAAGAGCCTGGTTTTTCAGCGGATGTAATTGGAGACTCATCAATTGAATGGCTAAAAAAAAGAAAATCAAAAAAACCTTTTTTTTTAATGACTCATTTTAAGGCGACTCATGAACCATTTGATTATCCCGAAAGACATAATGAATTCTTAAAAAACACATTTATTCAAGAGCCAGAATCTCTTTATGATTTTTTACCCTCAAACTCTGGAAGAAGTTTTAGTGGTCAGCAGTTAGAAATTCTGACAAATAGATGGCTAAATTTTTCTAAAAAAGAAAACTATGATTCAGATGTAAAATATCCTGGTATGCCCTTTTCAGTAGATGGTCTATCAAAAAAACAAATACGATCTGTTTCTTACCAAAAATTTGTAAAAGACTTTTTAAGATGTGCGGCATCTATTGACGATAACCTTGAAAAGATCATAAGCTACCTAAAAAAAACAAACCTAATAGAAAATACAATTATTATTTACACATCAGATCAAGGTTATTTTTTGGGTGAGCATGGTTTTTTTGACAAAAGAATGATGTATGAAGAATCTTCAAGAATGCCCTTTGTGATCAGCTATCCTAGATCTATCCCTAAGTCTAAAAGAATTGATGACCTTATCTTAAATATAGACATACCCTCATTAATTCTAGATTATGCAGGCATTTCATCTCCTAATTCATTTCAAGGGAAAAGCTTTAAGAACGCTATTGAATCAAAACCATATCAATCAAGAGAATTTATTTATTATAGATATTGGGAGCATAGCCCTGTTAGACCTGCTCATTTAGGAATAAGAAGCAACAAAAGAAAGTTAATTTATTTTTATGGTGAAGGCTTAGACAAAAAAAATACTAGCACTGAAAAAACAGCTAAGGCTTGGGAATTTTACGATTTAGAAAAAGACCCTTTTGAATTAAAAAATGAATTTAATAATCCTTTGTATAAAGATGAAATCATCTCATTAAGAGAAGAGTTGGTTAAAATTAAAAATTCAACAAAAGATCAAGAAACAATTGTACCAGAAATTACTGAAATATAAAATTATCATACTATTTTTTTTGATTTACACTCAGTCTAGTGCACAAATTGAATTAAACACAAAAATTGATAGTTTAATAAAAACTAGTATCCAAAATAAAAATTTTCCTGGGGCTCAACTATACGTAAAAATTAAAGATTCAATAATAATAAATAAATCTTACGGTTTCCATACTTATGATTCATTAATTGCTGTAAAAAACACTCATCTTTATGACCTTGCTTCATTAACAAAAGTATTAGCATCTACATTTTCAATAATGAGGTTATATGATGATGGTCAATTAGATTTAAACGAAAAATTATCGTTTTACCTTAAAGAATTGGAAAGGTCAAATAAAAAAAATACTACACTTTATGAAAGTTTAAGTCATACTAGTGGATGGATTCCATACATCAGCCATCAAAATTTCATTAAAAAAAGAAATGGAAAAATAAAAAAATCTATAATTAGAGACGTTAAAAGTAAAAGGTTTTCAACTCAAATAAATGAAGAATTATTTTTAAAAAATACCCATTTAAAAAAAGTTTTTAAAAGAATTAAAAATTCAAAGGTTAGTTCTAAAAATAATTATAATTATTCTGGATTATTTTTCTTTTATGTTCCTTCTCTTATTAATAAAATTTCAGGCTTAAAGTTTGATAGATTTTTTAATGAAAAAATTTTGAAGGATAAAAATATTACCCTTCTTTTTAATCCCACAAAAAACTTCAACAAAGAGTTTATTGTCCCAACTGAATATGATTCAATTTTCAGACAAACATTAGTTCATGGATTTGTACATGACGAAGCTGCAAGTTTTATGGGAGGAATTTCTGGTAATGCCGGACTTTTTGGGAATGCGGAAAGTATCGGAGTTTTGTTAGCTGACCTGGAGCCTGGCAGTTCAGCTTTTAAATTAAGTACTATCAACAGGTTTACCTCATATGCATATGAAAATACGCCAATTAGAAGAGGACTTGGTTTCGACAAACCTTATCCAAAAAAAGAATATGGAACCTATCCAAATGAAAATTTATCGACAAAAACTTATGGACATACTGGTTTCACAGGAACAATGTTTTGGGTAGATCCTGAAAAACAATTATCAATTGTTTTTTTAACCAATAGAGTTTATCCAACTAGGCTTAACGAATCTTTTTATGATGATAATGTAAGGGTTAAATTGATTGATATTCTAACTAAAAAAATAATTTTAAATGAGAATACTAATTAAATATATTTTAATCTTCACTTCCTTCTCTTTTTATTCTCAGAATTTAGAATTTATAGATCTCTTTAATAATTCAATGAACAGTGAAGTATTTTGTTACAGAATTCCGTCATTAGTGACTACTACAAATGGAACATTAATAGCTGCAATTGATGAAAGAAATAATTCATGCGGAGATTTAAAATGGAACCGAGATATAAATATTGTAGTAAGAAAAAGTTTTGATGATGGGAAAACTTGGACAAAAATTGAAAAAATAGTTGATTACCCTTTAGGAAGGTCTGCCTCTGATCCATCAATGATTGTAGATAAAAAAACCAATGAAATTTTTCTGTTTTTTAATTATATGGACCTTGATAATGCAAAAGATATTTATCGTTTCATGGTTATCAAAAGTTCTGACAACGGAGAAAATTGGTCAAAACCAGTTGAGATAACTAATAATATAATTAAGAAGGGTTGGGAAAAAGATTTTATGTTTATCACATCTGGACGTGGTATTCAGACCAAAGACGGAACTTTACTGCATTGTCTAGTGAATTTAAACAAGGGAACTCATGTTTTTGGCAGTAAAGACCATGGAAAATCTTGGTTTTTAATTGACACACCACTTAACCCAGGAGATGAATCTAAAATAATTGAACTTTCAAACGGCAATTGGTTGGTAAACTCAAGAGTTAACTCTAATAATAGTAGATATTCTCATATTTCAAAGGATAATGGACAAACTTGGGCTACTTATAAAAACAAAGACCTTCAAGATCCTGGTTGCAATGCAAGTCTAGTAAAATATGATGAATTATTGCTGTTTACTAATGCCTTTGATTCTAAATATAGAAAAAATCTAAGCTTGAGTATAAGTAAGGACCAGGGTAGAACTTGGGCTAAAAATCAAACAATATATAAAGGGGAATCAGCTTACTCTTCAATGACAAAACTAAAAAATGGTGATATTGGAGTTTTTTTTGAAAAAGATAACTACACAAAAAATGTGTTTGTGCGAATTCCGAAAACCTGGTTAACTAAAAATTAGATAGTTCTATATCTTCTGTTTCCAGACCAAGCAATTCTTTTTGTACGACCTAAATAAGATTTCATTTCAACTCTACCATTAAATTCGTTTCTAATCGAATTTAAATGTTCGTTTCCGTTATCTTGTCTTTTCATCTTTGATATTTATTTAAAAAATTCCGGCAAATTTATATAAAATATTGAAATCGTTTCATTTTTTTTTCATAATTTTTAAGGAAATTAAAACCCCCCATTTTGTTACATAAAAACTCTTTAAAATTATCTTTAAAAACAATTCTATTTCTGTTTGGATTTCTACTAAATGCTCAATCAGATTTTGAAACTTCATCTCCTGAGCTGGAGGGGTTTTCAAAAGAAAAATTAGAAATATTAAATGCTGAAATGCACTCTTTTGTTGATAATAAAGATATCTCAGCTATACAAACTGCAATAATAAGAAACGGAAAACTCATACACTTTGATAGTTATGGTAATTCAGATATTTCTGAAAAAGATGCCCTTGAAAGTGACGATATTTTTAGAATCGCATCCATGACAAAACCTATAGTTTCGGTTGCTCTGATGATGCTTCACGAAGAAGGTAAATTTAAGTTGAATGACCCTGTTTACAAATACATTCCTGAGTTTAAAAATCTCACCGTTAAAAAAAGAAAAAAAACTAAGCCAGTAAAAAATCATGTTAAAATAATTGATTTACTAAGGCATTCTGCTGGATTAAATTTTAAGGGGCCTGATGATTACAGAAAAGTAATTGATTTATCCCTAGAAGAATACACTAAAGAAAGTATTAAATCTCCTTTAAAATTTGAGCCAGGCACAACATGGTGGTACAGTTATGCAACTGATATATGTGGTTATCTAATTGAAGTATTATCTCAAGAAAAATTAGATGTTTTCTTAAAAAGTAGAATTTTCGACCCACTTGAAATGAAAGATACCTTTTTTGAACTTCCTAACAGCAAATTAGATAGACTTACAACTCTCTATGTAGTTGATGAAAACAAGGAACTTGTATCATTTGACAATAAAACTAATACGCCATTTAAAGACAAAGTAATTCTTTTAAATGGATCTGGAGGTCTGCTATCAACTTCCGATGATTATTTAAAGTTTTCTTTCATGCTATTAAACAATGGCCTTTACAATGAAAAACAGATTATCAAAAAAGAAACTCTTGATTTAATGAAGGAAGACCACTCTTTAGGACTTAAGTATAAAAAATTAGCTTTTGGTAAAAAGAAAGGATTTGGACTTGGTTTTGAAGTTGTTAAAGAAGATGGAACTAAGTTTGGCTCTAAAGGAACTTTTGGATGGGGTGGAATGTTTGGAACCTATTTTAGGGTAGACCCAAAAGAAAACATGGTTTTTATGTACATGACTCAATCATTTGAAACCTATAAACTAAAGCTAGCTGAAAAATTTAGAGCTCTAGTTTACGAGTCTATAATCAAATAACTTATTTTTTTTGTTTTAATATTTTGTTCTGCTCTTTAAGCAGTTCATTCATATCCATCAATAACTGAATATTTTTAGGGGTTGAAATAGTTTTATCTGAGGGATCTTCAGCTTTTTTATTAAGCCTATTAATAAATTTAACAACTATAAAAATTGTGAAACCAACTATTAAAAAATCTAGAAATGTTTCTATGAATTGCCCATAGCTAATTGCAACTTCTTGAATTGAAACCTCCCCTAAAGTATTGGTTTGAGTTTCTCTCAAAATAAATTTCTTATTATCTAAATTTATCCCATCCGACAATAAAGATAAAGGCGGAAGTAATACTTGTTTAACTAAAACATCGATTACCTGATTAAATGACGCGCCAATTATAATTCCTATTGCCATATCCATCATATTTCCTTTTACGGCAAACTCTTTAAACTCTTGTAATATTTTCATAACTAATTGAATAAGTTTTAAAGATAGTAAATATGTTTATTTAGTATATTTAGTATAAAAATTACAACTATGAAAAATTTATTAAAACTTACTTTTATTTCAACCCTATTAATTGTAGTATCCTGTAATGCTCCAGTTAATTCAAATCCTGATTTTGAAACAAATGTTGAACTTGCTAAAAGCTTTATGATAGCTCACGGAGCTGATGATATAGCTACACAAACAGATTTACTTCACGATGATTTGCTATGGCAACCACCAATGTATGGGTCTGAGCAATATGGCAAAACTGAACACATTGAAGCAATGAAAATGTATCAATCCATGTTTGATGATATTTTATATACAGCCGACAATTGGCTTCCTGGTGTTAATGCAGAAACTGGTGAGCTTGACGGTAGTGTTAGAACCTATGGTACATGGACTGGAGTTCATGCAGAAACTGGTCAGGCTTTTAGTCTTACTGCATATCATACAATGGATTTTACAGATGGTAAAATTTCTGCCGGTGGAGATTATTTCGATGTTGGAGGATTTTTTACTTCTTTTGAAGAAGCTGGAGAATAATTTTCTTCTTACTTTTTATAAAACTCCTTAATCTTTTTAAGGAGTTTTTTTTGTTATAAATGCAAATCTTAAAGAAGCTATTAAACCTATAATAGAAAATGCAGTCAACATAATATAGACATATTGGTGACCAAGTATTCCACTATAAGTATCTAATAAATAGCCCATTACTGGTCCAGCAAAAATATCAGGGCTATAACCAACTACTGAAATTAATCCAACAGCTGTACCTGTTAAAGCTAGCGGGACATTAGCTTGTTTTAAAACTGCAAAATATAATGCTCTAACAGAGTAAGTTCCGACAGCTAAAACTAATAAAGACAAGAAAAAAATAAAATTCATACCAGAGCTTATATAGCCTAATGAAAAAATTAATGCACCAAACAGCATTATTGAAAATCCAAAAATAATCCAGAACGTATTTTTTGTTTTGTCTGCAAGTAATCCAATAACTATGCATACAATTGGTCTTAAATATAACTGTATCGACCCTACTTTAGCCGATTCGATTTGATCAAAGAGCATAACTTCAGACGCATATAAAGAATAGATGTCCGTAACTTTATATCCAACATAAGCACACATTATTATAATCATTAAGAGCCATACTGATTCATTTTTTAAAACATGTTTTATGTTATTTAATGAATTCTGATTTTTAGAACTAGAATCTTGCTCTTGATTATTATCACTTAAAAAAATCCAAACTAAAAGTCCAATAAAAGCAACCATAAAAGATGAGAATAGAATAACATATTTGAATGCTTCTTGGCGTTCAATTACTGTTGATGACTCTATTTCTGTTGTTAGTATTATTGAGAAAATAAATACTCCAATACTTCCCATAAATGCAGCTACAATACCTCTTCCGCCATCCAAAAATCCAAAAGCTTTTCCTTGATTATTGTCTCCACCCAACACTCTTGTTGCTTTAATCATAGCTCCCCAAAACAAGAAAACACTTGTAAACCCCCAGTACCCATATAAAATTTTAAGAGTGTTGAAAGATGGGTAAGTAGATAGAACAATCCCACCAAGAGCTGTTAAAAAAAGCGCAGATGACATTAGCTTTCTAGGTGAAAATTTATCAGTAATAATTCCTCCGTAAACATATGACAATAAGGCAACAATACCATAAACTGAAAATAAGCTCCCTAACTGAAAATTGTTTAATTGAAAAACATCTAAGAATGTTGGCCTAAAAACTCTTGACAAAACATAAGGTAGAAAATAGATAAATTCACCCGAAAGAATTAATAATACTAAAACAAAAAATTTATTTTTTGTAATTAATCTAGCCATATAAATCTAAAATACAATTAATAAACCGGCAAATAGGATTTTAATTATATTTAAGAAATGAAAATTGTTAGAAATTATCTTACAACTCTTCTTGTTTTGCTAACATTTAATATTCACAATGCACAAAACATTGAAATAGATAATTTAAAGTATTTAGAGTTCAAGGGGACAGTCATTAACTCTGAAAATAAGGAACCTCTTATTTTTGCCAATATCAACTTAATGGACTCTAACATTAGTACAATTAGTAATAGTGATGGAAATTTCAGTTTAAAAATTCCTGATTCTTACAAATCAAAAAAAATTAAAATTTCATTTATCGGGTTTAAAACTAAAATAATAGATCTTGGCTCATATAAAAAATTAGATAAGCCTATTTCACTTGATGTCTTTGTGTCTCCTCTTAGTGAAACAATAATAGCTATTCCTAAAAATGTAAAACAATTAGTAGAAGAAACTTTAACTAATTATGGAGACAATTATTTAGACAATCACAACGTGATGACTGCTTTTTACAGAGAAACTATCAAAAAAAAGAGAAGAAATGTTTCCCTCTCGGAAGCTGTAATTGATATTTATAAATCACCATATGAGAAATATCAAAAAAAAGAAGTGATAAAAGTTCTAAAAATTAGAAAAGACACTGACTATTCAAGGTTAGATACAGTTGCATTAAAACTTTCAGGCGGCCCATACAATACACTCTTTCAAGATATTATTAAATATCCTAACTATTTTATCCCTCTTTTTTATGTTTCTAATTATACTTTCTGGGTTCATAGGACGTCTGAGATTAATAAAACTCCAGTATTTGTAATTAGATTCAAACAAAAAGAAGATTTAGATGAACCTTTGTTTTTTGGAGAGCTATTTATTGATGGAAAAAATAAAGTGTTACTCGCCGCTAATTATTCTCTCAACGTTACCAACAGAGAAAAATCTTCAAAACTTTTTGTTGCCAAAAAACCAAAAAAAGCTGATGTTTGGCCTACAAAGGCAAACTTTAGAGTTGATTATACAGAAAGAGATGGTAAATGGTATTATAACTACAGTAACTTATCTTTAGACTTTAAAGTAAATTGGAATAAAAAGATTTTTAACACAACGTATTCATTGTCCTCTGAAATGGTAATAACTGATTGGAAAGAAAATAATAATTTAGACTACCCTAAAAGAAAAGAGTTTCTTAATCCATCAGTAATTTTAACAGATTCTAAGTTAGGGTTTAATGATTCTGAATTTTGGGGAACTGAGAATATTATTGAGCCTGAAAACACAATACAGAACGCAATAAAAAAAATTCAGAGAAAATTGAAAAGATTAAGGAATTGATGGGGATGTAGCTCAGCTGGCTAGAGCGCTTGACTGGCAGTCAAGAGGTCGTGGGTTCGAGTCCCATCTTCTCCACTAAAATTTCTTTCCCTAGGTTAAAAGTT
>CACEGG010000023.1 GCA_902559035.1 uncultured Bacteroidota bacterium
GTAATAATTTTAAAAACACATTTAAGGTTATTGATGGTTCATTGAAAGTTTCATATGAAAATTATGAAAATTTTGACGATAGATTTGGTCATATATTTTATACGAAATCTAAGTTCAAAAATTACCACCTTAGTTTAGAATATAAATTTAGTGGTGAACATTTGAAAGGTGCTCCAGGATGGTCAATTAAAAATAGTGGTATAATGCTACATTCTCAACATCCATCTACTATGCTTTTAGATCAAGATTTTCCTGTTAGTTCAGAAGTCCAGCTTTTAGGAGGATTGGGAACCGGAGAAAGATCAACAGCAAATATGTGTTCACCTGGAATTGATGTTGATATTAACTCTGAAAAAGCAAAATACCACTGTGTAAATTCTAATTCTAAAACGTATCATAATGACGATTGGGTTAAAGTTGAAGTAATAGTTAAATCAAATAATATAGTTCATCATATTGTTGAAAATGATACAGTGATTTCTTATTCTAATTTAAGAGTAGGGGGTGATAAAATTCCTGAAAATTATTTAAGCAGATTGAGCGAGCCTCTTACAGATGGTTATATTTCACTTCAATCTGAAGGACATCCAGTAGAATTTAGAAATATAAAAATTAAAACCTTAGATTGATATTACATTCTTTTACGAATGTTTAATTATATTTGAATTAACTTAAACTAAAATTATTATGAAAAATTTATTTTTATTAACACTTATCTCAATTCTTATGTTTTCATGTGAAACAACTGTTGTAGAAGGTGTGGAATTAGGACCAGCTCCTGGTTATTTAGTAGCACAAGACGGTTCTAAAATAGATGCAAGAGATGCAGATCCATCTAATCTTGCTATTTGGGAGAAGTACATGGAGGCTCATAACAACAAAGATTTTGAGACTATTTCCACTATGAATCATGATTCTATTGTAGTAAACCTTTATGATGGTCAAAATTTATTTGGAAGTGAAGCTCATCTTGATCTTTTAAAAGGTTATATGGAAGAGTTTAATCCAACTTTTAATACTTTTTTCTCCTATACTATGCATGTTGATGGTCAAGTTGGAGATTGGGTAATTACAGGACATCAAATAGATCAGACTGATAATGGTGAAAAGCAGTCATTACAAGATATATGTGATGTTTTTATTGTAGATCAAAAAATTAGAAGAATTATAGTTTATCGTAAGGAGAACTAATATTAATTTATTCATTAAAAAAAGGGGATTGTGTTAATCCCCTTTTTTTGTGACCTCGGCAGGATTCAAACCTGCAACCTCTTGAGCCGTAATCAAGTGCACTATTCAGTTATGCTACGAGGCCAATAAATAATCGAAATGCGAATTTAGCATTATTTTTGTTATAGAAATAAATAAATCTTTTCAAGTGAAAAAAAATAAACCTGATAATATTGTTTTTGATACTGAAACCAACAAGTATAATGCATCTGTTCTTCCATATGCAAGCTCAGTTGGTGCTCCATCAATAAAAATTGAAGACAATAAGAGTTGGAAAGAAAGAGGAGTAGCAAAGGTGAACAAGAAAATTAGTTCAAAATTTAAAGAGCTCAAATTAGAATATCAAAAATTATTGGATGATTTTAAATGGAACGAATTAATATATAATTCTAAGTTTTCTTTTGAGCCAGTTATTGGAGAAACTTATTACTTATACATTGACTCCAATAATGAATATTTTTTATCTCTAATTAACCCAAATTCTTGGACCAAAGAGTGTGTGGGAGAATTTATTCTTAATAGTGAAGGTAGGTGGATTAAAACTATTTAAAAGCTTCTTCAAGAGTACTATTTAATCCAAAATTTGCTTTCCAGTTCCAGTCCTCTTTAGAGATCTTATCATTTATGTTTTTAGGCCATGTTTTGGCGATTTCATTTCTGTAATCTGGTCTGTATATAACATTCCCAATGCAACCATTTTCTTTTAATTTTAATTCTAATTCTTCTGGCGTAATGCTAAACCCAGTAATGTTATAAGATTCTTTTACATTTAAATTTTTTTTCTTTGAAGACATGAATTTAATAGTTCCTAAGATAGCATCTTCAATATACAGCATAGGAAGTCTCGTGTCTTTTTCTAAAAAACAGATATAATCCTCTCCTTTTTTTAATGATTCTATCATTTCCATTACATAATCAGTAGTTCCACCACCTGGTTTTGATTCAAAAGAAATAATACCTGGGTATCTTAACGACCTGATGTCTAAATCATATTTTTTATTGTAATAACTTATTAATTTTTCACCTGCTAGCTTAGAAATACCATAGATTGTGTTTGGGTTAAGTAT
This sequence comes from uncultured Bacteroidota bacterium, assembly GCA_902559035.1. Taxonomy (GTDB): domain Bacteria; phylum Bacteroidota; class Bacteroidia; order Flavobacteriales; family Flavobacteriaceae; genus MAG-121220-bin8. The sequence continues at coordinate 2,298 of CACEGG010000023.1, forward strand.
AGGATCTTGACTAACGTTTTCTAGGTTAGATTTTGTTCCAAAAACTGCTATTGAGCTAGGCCAAAATATTTTCTTTATTTTATTTTCAATTGAAACTTCAATAATATTTTGAAAACTTTCCATGTTCACTTTCCACGACTTAAACGGATTTTTTTCACCCGTTGCAGAGAGTACAGCAACTAAATGGTAAATTGTATTTATATTATATTTTTTAACAACAACATTCAATCTTTTATTATCCATAGCATCAATAATTTCAAAATCACAATTTAATTTTTCTTCTGGACGTCTAATATCCGACGCTAAAACATAAATATTTTTTTTTATGAAAAATTTGATAAATTCGTGACCAAGTTGCCCTAAAGCTCCAGTAATTAATACTCTTTCCATTGCTAAATAAATATTATACTTTTATTGAAAACAAATAATTATGTACGAATCTATACAAAAAAGACTTATTAAGGAATTAGATGAGGTTAAAATTTCCGGCAGATTTAAAAGTGAAAGAGTGATAGAATCAACGCAGAAATCTGAGATCTCTGTAAATAATAATAAGGTTTTAAATTTTTGTGCTAATAATTATTTGGGTTTAGCATCAAACAAAAAAGTTATTGCTAGAGCTAAAGAAACACTTGATTCTCATGGTTTTGGAATGGCCTCAGTAAGATTTATTTGTGGAACTCAAGATATTCACAAACAACTTGAAAATAAGATTTCGGAATTTTTAGATAAAGAGGATACTATTTTGTATGCTGCAGCCTTTGATGCTAATGGTGGATTATTCGAACCTTTATTTAATGATCAAGATGCCATTATTAGTGATGAACTAAATCATGCCTCTATAATTGATGGAATTAGGTTATGTAAAGCTAAAAGATTTAGATATAAACATAATGACATGAAAGATTTGGAAGAACAGCTTATTAATTCTAAAGATTTAAGAAATAGAATTATTGTAACTGATGGTGTTTTTTCAATGGATGGTACCATAGCACAACTTGATAAAATATGTGAACTAGCAATAAAATATGACGCTTTGGTTATGTCTGACGAATGTCATTCTACAGGGTTTATTGGCCCAACAGGCAAAGGGGTTCCTGAAGAACTTGGAGTTATGGATAAAGTTGATATCATAACTGGGACACTTGGAAAAGCCTTAGGTGGAGCTTCTGGAGGATTTACCAGTGGACCAAAAGAAATAATTGACCTTTTAAGACAAAAGTCACGTCCTTATTTATTTTCTAATACATTAGCTCCCTCGATTGTTGGAGCATCGCTGGGTGTTTTAGAATTATTAAATGAAGATGATTCTCATTTGAAAAAACTCAAAGACAATACAAAGTATTTTAGAGATAAGATTTTAAATTTAGGTTTTGAAATAAAACCTGGATCTCATCCAATTGTTCCTGTAATGCTTTATGATGACCATTTAGCTCAAAAAATGTCTGCAGAATTATTGAAACTAGGCATTTATGTTATTGGATTTTTCTTTCCAGTAGTTCCTAAAGGCCAAGCAAGAATAAGAGTACAAATTTCAGCTGCTCACTCAAAGGAGGATATAGATAAAGCTCTAAATTCATTTTACAAAGTAGGTAAAGAACTTGGTGTGGTTTAAAAAATTAGTCTAAACTGTTCTTTGTTATATAATATCTCCAGCCTATAATTAAAAACTGAAGTTTTGAAGCCTTAATAGGATCAACACCTTTTTTTGTCATACTTGGAAGTAGTATTTTGTTTATTTTTGCTAATATTTTAAATATAATTTTCATTTAAAAAAAATATAATTCATATGTTATCTTTACAAAATTAAATATATGGATTTTAATACAATTAGCTTATTGATTTTTGGTTTAACCATTTTAATTATTGGTGGTAATCTTTTACTTAAAGCAGCAGTATCAATTTCTATGAAATTTGGAATACCTAAGCTTTTAATTGGAATGACTGTGGTTTCTTTAGCGACATCCGCTCCTGAACTTATTGTTAGTATAAAATCTGCTATAAAAGGCTCTCCAGATCTTGCAATTTCAAATGTATTAGGTTCAAATATTGCAAATTTAGGCTTGGTTTTAGGTATAACTATAATGTTTTCTCCGATAAATATTACCAAAAGTATTTACAAAAAAGAATGGCCGATTATGATGTTTTCTGCAATCTATTTTTTAATAGTTGTTCTTGATGGAATAATTACAAAAATAGAAGGTGGAATTTTAGTTTGCTTCCTAATAATGACCATAGCATCACTTATAAAGTTTAGGGATAAAAATGAAGAACATATTGAAATAGAAGATGAGGATTCTGTTATAAAGTCTTTAATAATTTTAATTTTTGGAGGAGTATTTCTTTTTTACGGTTCTGAGTGGTTTATTGATGGTGCTATTTTGTTGGCTAATTCATTTGGAATTAGTGAAAGAATTATTGGGATAACTGTTGTTTCTGTTGGAACAAGTATTCCTGAATTAGTTACTTCGCTCGTAGCAGTTTTTAATAAAGAAAAAAGTATTTCTTTGGGTAATTTATTAGGCTCAAACATATTTAATGTTTTTGCAGTTTTAGGAATTACATCTCTAGTAAGTCCTTTATCTATTCTAGATCAAAATATTATTGATTTTGATATTTATATAATGTTGTTTTTTGCTGCAATCATTCTTCCTCTAATATTTTTCCCTAAAAAACTTGTTTTAGGTAGAAAGGAAGGAATTATTATATTAATGTTTTATTCAATATATGTTTATCAACTATTTTATTAAACATAAAAAAAGCCCTCATTAAGAGAGCTTTTTTTACTTTTGATTTAATAGTTTAAAGCTTTGCTGACTTAACAGTCTTAATTATTCTTCCAGCAATTTTATATGGATCTCCATTTGATGCAGGTCTTCTGTCTTCAAGCCATCCTTTCCAGCCTTTTTCAACAGTCATGATTGGAATTCTTATAGACGCTCCTCTGTCAGAAATGCCATAGCTGAATTCAGTAATTGATTGAGTTTCATGATCTCCGGTTAATCTTTGGTCATTATCGGCTCCGTATACTTCTATATGTTCCTTAACTACAGGTCTAAAAGCTTCACATATTTTTTCATATGTTTCTTTAGAACCACAAGTTCTTAAAGTTGTATTAGAAAAATTAGCATGCATACCAGATCCATTCCAATCGGTAGCTCCTAGTGGTTTTGGATGATATTCAATTGCTAGACCATATTCTTCACCTAATCTGTTAAGCATGTATCTAGCAACCCACATTTCATCTCCAGCAAGTTTGGCACCTTTAGAAAATAATTGGAATTCCCATTGACCGGCTGCAACCTCAGCATTAATTCCTTCAATATTCAATCCTGCATCAATGCAAAGATCAATATGTCTTTCAATCATTTCTCTTCCAAATGCATTTTGAGCTCCAGCAGAACAGTAAAATTGACCTTGAGGAGTTTGATCTTTTGGGAAACCTAGAGGAAGATTAGTTTCTGTGTCATATAAAAAATATTCTTGTTCAAATCCGAACCAAAAGTCATTATCATCGTCGTCAATAGTAGCCCTTCCGTTTGAAACATGTGGAGTTCCATCAGCGTTTAGGACTTCAGTCATAACAATGTAGGAATCACCAGACCTTCCTGGATCAGGGTAAACGGCAACAGGCTTCAATAAGCAATCAGAAGATCCTCCTTCAGCTTGTCTGGTTGAACTTCCATCAAAAGACCATAAAGGGCAGTCTTTTAATTTACCACTAAAATCATCAATTATTTTAGTTTTACTTCTAATGTTGGCAGTTGGCTCATAGCCATCCAACCATAAATACTCTAATTTAGATTTGCTCATTTTGTAAAGATTTTTTGTAATTAAATTGTATTTAAAATTAAAATATATAATTGATTTTTAGTGCTTTAACTTTTTAAAAGATATAAACAATGTTAATTATTATCAATACCATATTTTTTAATATTTAAAATTTCATTTTTCATAATTTTTATACTCAAAAATGATTTTTTCATATTTTTTAATATTTATTTATGACTCTTTAGTTAAAATAAAATTTTAAAAACCTTGTCATTACTTTGTATCTTTGTTTTAAATGAAAGATGAAAATAAAGGTCGATATAATTTAAGAGGTGTTTCAGCTGATAAGGAGGATGTTCATAATGCGATTAAAAATGTTGACAAAGGGTTATTTCCAAAGTCATTTTGTAAGATTGTTCCTGACTTTCTCTCGAACGATTCTGATTATTGTCTTGTGATGCACGCTGATGGAGCTGGTACTAAATCATCTTTAGCCTACATGTATTGGAAAGAAACAGGTGATCTATCAGTATGGAAAGGTATAGCTCAAGATGCTCTTATTATGAATATAGATGATTTATTATGTGTCGGTGCAGTGGATAACATTATGCTATCTTCAACAATTGGAAGAAATAAAAATTTAATTCCTGGAGAAGTAATTAAGTCTATAATTGAAGGTACAGAGGAATTAATTAAAGAAATGGCTGATTATGGTGTTAATATAAAATCAACGGGGGGTGAAACAGCAGATGTTGGCGATTTGGTTAGAACTGTTATTGTTGATTCTACAGTTATTGCTAGAATTAAAAAATCAGATGTAATTGATAATAAAAATATTTCACCAGGAGATGTAATAATTGGTTTAGAATCTTTTGGAAAGTCTAAATACGAATCTCAATACAATGGAGGAATGGGAAGTAATGGATTAACTTCTGCTAGACATGATGTTTTTAATAAAAAATTAGCATCAAAATATCCTGAAAGTTTTGATCCAATGGTTCCCAATGACTTGATTTATTCAGGTTCTTATAATCTACAACAAAAAGTTGAAGGTCTAGGGCTGGATGCAGGTAAATTAGTTTTATCACCAACAAGAACTTATGCACCAATAATTAAGGAAATTCTAAATCAATACAATTCTGATACTATTCACGGAATGATACATTGTAGTGGGGGAGCACAAACTAAAATTTTACATTTCATAGATAAACTACACGTAATTAAAGATAATTTATTTGAAACGCCCCCTTTATTTAAAATTATAAAAACAGAATCTGATACGGATTGGAAAGAAATGTATAAGGTATTTAATATGGGTCATAGAATGGAACTTTATGTTGACCCAACCATTGGAAAAAATATAATAGAGATCTCCAAATCATTTGGTGTAGATGCTAAAATTGTTGGAAGAGTAGAGAATAGTGATTCTAAAAAGCTTACCATTATTTCTGATTATGGAACTTTTGAATATTAATAATATTCAAAATACTTTAAATTTGTAAATTATAATCTGTTATGTTAGATAAATTAAATGTAGTTGAACAAAGATACAATGAGGTTTCAGATCTTATAATTCAACCTGACATAATAACAGATCAAAAAAGGTATATTAAATTAAATAAAGAGTACAAAGACTTGGGTCTTTTGGTTGAAAAAAAGAAAGAGTATGAGAGTTTAATATCGAATAAAAATGAAGCTGAGGAAATTATTAAAATTGAAGATGACAAAGAAATGCTTGAAATGGCAAATGAAGAGTTAAAAGATTCTAAAGAAAAAATAAGATTAATTGAAGATGAAATTAAGTTTTTACTAATTCCCAAAGATCCAGAGGATTCAAAAAATGTTGTAGTTGAACTAAGGGCTGGAACAGGTGGAGATGAAGCCAGTATTTTTGCTGGAGACTTGTTTAGAATGTACACTAAATATTGTGAAGGAAGAAATTGGAAAGTTAGTTTAGTTGATGCTAGTCCTGGAACTGCAGGAGGTTATAAGGAGATTATATTTGAGGTCTCAGGAAATGATGATATTTATGGGTTTTTAAAATTTGAATCAGGAGTTCATAGAGTTCAAAGAGTTCCTCAAACAGAAACCCAAGGCAGAGTTCACACATCTGCAGCTACAGTGATGGTCCTGCCAGAAGCTGAGGAATTTGACGTAGAAATTAACATGAACGATGTTCGTATAGATTACTTTTGTTCATCTGGTCCAGGTGGACAATCCGTAAATACAACTTATTCAGCGGTAAGGCTTACTCATACTCCCACTGGTATAGTTGCACAATGTCAAGATCAAAAATCTCAACACAAGAACAAAGATAAAGCATTAAAAGTATTGAGATCTAGATTATATGAACTTGAATTAAGTAAGAAATTAGAGGAAGACTCATTAAAAAGAAATTCAATGGTTTCTTCTGGTGATAGATCAGCAAAAATCAGAACCTATAACTACCCTCAAGGTAGAGTTACCGATCACAGAATTGGGTTGACGTTATATGATCTTCAAAATATTGTTAATGGAGACATACAGAAAATTATAGATGAACTTAAAATTGTTCAAAATAATGAACTACTCAAAAACTCCAAAGAAGTTTTTTAAATTATGAAAACTAAATTTTTAAAAGATCAAATTATTTTAAAGAACTCATTCCTTTGTTTAGGTTTAGATAGTGACATAAATAAAATTCCTTCACATTTATTAAAAGAAACAGACCCTATTTTTTTGTTTAATAAATTACTTATTGATGAATTAAATAGTTTAATAGTTGCTGTTAAGATTAACACTGCTTTTTATGAGGCAAATGGATCTAAGGGATGGGAGACATTGGAAAAAACCATTTCTTATATTAATAATACATATCCAAATTTATTTACAATAGCTGACGCTAAACGAGGAGATATTGGTAATACATCTGATAAGTATGCTCAAGCTTTTTTCAAACATATGAAATTTGATTCTATAACTGTGTCTCCCTACATGGGGAATGATTCAATTGAACCTTTTTTAAAATATGATGAAAAGCATACTATTTTGTTGGGACTAACTTCGAATGAGGGATCAAAAGATTTTCAGGTTTCTGAAGATTCCGAAAAAGATTTTTATAAAAAAGTTTTGATTAAATCTCAAAAATGGAAAAATTCTAAAAACCTTATGTATGTAGTTGGTGCTACAAAGGCTTCATTTTTAAAAGACATAAGATCCATTATTCCAAATAGTTTTTTATTAATTCCTGGAGTTGGAGCGCAGGGTGGAAGCTTAGAAGAAACATATAAGAATGGAGTAAATAATGAAATAGGAATTTTAGTAAATTCCTCTAGATCAATTATATACGCTGGAAACGGTACGGACTTTGTAGATTATGCTTATAATGAAGCAAAAGAACTACAAAACCAAATGAAAAAACTTTTAAATGATTAATTATTCATTATATAAAAATAAAAACTCTAAAGAGTGGGTCACCTTTGTACATGGTGCTGGAGGAAGTTCCTCCATTTGGTTTAGACAAATTAAAGAGTTTAAAAAACACTTTAATGTGATTCTTTTAGATCTCAGGGGTCATGGAAAATCCAAATATCATTTTAAAAATGTTTTTGAAAAAAAATATACTTTTAAGTCAATTTCCAATGATATTGTAGAAGTTTTAAAAAAAGAAGATATAAAGAAC
>CACEGG010000024.1 GCA_902559035.1 uncultured Bacteroidota bacterium
AACCAACTCCGACTAATAATGCTGCTGAAGCGGCAAATATACCTGTCAAATTTATACCGAAAGTTGGAAACGTAATAAAAGCTACAATTACAAAAACAAAATAATTAAAAAAAGAAAAAACAGATTTAAACTTAAGTTTTCGTTCCTCATCTAATTTTTTTGTTGCATTTTTTTTTATGAATTTTAATAAAAAATGAGTAAGAAGAAAAATAAAAGTAACTAGTAATAAAGAAAAAATTGAGAATTTAATTTCAGAGGTGATAAAAAATTCTTTATTAATAAATTCTAAAAATTTGTTCATTATATAACTGAAAGCTTAAATATAATGAAATGATAACTTTAGAGCTAAAAAAAAAAGACTAATTCTTAGTTTGTGATTACGAAAACATATCTTTTACTTTTTCAAAAAAAGATTTTTCACTTTTATCTGGTGATGGTATAAAATTATCGTTTTCTTTCATTTGTTCGAAGAAAATACGTTGATCCTTATTTAGTGTTTTGGGTGTCCATACATTGATATGAACTAATAAATCGCCACTTCCATAAGTATTTATACTACTAAGACCTTTTCCTCTCAATCTTAGTATTTTTCCAGATTGAATTCCAGCTTCAAGTTTAATTCTAACATTTCCAGTAACAGTTTCAATTTCTTTAGAAACTCCTAATACTGCCTCAGAAATACTAATGTATAGATCGAAATGAAGATTGTTTCCTTCTCTTTTTAATGTTGGATGCTCCATTTCACTTATTAGAACAATTAAATCTCCAGGAATTCCGTTTCCAGCAGAATCATTTCCTTTACCAGAAACTTTTAGTTGCATACCATCCTCAACACCCGAAGGAATTTTCACTAAAACAGTTTCTTCTTTTGATATTAGTCCATTTGCATCAGAATTTGAAGGTCGATTGGAAATCATCTGACCTGATCCACCACAAGTAGGGCATGTAGAAGAAGACTGCATTCTACCCAAAATTGTATTAGTAACTCTAGTAACTTGTCCAGATCCTTTACATGTTGTACAAGTTTTATAGGTAACACCTTCGGCTTTGATTTTTCTTTTTACTTTAATTTTTTTCTCAACTCCATTTACAATTTCAATTAAATCAAGGTTTACTCTAATTCTTAAATTACTTCCTTTAGCACGTCTTGCTCCTCCTCCACCAAATCCACCAAATCCACCGCCAAAAGCACTACCAAATATATCTCCAAATTGGCTAAATATATCATCCATATTCATTCCACCTCCACCAAATCCACCACTCCCATCAAATGCAGAATGACCAAATTGATCATATTTTGATCTTTTGTCCTTATTTCCTAAAACTTCATAAGCTTCAGCTGCCTTTTTAAAATTTTCCTCAGCTTTAGGGTCACCTGGATTTTTATCAGGGTGATATTTTATAGCTTTTTTTCTATAAGCTTTTTTAATTTCACTCTCAGATGCAGACTTACTAACTCCTAAAATATCATAAAAATCTTCTTTCATATGGTTAATTATTAGTTTCCTACAACGACTTTAGGATATCTTATTATTTTATCTCCGAGTTTATAGCCAAATTCGATAACATCAATGACTTTACCCTTCATTTTTTCATTCTCAGCTGGTATTTGAGTAATTGCTTCGTGAATTTCTGCATCAAAATCATCTCCTTTCTTAACATCAATTAATATTAAACCCTGGGATTGTAAAGTATCTGAAAACTTATTTTTGATCAGTGAAAAACCTTCAACTAAACTTTTTTCTTTTGATTTTTCAAACTCAGTAGATGCTCTATTTAAGTCATCAATTATTGGAAGTAAAGCTGTCATAAGTTCCTGTGAAGCAGTCTTATATAAATCAAGACGTTCTTTGGATGTTCTTTTTTTATAATTCTCAAATTCAGCAAATAATCTAAGAAATTTGTCACTTTCTTCTTTAACAGAGAGCTCCAAAGCTTCTATTTGAGATTTTAATGTAGGTTTTTTTGTTGATTTTGATTTAGTATTACCCATTATTAAATTTTAAATTATGGGTTACAAAAGTACTGCCAATTTTAAATATTTTGTCAAAATGTCACAGAATTATTTTAATAAATCTCTTAAAGCTGGAGATAATTTATTGAATTTAAATTCGAAACCCTCTAATTTCAATTTATTAGATGAAACATCTTGACTAAATAGAAGTAGTTCAGACATTGATCCAGTAAACAATTTTATTATTTTTTTTGGAACCGGAGGTAAAAATATTTTTTTATTTAAAATTTTACTTATTTCAATTGTAAATAATTTACTAGAAACTGGATTTGGAGCTACCAAATTGTATGTGCCAGATTTTTTGTTTTTAACCAAAAATAAAATAGAATTTACAAGATCATCTTCGTGAATCCATGAATAAATATTATTTCCTTTTCCAAACCAAGTACCTAAATAATATTTAATTGAATTTACAACTGGTTTCAAAAGACCTCCGTTCATTGATAAGACCAAACCAATTCTTAACAGAGTAACATTAATATTTTGTCTTATTAAATCATCGCATGAGGACTCCCACTTTTTTACAGTATTTCCTAAAAAAGAATTTGAAATATTAATTGATTTTTCATCATGTTTAAAACCAATTTTTGATTTGTAGATCCCAATAGCAGAGGCACAATAAAAATGATCAATTTTGATTTTATTTTTTTTAATTAATTCTGTTAATAGTTCTACTGACTTAACCCTACTATATAAAATTGATTTTTTTGAAGATTTAGTCCATAGTTGAGCTATTGGTGAACCTGCAAGGTTAATAATAATATTTACTCCAATAATACAGTTTGAATCTAAAATATTATTTTCGGGATTCCAATGAAATTTTTTAATATTTGAATCATTAGAATTTAAATTTTTACTAGTAGTGAGTATATTAATATCAAATCCGTTAAACAACAATTTTTTAACAAGTTTTTTTCCAATTAAACCACTTGCCCCAGTAAGTAAAAATTTCATAAATTATTTTTTGAACAATAAATCCTCAAAGTTAATTTGTAATTTTACAATTGCAATTGAATTTTTATGAAAATTGAAAAAATTAAAGAATCAAGAATAAATACAGTAGATTTTAAAAATCTAGATTTTGGAGGTGTATTTACGGATCATATGTATTCTTGTGATTTTATTGATGGCAAGTGGATAAATTCAGAAATAACCCCCTATAAACCAATAACCGTAAGTCCTGCCAGTAGAGTTTTTCATTATGGTCAAGCATGTTTTGAAGGAATGAAAGCATTTAAGGACAATAATGATAAAACTTGGTTATTTAGACCTATTGATAATTATGAAAGAATTATTAAATCTTCAAAAAGGCTTGCTATGCCCGAATTTCCTAAAGATTTATTTTTTAATGCTTTACACAATCTTTTAAAAATTGATGCTGATTGGATAAAACCTGGATTTGGAAATTCCTTATATATAAGACCTTTTATATTTGCCAGCGAAGGATCTATTAACGCCACCGAAGCCAAGGAATATAAATTTATGATCATATGCGCACCAGCTAGCTCTTATTACAGTGGAGAAGTAAGAGTGAAAATTGAAAAATCTTTCAGTAGGGCTGCAAAAGGTGGAATTGGATATGCTAAAGCCGCTGGGAATTATGCAGCTCAATTTTATCCCACTATATTGGCAAAAAATGAAGGCTATCAACAAATAATTTGGACTGACTCATCTACACATGAATATATCGAGGAAGCAGGAACAATGAATCTTTTTTTTAGAATTGGTAACAAACTAATAACAGCTCCTACAAGTGATAGTATTTTAGATGGTATAACTAGAAAAAGTTTAATTCAAATTGCTAAAGATGAAAATATAGATGTAGAAATTAGACCATTATTGGTTAGTGAATTAATAGATGCTGCTAATAATGGATCTCTTTTTGAAATATTTGGAAGTGGAACTGCTGTTGTTGTTTTACCAATACTTGGATTTGGATATGAAAATAATAAATATGAATTACCAATAAAAGAAAATTCTTGGGCTAACTTGTTAAAAAATAAACTTAACAATATTCAATATAATATTTCCAAAGATCCATATGGATGGACAATTGAAGTTTAATTTAATATTTCTGAGATTTTTGGCTTAAAATAATTAGGTCCTTTCATTACTTTACCATCCTCTCTGTATATTGGCTTTCCATCTTCTCCGAGCTTACTTAGATTACTTCTTTGAATTTCGTCAAAAACCTCCTCAATTTTGTCTTGCATACCATGTTCAATTATTGTTCCACAAAGTATATATAACATATCTCCTAAAGCATCAGCAACTTCAACTAGGTCATTATTTTTAGCAGCTTCTAAATACTCTTCATTTTCTTCAGACATTAATTTAAATCTCAAATTAATCTTCTCATTTCCAATATGAGCAATTGGGGATTCTTTATAATTAAGATTGTAGGTTTCATGAAAAATTTTAACCGCATTAATTTGGTGTTTCATATAGTTTTAAATATTATTTTTGATCTAAAATAGTTAAATATGTTTACTAGCGGGCAATTAGTTTTTGCAATCCTATTCTTTATTTCTTTTTTAGTTTTAATAATATTAAGTTATAAAAAAGACTTAAAAGGACTTAAAGGAAGATATTCAGGCATTAGATGGGTGATCATTGGTTTTGTTTGTTTTGTAAGTCTACTGGTAATTTTAAAAAAACTCAGTGTTTCGTGAAACAAGTACTTTTAGTTTTTATTGGCGGTGGATTAGGTAGTGCTTTTAGATACCTTATATCTAACATCTCATTTCTATACATATCAAAACTACCATTCCAGACATTTGTATCCAATATAGTAGGTTGCTTAATTTTTGGATTAATTATGGGTTGGGCAATCAAAAACAATCAAATGAATTCTCCTCAAACATTATTATTAGCAACTGGTTTTTGTGGTGGTTTAACTACATTTTCTACATTTGCATACGATAACATTGAACTAATAAAATCTGGTGATTTCTACAACTTTCTAATTTATACTTTAATTTCGATTGTGGTAAGTTTTGTGGCTATAATAGCAGGAATGCAGCTCATAAAACAATTTACATAGATCTAATATTGATCAAATTAATAATTTCCTACCCTCTAAATTATCATTAACTAATTTTTCGTAGACTTAAATTATATTATTCATAAAAATTAAAGGATAATTGTAAAAAACATTATCAAATATTAGCTGTTTATTTAGTTTTGATGAAAATTGTTTAACAAATTATTAAAAAAACCTTAAAATTATTATTATGAAATTAAAAAAACAATCATTAAAATTAACTTCACTTCTTGTAGCTGTTTTTAGCATTTTCAACCTAAACGAAGCCAAAGCTCAAGATTTGGGAGCAGATTTGGTTAGCTCTTATGTTTGGAGAGGAACACAATTTGGTTCAGGAGCTCACATTCAACCATATGTTTCTCTAAGCACTGGTGATTTAGAATTAGGAGCATGGGGAAGCTTTCCAACAACTGCTAACGGAGGAGGAAATGAATTAGATCTTTACGCTAGTTATTCTTTCGGAAAATTTGGTTTAACTCTTACTAATTATTCATTTCCTGGTGAAGGAGGTGCTTATGCTGATGGGGAAGGATTATTTGAAGGAGACTATTTTGAGTTTTCTGGTTCAGCAGAACTTGGACCAATCAATCTGATGGTTGGATACTTCACAGAAGTTGAAGCTCTTTACATTGAAGCTGCATTCTCTGCAGGACCAGTTGATATTGCACTTGGATATGGTGATGATTCAGGAGACGCTTGGTATGTAAATGGAGGAAGTGGATTATGTAATATATCTTTAGGAGGTTCAAAAGACATAAAAATAACTGAAAGTTATTCTCTACCTGTTTTTGGATCTTTTGTCTATAATCCAGATTCAGAAGCTGCATTTTTAGTTTTTGGAGCAAGTTTTTAAAATTTTAAAAAATTATATATGAAAAAAATTGAAACAATTATCCGTAAATCAAGATTTGCGGATGTTAAAAAAGCCCTTCATGATGTTGAAGTAAACTTTTTTTCCTACTGGGATGTTACCGGAGTTGGAAATGAAAAAGTAGGCCATGTTTATCGTGGTGTCACTTACAGTACCGCTGACATTCAAAGAAGATTTCTTTCGATTGTAGTGTCGGAACCATTTGTTGAAAAGACAATAAATGCTATTCTTGAATCTGCATACACTGGAGAAGTTGGAGATGGAAAAATATTTGTTCTTCCAGTTGAAGAAGCTTACAGAATTAGAACTAAAGAAACAGGTAAAACCTCATTAAATTAAAATTATGGAATTATTAACAGTTAACAATGTATGGATGATGGTCTGTACAGCCCTTGTATTTTTTATGCACTTAGGGTTTTCATTTTTAGAAATTGGTCTTACAAGACAGAAAAACACAATTAACATACTATTTAAAAACTTTTTCGTTATTACTGCTGGACTAATTATTTATTGCCTTATTGGTTTTAACCTTATGTATCCTGGAGAATGGATCATTGAGGGTGTAATTGGAACAATTGATCTAGGGTTAGATTCTGTAGTTGCTAGTGATCTAGCATATAACGAAGGATATACTTATTGGACAGATTTTTTATTCCAGGGTATGTTTGCAGCTACTGCAGCAACAATAATTTCTGGAGCAGTTGCTGAAAGAATAAAAATTAATTCTTTTATTTTAATTGCTATTCTTTATGTTACTATAGTTTATCCCATAGTAGGTTCATGGCAATGGGGAGGTGGTTTTTTTAGTACCTTCATTTCTGATGAACTTGGATTTTATGATTTTGCTGGTTCTACTCTAGTTCATTCAGTTGGTGGTTGGGGTGCACTAGTTGTTATCTATTTCCTTGGAGCAAGAAAAGGAAAGTTTGATGAAAACGGTAAACCCAAGGCAATAACTGGATCTAATATACCTTTATCTGCAGCCGGAGTATTGATATTATGGTTAGGGTGGTTTGGATTTAATGGAGGTTCAGTACTTTCAGCAGATCCAGCATTAACTTCACTTACACTTGTTACTACATGCTTAGCAGCAGCAGCCGGAGGAATTGGAGCAGCAGTGTTTTCTAGGTTTTTATATAAAAATTTAGACTTAACTATGTTTATGAACGGAGTATTAGGAGGACTTGTTGGAATAACAGCTGGTGCTGACCAAATGTTACCAACTTCTGCAATATTTATTGGATTAATAGCTGGAGTAATTGTAGTTCTTTCAGTTGCGTTACTTGACAAATGTAAATTAGATGATCCTGTTGGAGCAATTCCTGTGCACCTATTTTGTGGAATCTGGGGGACTTTAGCAGTAGGATTATTTGGAGAAATGGCAGGATTTGATCAGTTCATGGTCCAACTTGCATGTGTTGGAATAACTGGGGCATTTTGTGTTATTTTTGGAACTTTCATTACATTATTTGTTAAGTCTATTGCCGGATTAAGAGTTGATGAAAAAGAAGAAGTTCAAGGACTTGATATAGCTGAACACGGAACTAGAGCTTATGGAGATTTCAGGGTAAATTAAATTTTATACCTATTTTCATAGAAAATTATTACTATGAAAATAACCTCAATCATAAAACTGCAATGTTTATTTATTATAACATTGCAGTTTTGTTTTATATATGGTCAAGAAAACTTAAGCCAAGGACCATACGAGCAATTAATTTTAAGAAACGTTACCCTAATCAATGGAAATGGTGCTCCTCCTATTGGACCAGTAGATATTGAAATTAAGCAAAATATTATTACAAAAATTAAGACTGTTGGATATCCTGGAATTTCAAAAAGAAATAATTTAAAACTCAATAAAAATGGATATGAACTAAACTTGGATGGAATGTATGTTCTGCCTGGGTTTATTGATATGCATGGGCACATTGGAGGAGTATTTCAAGGAGCTTATCCACAATACGTATTCAATCTTTGGCTTGCTCATGGAATCACAACAGTAAGAGAGCCTAGTGGAAGAGGAATTGATTTTAGTTTAGATTTAAAACGAAAAAGTGAGAAAAACTCAATTACAGCACCTAGAATTTTTGCCTATGCTGGGTTTGGAAGTGGATCAGAAATAAATACACCAGAAGATGCTGTAAAATGGGTAAGAGAGAATGCAAAAAAAGGTGCAGATGGAATAAAGTTTTTTGGATCTTCTCCCGAAATTTTAAAAGCAGCCATAACAGAAAATAAAAAACTTGGGTTAAGATCCGCTTTTCATCATGCTCAGATGAGTGTTGCAAGATGGAATGTTTTACATTCAGCAAGAGCTGGTTTAACTACAATGGAACATTGGTATGGTTTACCAGAAGCTTTATTTACTGACAGAACTATTCAAAACTATCCTCCAAATTATAATTATCAGAACGAACAACATAGATTTGAAGAAGCAGGTAAATTATGGGAGCAGGCCGCAAAACCTTATAGTAATCACTGGAATAATGTAATGAATGAATTAATCGAACTTGACTTTACAATTGATCCAACATTCAATATATATGAAGCAAGCAGAGACTTACACAGAGCTAGAAGAGCAGAATGGCACGATGACTACACAATGCCATCTTTATGGAAATTTTATAAACCAAGTAAAATTTCTCATGGATCCTATTGGCACTATTGGGGAACTGAGCAGGAGGTTCAATGGAGAAATAACTATAAATTATGGATGACTTTTGTTAATGAATACAAAAATAGAGGTGGTAGAGTAACTACTGGATCTGATTCTGGATTCATTTATCAACTTTATGGTTTTGCATTTGTTAGAGAATTAGAACTTTTAAGAGAAGCTGGTTTTCATCCATTAGAAGTTATAAGGTCTGCCACTCTGAATGGAGCAGAAGCACTTGGTGTTGAAAATAAAATAGGTTCAATTGAAGTAGGTAAATTTGCAGATATTATTATTATTGAAGAAAACCCATTAGAAAATTTAAAAGTTCTGTATGGGACTGGGGCCATTAAATTA
>CACEGG010000025.1 GCA_902559035.1 uncultured Bacteroidota bacterium
TAGTTACACGGTTTACGTAGACAAGGTTGATGGTAAACAAACCCCAACTTCTGCACTGAGTAATTTATCGTCAGAGACTGTGGATGTAGAACTGGACGCGGCTACGACATATTACTGGAGAGTGAAGACATCGGACGGAACAAATGCTAGCTATTCTATAGTCTATTCGTTTAAAACACAATAGAAATAGTAAAAACAATCTTTAATCTATAATTTATGATCAGATACATATTTTTAATTACTGTTTTTTTTAGTTTAAATTTATTTTCACAGAAGACTGAGAAAAAACCAAACTTTCTTTTTATACTAGTTGATGATCAACCCTATGATGCTGTAGGATTTTCAAATAGATATCCATTTTTAAAAACTCCTAACATTGATAAATTAGCTAAAGAAGGAGTTAATATTGAGAACTTTTTTGTTACCCAATCTATTTGCTCTCCCTCAAGAGCAAGTTTCTTAACTGGAACTTATCCTCACATACACGGAGTCAATCAAAATAATAAGTATGTTGATCCAGATTGGCAAAATTACGCCCCCTATTCAACACATTTACAAAACTCTGGATATGAAACAGCTCATATTGGAAAAATTCATATGGCTTGGAAGAGAGGAAAAGACCATATAAGGCCTGGATTTGATTATTGGTTTAGTTTTATTGGTCAGGGACAGTATTTTGACCCTAAAGTAAATGATAACGGAGTAGAAATGAAGTTAGAGGGTTACATGACTGACATATTAACTGACAAAACAATTGATTGGTTAAAAAACAAACGTGATCCTAATAAACCATTCAGTCTTAATTTATGGCATAAGGCAGTCCATGAAAGACATCTACCTGCACCAAGACATAAAAATCTTTATAAGAACGAAGATTTACCTACACCTCCATACGATACTCATAAAGAAACTTTTAAGGGTAAACCAGAATGGCTAAGACGAAAAACTTATGGATTTAAATGGAATGAAAATGATAAAATTCCAGATGAATTACCTGAAATTACTTGGCCGATTAACAAACAAAAATACATGCAGCTTCTTAGAAGTTTGATTGCTGTTGACGAGTCTCTTGGACAGGTTATAAAAACTTTAGATGAAATGGGGGAACTAGAAAATACAGTAATTATTTACAGTAGTGATAATGGTTATTTTATGGGTGAACATACTTTTCTAGATAAAAGACTAGCCTATGAAAACTCTATGAGAGTTCCTATGATAATTAGGTATCCAAAATTAATAACTAAAAATTCTATTGTTAAAGAACAATGTTTAAATATAGATATAGCACCAACAATTTTAGATCTAGCTGGAGTTAAAAAACCTAGCTACATGCAAGGAGAATCAATGGTAAAATTAGTTAGTGGAAAAAAAGATAAATCTTGGAGAAAAAGTATGCTTTTTGAATATTATGTTGATGATGCTTGGCCTTATGCAGGTCCCAATCAAGTTGCTGTTAGAACTAATAAATACAAATTAATTGATAATTTTTTAGAAGATGATATTGATGAATTATATGATCTTGTAAATGATCCAGGTGAAATGAAAAATTTAATAAATGATGACAATTATAATAATGTAGAAAAAGAATTAAGAGAAGAGTCTATAAAATTGCAAAAAAAATATAAGTATAATCCTGATAGAGATTGGTGGTTAAGGACTCAGGTTAGAAAATAATTATGAAAAAAATTATATTAATTTTCTCAACTCTTTTTTCCTCATTTCTTTTTTCACAAGATCTAAATTTAAAAGGAACTGTTTTAGAAAAAGACACTAATATTGTTCTTCCTGGAGCAACTGTTCAAATAGTTGGAAAAGATACTGGGGTAGTTACAGATTTTGATGGGAATTTTGAAATAATTGTGTCTATTGGAGATAAAATTAAAATTTCTTACATAGGAAAGAAAACTATTGAATTATCTGCATTATCCTCTCCGATTTCTGTGTATTTAGAATCTCAAGACAATGAGCTTGATGAGGTGACTGTTAGTGTAGGTTATTTTGATATAAGTAAAAAAGATTTATCAGGATCAATAACTCAGATAACTTCAAAACAACTTGAAAAAAATAGAAGTGGTTCTGTAGAGAGTATTTTACAAGGACAAGTTTCTGGTTTAGTTGTTTCAGAGAGTTCTGAGCCAGGTGGTGGTTCAGGTGTTTCAATAAGAGGAACTAATTCAATTTTAGGAGGAACTCAACCATTATATGTTCTAGATGGTATTCCAGTTGCTCCATTATCAGACGCTCAAGGAATGGGAGGAAGTGGAGGACAGCAAAGTTCTCTAAATTTTATAAATCCAAATGATATTGATAAGATTGAAGTTTTAAAAGATGCTGCTGCTACTGCCATTTATGGCGCAAGAGGAGCAAATGGAGTTATTCTAATCACAACTAAAACAGCTAATAACGAAAATGGAAAAGATAAAATATCCTTAACTTATGAAAGTTATATCACTTCTGTAAGAAGAAATATAAATGTTTTAGATGGTCCTGGTTTTGAAGGCTACATGAACCAAAGAGTTTTAAATCAAATATTTCAAGAAATTACAGATCCTAACAGAAATGGTGATGTATTTGATGGCTCCCAAGAAATAAATACTACTAATTTTCCTGAGATAATTGAGTATAATAACGTCCCTTATGCTCAGTCAACTGGTGTAAATACAAATTGGCAAGATGAAACTTACAGGCTTTCTCTTAGTAACAAATACAATATAAATTATCGAGGAGGAGATTTTAAAAGAAATATTACAATTAATCTTGGAGTTAATAACCAGGAAGGTGTAATTATTAATTCAAATAATAAAACTATAAATTTTAATATGAATGCTAAGAGAAAAGCATTTAATGATAAAATAGATATTTACTCCAAATCATATTTTACACACAAAACAGGAAATGCAGCTTCGGTTGGAAATGGTGAAATATTTCAGCAAAGAGGAGTTGTATCACAAGCTTTGCAATTTCAACCTGTTTTTTCATTACTTGAACCGGGTCAAGATGATGATATATACTCTGTACTTAATGAAGGAAATATAGTATCAAATCCGTATAGTTTAGCTAGATATGTAGTTGATAGTAAAAAATCTTTTTCTTTTCGACAAACATTACAAATTGTTGGTAGAATAACCCCAAAGTTAACCGCCACTTTAAAAGGCTCTTATAATTTTCAAAAAAGTAATAGAGATAACTATTATCCTTTAAATACCACTAGAGGAAGAAATACTAATGGTCAAGCATCGCAAGCATCTTTAGAACACAGTAAAACTTATGCTGAAATTAATTTTAGATACAGAAATAAATTTCAAAATCACCGTTTAGATGCAACTTTAGTAGGCACATATGAGAATAATGAGATTAGATCTATTCTTAATAAGGCTAGAGGTTTTGGTACAGATGCTACATCATTTTACAACTTTACTTCAGCTGAAGAAATTCTAACTCCAATTACACAATTTAGAGAAGTTGGTATGTTGTCAGCTTTATTTAGAGTAGGATATAATTATAAAAGAAAATATTTTTTAGATTTAAATGCAAGAGTTGATGCTTCATCAAAATTTTCCACAAACAATAAAAGTGCATTATTTCCCTCCGTTGCTTTTTCATGGTTTGCTTCAAAAGAAGATTTTTTTAAAAAATACGATAATTTAAATGAACTTAAATTTAGAATGTCCTATGGTAAAATTGGAAGTAATCCAATTTCACCATATCAGTCATTAGCTTTAATGACCCCTATCCGATACAACTTTAATGATGAAATTATTACTGGATTTTTTGAATCTAACCTAGCAAATGATGATCTTACTTGGGAAACTACTGATCAATTTAATTTTGGTATTGATATTGGTTTGTTGGATTCTAAATTAAATTTTACTGTAGATCTTTATCATAAATTAACTAGTGATTTACTTCAGAATGTTCAACTACCTGTTTCAAATGGTTACACAAGTAGGGTTGATAACTTTGGTGAAGTTGAAAACAAGGGAATTGATTTAAATATAAATTCAATAATTTTAGAAAAAGAGGATTTTTCCTGGGACATAAATGCAAATATTGGAATAAATAAGAACAAGCTTGTTGAATTAAATTCGAATTTAGATTTTCAGTTAGGCCCTTCGATCGGTTTTTCACAGGCTTACCCTATCCTTTTTATGGTAGGTCAGCCTCTGGGTATTTATTGGGGAGCTCAAACTGATGGAATATATGCAAATTGGGAAGAAGCAAATAATAGTGGTATTGCTGGTGCTGCTCCTGGAGAAATTAAATATGTAAATAATTATGTTGATTTAGATGAATCTGGTCAACCTTTAGCAATACAAGAAATCAATTTTGATGATTATGTAAAAATTGGTGATCCGAATCCAGATTTTACTTATTCAATATCCAATAATTTTAGTTATAAAAAATGGGATGCAAGCTTTTTGTTTACTGATCAAAAGGGAGGAGATTTATTCTGGGTTGATTCTTGGCAATTAAGTGGTTTGCAAAAATCAACAAATGTTTTAACATCTTCATTTCAAAATTCTTGGATAGCACCAATAACTTATGATAATGGAAACTTTTTATATGATCCTTCAGTTGGTAATTTAAATAATCCAATTCATCCAGGTGCAATGATTGATAATGGAAAAAGAGCAATTTCATCTGATAGAAATATCTACGACGGATCATTTTTAAGACTAAAAAATATTAACATTGGATATAATTTTAATTTTTCAGAGAATAGAAATATGCGTTTATACATTTCTGGTCAAAATTTAATTGTTTGGACAGATTACCCAGGTTATGATCCTGAAGTTAGAACCTATACAAAAAACCCCCAAAAAAGAGGTGTTGATTTTGGTACATACCCAGGAACTAAATCTCTTTTAATTGGTTTAAAATTTAATTACTAATACTAACATGAATAAAAATTTAAAGTACTGTTTAATAATTTGTTTAGTTATTATTTCATTTAATTCTTGTAATGTTCTTGATGAAGAACCTTTTACTCAACCAAGCACAGAAAATTTCTATCAAAATGAAACTGATGCTTTAGCGGCATTAACCTCAGTTTACGCAAGATTAAAAAGCGGAAATGGATATTATAAGCAAGGATTCATGTCAACTCTTTTTGCTTCATCTGATCAAGGTTTATCTTCTTATTTATTTAAAGAATTTAAAACTGGAGTTGTTACATCTTCAAATCAGAGTATAAATAATTTATGGAAAGAGCTTTACCTTGGAATTAGAGATGCAAATAATGTAATAGCTAATGTTCCTTTGATTGATATGGATGAAGAATTGAAAAATAGAATAATTGGAGAAGCAAAATTTTTAAGAGCCTTAAACTACTTTAATTTAGTTCGTTGTTTTGGAGAAGTTCCTTTAAGAATCAAACCTGTTGAAGCTGGTGATTCTCAAGGATTACCTGTATCATCCATTGTAAAGATATATGATGTTATAATAGAAGATTTAAATTTTGCAGCAATTCATTGTTGGGGTAGGAACGAATCAAATGGTAACTACACAAATAATCTAGGAAGAGCTACTAATACTTCTGCTCACGCACTTTTAGCAAAAGTTTATGCAAGAATAGCATCTGCGAAAAGAAGTGCAGGTGAAGGAGTTGTTGGAAATAAGCTATATCTTGAATTTCCAGAATCATATATAAATTATTATCAATACGCCAAAAAAGAGAGCGATTCAGCAATTAATGGTCAAGGATTTAAATTGTCTAATAATTTAGAAGAATGGGGTACAATTTTTAACGCAAATAATGGAAATAATCCTGAGATGATATTTGATGTTCAAGGATCATCCTTAACTGGTCAAGGGACAGCTGTATCAAATTTATTTTCACCAAGAAATGCTGGGTTATCTGGAAGTGGATTTGGTGGGACCAATAAACTCAAAGGAAAATTTATTAATAATAGAATAGATAAGACTGACAACAGGTTTAAACAATCAATAATTTCTCGATATGAAACAAGCACAAGAATTTTTAATGTAAACCCTGGTTATACTGGATATATCCCTACTATCAAAGAAACTGGTAAAAAAGCAGGTACATTATGGCAAATATGGACCGGAAAATATATTGACACTGAAGCAACTACAGAGTATACAAGTAGACAAAACTGGCATGTTATTAGACTTGCCGATATTTATTTAATTAGAGCTGAAGCCAATGCAGAAATTTCATCAGATCCATCAACTGCAAATAATGACATAAATATTTTAAGAAATAGAGTAGAAATGAGTGAAATAGATTATTCTTCTTTAACAATGAGTTCTTTTAGGAAAAAATTACTTAAAGAGCGAGCAGTTGAGCTATACATGGAAGGTCATAGGTTTTTTGATATAACAAGATTTGGTGTATATAATGAATATTGTAAATTAATTTATGGAAACGTTGAAGGAGCAAGACAACCAGAAGATTATTTTTGGCCAATACCATTAATTGAAGTTTCTACAAATAGTGAAATTAACTAAACCATGATCATTCACAGAAATTTAATCTACTTAGTTTATTTATTTTTTTTTAAAATTTTAATTTCTCAAAACCACCTTGAAAGTCCAAATTTTATTTTTATTCTAGCTGATGATCAAGGTTGGAATGGCACCTCAGTACAAATGTTAAATGGACTTAAAGAATCTAAGAGTGATTTTTATGAAACACCAAATATTGAAAAATTAGCTAAAAAAGGAGTTAAATTTTCATATGCCTATTCCAGTGCGCCTGTATGTGCTCCATCAAGATATAGCATTCAGTTTGGTCAATCTCCTGCAAGATTGAAAATGATAAGAGTAGGAATGAATACTGATCATATTGATCATAATTCCGATTTTACCATACCAAAACAATTAAAAAAAATAAATCCCAATTATAAAACTGCTCATTTTGGTAAATGGGGAATGGATTCCAATCCAAAAATCTTAGGTTATGACAAAAGTGATGGAGCAACTAAGAATAAACAAGGTGGCTTCAATTATGATTCAAACAAATTACAGTGGAGTAATAATTTTGATGAAGATCCAAAAAAAATATTTAGTATTACAGAAAGAGCTATTCAGTTTATAACTAATAATTATAAAAATAAAAATCCTTTCTTTCTTCAAATATCTCATTATGCAATTCATTCTAATTTAATTATGAGAAAAGAGACATTTGAAAAATATAACAATAAGAAAGCTGGAAAAATTCATGATAATATAGGTCTTGCCTCAATGACAGAAGATTTAGACACCAGTGTAGGATTTATTTTAGATAAATTGAAAGAATTAGGCATTGATAAAAACACCTATGTAATTTATAGTTCTGATAATGGATCTGTTCCGATTATTATGCCTAGAAAAAATTACAAAAATAGCTATAACCATCCTCTTAAAAGAGGTAAATGGGATGCTACTGAAGGAGGGATTAGAATTCCATTTATAGTCACAGGACCTGAAATTAAACCTAATTCACAAGCTGAAATACCAATATCTTTTTCAGATCTATTACCAACTATAATTGATCTAGCTGGAGGAAAAGAAAATTTAAAAAATGAAAAATTAGATGGTGGTAGTTTTAAACAGGTATTGCTTAATAAAAGTA
>CACEGG010000026.1 GCA_902559035.1 uncultured Bacteroidota bacterium
ATTTCACATGAAAAATTAATATTATCTAAAAGAAAACACTTTAAAACTATTTTTGATAATGATCCAGAATTTCGAATGATCGATGGAGCCTTGAGCTTAATTAAAAATTATTTTTATCATAACTTAACGTTAATACTTGCTTCTTCAGCTTCCATGACTAACATAAATAGAATTTTTAAAAAATTTGATTTAGATAAGTTCTTTAAAGCAAAAATTAGTGGAGCTGATCTAAAAGAATCTAAACCAAACCCTGAAATATTTATTAAAGCAGCAAAACTTTCAGGATTTAGTAAAAGCGAATGTATTGTAATTGAAGATTCTACAAATGGAATCATCGCTGCAAAATCAGCTGAAATTTTCTGTATTGGATTCAATAGTCCTAACTCAAAAAATCAAAACTATAACGAGGCGGATTTAATAACTAATGACCTTAATGAAATTATGTTTAGTAAAATTTCTGAAAAGCTTTAAATAACTTTTTATTATAATTAACTTAGTAAAAAAAAGAATTGCACAAAGAATCTCAAATGATGAGTTTTGGGTACACTCCTGAGTGGAGTGAAGGCTCTGTTAAACCTCCTATATTTCAAACATCAACTTTTGTTTTTAAAACTGCCGAAGAAGGCAAGCGTTTTTTTGAAGTTGCTTACGGAAAATCTGAGCTCAATGCAAAAGAAGAAATTGGTCTAATATATTCCAGAATCAACAATCCTAATATGCAAATATTAGAAGAGAGATTAGCTGTTTTAGAAGACAGTGAATCTGCTGCAGCATTTGAAAGTGGAATGAGTGCAATTTCAACTACAATGCTTTCTTATTTAAAACCTGGCGACATTTTAATTTATGGAAATCCAGTTTATGGCGGAACTCATCATTTCATCACTCATTTTCTTAAAGATATCGGAGTAAAAATTTTACCATTTTCCTCAAAAACTAAGGCTAAAGAAATTATTACTAAACTTGAAACTTCTGAATATTCTGGCAATGTCAAAATGATATACTTTGAATCACCCGCAAACCCAACTAACTCTCTATTTGACCTTGATGAGCTAAAAAAATTAAAAGATGAAATTTCCGTAAAATCATCAAATGAAATTATGCTAGTTATGGACAATACGTACTTGGGGCCGTTATGGCAAAAGCCTTTGGACTTTGGGGTAGACATAGTCTGTTATTCTGCAACAAAATTTCTTAATGGACATAGCGATGTAATTGCTGGTTGTGCAATGGGTTCTGAACAAGTTATTCGACCTATCAAAACACTAAGAACTTTTCTAGGAAGTATGATTGCCCCATACACTGCTTGGCTACTCACTAGAAGTCTTGAAACTTTACATTTAAGAATGGCTAAGCAAGGAGAGAATGCAGAAAAAGTTGTTAACTATTTAATATCTCACAAATCTGTTAAAACTGTTTCATTTCCTGGAATTGAAACTATGGGTAAAAAACAAAATAAAATTTTTAAAAGACAATGTTTAGGTAGTGGTGCTATGATTAGTTTTGAAGTTTTTGGTGGTGAAAAAGAAGCCTTTAAATTTTTGAATAACTTAAAGCTCATTAAACTTGCAGTTAGCTTAGGGAGTAATGAAAGTTTAGCTCAACACCCTCATTCAATGACACATGCAGACGTGCCAGACGATATTAAGGAGAAGATTGGGATAAATCAAGGTTTGATCAGGCTTAGTGTTGGAATTGAAAATGCTGAAGATATAATAAGTGATTTAAATAATGCATTTAAAGAAATTTAGTAATTTTACTTAAATTCATTAAATGAAAAATAAACTTGACTTTTTAATTGGTAATAGTATTTACGGAGTTATTACGGTTAGTATTGTTGTGTTAGTAATAATTGCTGTTGCTGTAGCTTACGTGACTTATTTCTAATGTATTCCATAGATTTTAATGAATCTATAATCAAGGGCATTGAACTTGTTGATATAACTAAAGTAGTTCCTCACGAAAAAATAATTAGTCAAAAATCGTCTATTCTTTCCGGTTTTTTAAAATCCTTTAAGGATTATATTATCATCTCTTCGATTTTATGCTGTTCTAAAAGTATGGTAATTATTGATGGACATCACCGCTACTTTACTTTAAAAAATTTAGGGTTTAAAAAAATTCCTGTTACAAAAATTGATTACAAGTCTACTCAAATCAAAACCGGCATTCCGGAAACCTTTACTAAACAAGAGATTATTGAAAAAGCATGTAGTGGAGAGTTAATGGAGCCTAAAAGTACAAGTCATTTGATATATTGTAATAAGTCAAAAAGGTGGGAGCCTATTATGTTGCTGTCAAGTCTTTTTAAGTTAGATGTTAAAACCTATCAGGAAAATCAGTAATTATCCCATTTACGTTTAAAGTCTTCAACTTATCTATTTCTATTTTACTATTGACAGTCCAAGTATATATTTTTAATCCTTTCTCATTAATTTTGGAAATGTTTTGCTCATTCAAATCCTTATAATTTGGATTAATTGCTACTGCTTTTAATTTTAATGCATAATCAATAGCTAATAGAGGGTCTTCTTCTGTGATTAATGCCAATTGAACTTTATCACTTAAAGATCTTAAGTCTTTCAACTCTTCCCAATTAAAACTTGAGAATAAAATATTATTTAATTCTATTTTATTTCTTCTAATATACTTTCTAATTAGATCAAGGGAGCCTTGAGCTGTATTTCTCCCTTTCAACTCAATGTTCAAAAAAATATTCTTTTCAATAGAATTTAAAACTTCTTCAAGGGTAGGTATCGAGTGTGATGAATCTAAAACTTTTAATTTTCTTAATTCATCTAGGTTCTTATCCTCAATATTACCCTCTCCGTCGGTTAACTTATCAAGTTTTTTATCGTGGAAAAGAACGATTTCTCCACTTTTACATAAAAAAACATCTATTTCAATTCCATCTGCACCAAGCTCAATGGCTTTATAAATTGACGCAATTGTATTTTCAGCAATATGGCCTTTTGCTCCACGATGACCAATATTTAAAATTGATTCCTGTGAGTTCAATAACAGTGAACAAAACATAAAAAAAATGATTCTAATCATGATTATTTATCAATTTGATTATACAATTTAATTATATTTAAGTTATGAATTCTACAGTCAAGAGCCTCATTGAAGCAGAAAAAAAAGCTGAATTATTGTTCAAAGAAATTGAAAAACAAGAAATCCTCGTTCCAGGAAATTCAGAAGAAAAGATAAACTCTTTAATTTTTGATTTAGCATATGATATGTTTGGTATAAAAAAATATTGGCATAAAAGAATTGTACGTTGTGGAGAAAACACGCTTTACCCTTACAATGAAAACCCCAAAAACCTAACTCTTAAAAAAGATGATATTTTATTTTTAGATTTTGGGCCGATTTTTGAAGAATGGGAGGCGGATTTTGGAAGAACTTATGTGGTTGGAAATAATCCCTTAAAAATCAAACTAAGTAAAGATATTGAAGATGCTTGGCATAAAGGAAAAGCTTTCTATGATTCTCATAAAGAAATTACAGGGGCACAACTCTATTATTATTGTCAAAATTTAGCAAATGATTACGGGTGGTCTTTTGGGGGTGAAATCGCAGGCCATATAATAGGTCAATATCCTCACGAAAAACTTGAAAAAGAAAATAAATCAAATTATATTCATCCACAGAATCATTCTAATATGAATGATTTAAATGCTAAAGGTGAAAAAAAGAACTGGATTCTTGAAATTCATTTTGTTGATAGGGACAAAAAAATTGGTGGATTCTTTGAACAGTTAATGGCATAATTTTTGAAAACTTAAATTAAAACTAAAAAAAATGGGAAGTAAATTTTTTGGAAATCGAATGGACAAGCAAGCTCCGAACAAAAAGGGGGTTAAACAAAATTTTAAAAACAAATCTAACAACGCTAAATCTGGTGGTGT
Source organism: uncultured Bacteroidota bacterium (assembly GCA_902559035.1). Classification (GTDB taxonomy): domain Bacteria; phylum Bacteroidota; class Bacteroidia; order Flavobacteriales; family Flavobacteriaceae; genus MAG-121220-bin8. The sequence continues at coordinate 3,912 of CACEGG010000026.1, forward strand.
TAGAAAAACCGGGAGAGGAAATTAATCTACTACCACATTTTATTTATAATTAATTTCAAAAGATATGAGAATACTAAAACTATTTATTTTATTACTTAATTTTTCACTTTTTTCACTAACCGCTCAAGAAGCCACTATTGTAATTGATACTGAAAGTAGCACTCTTAATTGGGTTGGCAAAAAAATTACCACAAGTCAACACAACGGATCTTTAAAGTTCCTCTCTGGTGAACTAACAATATGTCCAAATAATGATGGCTCAGAGTCTTTAGTTTGTGGAGGTAAATTTTCAGTGGACATGACTTCATTATTGGTTGAAGATTTAACTGGTTCAGGTAAGAAAAGACTTGAAGGTCACTTAAAGTCAGATGATTTTTTCTCCGTCAATAAACACAAAACAGCTTACCTTTCAATCAATAGCTCTAAAGCTACAGATTCAGGATTTATTGCCCAAGGTTCACTTACTATAAAAGACATAACTCACCCAATTGAATTTAAACTTACAAGAAATTTAGGTGGATTTGTCGCTGATTTAGTTTTTGACAGAAGTAAATACGATGTTCAATACAATTCTGGAAGTTTTTTTGAAAACTTAGGTGACAATCTAATTCTTGATGACATTGAATTAACTGCAAATCTTTATTTCCAGTAAGATATTATTGCCTTTTTTATCGACTAAATATCTATTTATATAGCTGAATTTGTTATTTTCGCTTTTTTATGAAAATAAGAGAACTACAGCCTAGCGATACCAAACAAGTAATTGATATCTGGACATCTTCATTTAGTAGAAACTTTAATAACACTCTAAATGCTGGTTATATAAATGACCCTAACTCAACAACCATGGTTGTATGCGAAGGAAGCACAATTATTGGAGTTGCTTCAATACATATTATATATAAGTTAAGCAGAACTTTGGGTTTAATTGAGGATGTTGCTGTAGATAAAGATCACAGAGGAAAAGGGGTTGGTAAAAGTCTTGTTGAAAAACTGATTGAAATTGGCAAGCAAAAAAACTGTGATAAAATCGTTCTTAATACATCTGTAAAAAATTCAAAATTCTATGAAAAAATAGGATTTGAAAAAAATGAAATTCAAATGGTAATTAGAAACTAATGTGTGGAATTGTAGGTTATATTGGAAATAAACCTGTTTACGATATTTTAATAAACGGGTTAAAAAAATTGGAATATAGAGGGTATGACTCCTCTGGAATAATGATTTATAATCAAAAGCCATTAGTTAAAAAAGCTAAAGGTAAGGTTTCAGATCTTGAAAAACTTTTTGTTAATTCAGCAGATAAACAAGGTTACTTGGGGATCGGACATACCAGATGGGCTACTCATGGCCCTCCTAACCAAATTAATTCTCATCCACACACATCAAATTCAGGAGAAATTACGCTTGTTCATAATGGAATAATAGAAAATTACGATTCTATTAAAAAAATTCTAACCCAAAAGGGATATGTTTTTCATTCGGACACAGACTCAGAAGTTTTAGTAAATTTAATTGAAGACATTAAAAAAACTAAGAATGTTAAACTTGGCAAAGCTGTTTATTTCGCTTTGAAACAAGTTATTGGAGCTTATGCTATTGTTGTTTTTGATTCAAAAAATCCAAAAGAAATTGTCGGGGCAAGACTTGGAAGTCCTCTAGCCATTGGTTTGGGAGATTCTGAGTACTATTTCGGCTCTGACGCTACACCTTTTTTAGAATTTACTAAACGTTGTATTTACCTTAATGATAATGAAATGTTCATAGTGAATATGAAAAAAGGATTGACTTTAAGAGAGATTAAAAGGGACTCTATAATTGATCCATACATTGAAGAATTAAAACAAAATATTGAAGAAGTTGAAAAGGGTGGATACGACCATTTTATGCTCAAAGAAATTTTTGAACAACCTCATTCTATAATAGACACTTTTAGGGGGCGATTACTTTCTTATAATCAACCAATCTCAATATCCTCACTAAAAAAGCATTTTGAAGAATTTAAAAATGCTAAAAGAATTATTTTTATTTCATGCGGGACATCATGGCATTCCAGCTTACTGGCAGAATATTATTTTGAAGAGCTTTTAAGAATCCCTGTTGAAGTTGAATATGCTTCAGAATTTAGATATAGAAACCCTGTTATCAATAAGGGTGACATAGTCATTCCTATTTCTCAATCGGGTGAAACCGCAGACACACTTGCAGCTATAAAAATGGCAAAAGAAAAAGGAGCTTTTCTTTATGGCATATGTAATGTAGTTGGTTCTTCAATCGCAAGAGAAACTCATACTGGTGTATACACTCATGCAGGATCTGAAATTGGAGTGGCATCAACCAAAGCTTTTAGCTGTCAAATAAGCCTTCTTTTATTAATGGCATTAAATTTAGGACAAAAGCTAGGGACCCTAGACCAAAAACGTTATTACAGAATAATACAAGAATTAGAAAAATTACCAGAAACTATAAAGACTGTTTTAAAATCTGATCCTATTGTCGAATCCATTTCTGAAAAATATTTAGATGCTGAAAACTTCCTTTACTTAGGAAGGGGCTATAATTTTCCAATAGCTCTTGAGGGCGCTTTGAAATTAAAAGAAATCTCATATATACATGCAGAAGGTTATCCGGCTGCAGAAATGAAGCATGGACCAATAGCACTTATTGATGAAAATATGCCTGTAGTAGTAATTGCTACTAGAAAAGGTAATTACCATAAAGTTGTTAGTAATATTATGGAAATAAAAGCTCGTGGAGGACAGATAATTGCTGTAGTTTCAAAGGGGGATGTAGAAATTGAAAAGCTAGCAGATCATATAATTGAAATTCCTGATTGTAATGAACTTATAGCTCCTATTTTAGCAAATATTCCTTTACAACTTTTGTCATACCACATTGCCAACAAAAAGGGTTGTAATGTTGACCAGCCAAGAAATCTTGCAAAATCAGTGACTGTTGAGTAGTTTAAAAGGTAGGTTTTAGAGTCCCTTTTTTTATTTATGTGATTGTTGAATTTTCTTAGATTAATTCCATTAATATCTATTTCCTTTTTACCCTTTTTAATCTTATAGATATCATTACTCACTAATTCTCCTTTATCTTTTACAATATTTAATTTGAAGTTAATTTTGATGTTATGTGTATTGTTGTCTCCATCCCAACCAACATATATGTTTTCAATGTAATCTGTTATAAATTTCCTTTTATCCTCTGATTTTGTATAACTACAT
>CACEGG010000027.1 GCA_902559035.1 uncultured Bacteroidota bacterium
AAAAAATTTATTGATTTCCTAGAATTATTGGCAAACCATCTTTTCCACTTCCAATTACTATTACTTTGGCATTTGGAGACTCTGCTAATTTAGTAGTAGCTTCAATTCCTTTATCTCTTAAAATATTTGTAGTTAAAGAAGAATTTAAAATTCTATTTGCATCTGCTTTACCTTTAGCGTCTATTCTAACTTTTTCAGCTTCTTTTCTAGCAGATTCAAGTTTAAATTCATACTCTAATGACATTTGTTCTTGACTAAGTTTTCTTTCAATTGCTTGCTTGATAGTTTGAGGTAATGTTACATCTCTTACTAGTACAGCGTTAATTTGAACATGCTGTGACTCTACCCCATCCTTTAACTCTTCATAAATTTCACTTTGAATGGCATCTCTTTTTGTAGAATATAACTGCTCAGGTGTATATCTACCGACAACACTTCTTGCCACCGCTCTTATTGATGGAACGATAACAATATCTAAATAGTTGGCTCCTTTTGTTTTGTGAAGCAAACCTAATTCAGAAGCAACTGGCTGATATAATACAGAAACATCTAAAGATATTTCAAGACCGTTTGAAGAAAGAACCTGCATTTGACTTTCAAAAACTTCTTGTTGTTTTACGTTATACAAGTAAACCGAATTCCAAGGAAATATCAAGTGAAATCCTTCTCCTAATGGCGGCTCGTCTATAACAGTACCTTCACCAAAAGTTTCAAATAAAACACCTGCTTCACCATAACCTATGTTGACAGCAGATTTCATTATTCCAATAATAGCAAACATTACTAATACTACTATCGGTAAGCCAATTTTGTTTAATTTATCCATATTTAATTATTTAATTTTTATGTTAACATTCCTCCATCAACATTAATAACCTGACCAGTTATAAATGTTGACAAATCAGATGACAAAAATAAGCAAAGATTTGCAACATCTTCAGGTGTTCCTCCTCTTTTTAAAGGAATTCCGCTAATCCACTGATTAACAACGTCTTGATTTAATTTGTCTGTCATTTCTGTTTGTATAAATCCAGGTGCAATAACATTAGATCTAATGTTTCTCGAACCAAGCTCCAAGGCAATTGACTTAGAAAACCCTATTATACCTGCTTTAGAAGCTGCATAATTAGATTGACCAGCATTCCCTTTAACACCAACAATTGAACTTATGTTTATTATACTACCTGACCTATTTTTAAGAAATATTCTTTGAGTAGCCTTTACCATATTAAAAACAGATTTTAAATTTACTTCGATAACTTTATCAAAATCGTCTTCATTCATTCTCATCAGTAAGTTATCTTTTGTAATTCCAGCATTGTTTATTAAAACATCAATTGTTTCAAAATCTAAAAGAACTTGTTCAATCAACTTTTGAGAATCCTCAAAGTTTGCTGCATTACTTTGATAAGCCTTACACTTAACACTTAAATTTGTAATTTCTTCAGTTAAAGTAATTGCAGAATCTACAGATCTAGAGTATGTAAATGCTATATTGGCTCCGTGTTTTGCAAGTACCAAAGCAATTCCCCTACCAATTCCTCTGCTAGCACCAGTTATAACTACAGTTTTATTTTCTAACAATCTCATTAAGCAAATTTATAATATTAAGACAATACTTCTGCAACTTTTTTTCCAATTTCAGCAGGAGAATCAATTACGTAAATTCCACATTCTTTCATTACTTTCTTTTTAGCCTCAGCTGTATCCTCAGCTCCTCCAACAATAGCACCAGCATGACCCATAGTTCTTCCCTTGGGTGCTGTTTCTCCAGCTATAAAACCAACAATTGGTTTTTTGTTTCCGTTTTCGGCAACCCATCTTGCAGCATCTGTTTCTAATTGTCCTCCAATTTCACCTATCATAACTATACACTCAGTATCTTCATCATTCATAAATAATTCAATAGCATCTTTTGTTGTTGTGCCTATGATTGGATCACCACCAATACCAACAGCCGTTGATATTCCAAATCCTTGTTTTACTATCTGATCAGCAGCCTCGTAAGTTAATGTTCCTGATTTAGAAACTAATCCAACTTTTCCTTTTTTAAAAACAAAACCAGGCATAATGCCAACTTTTGCTTCATCTGGTGTAATTATTCCAGGACAATTTGGTCCTATGAGAGTACATTTTTTACCTTTTAAATAGTGATTTACCTTAGTCATATCTGAAACCGGAATACCCTCAGTAATAGCTATTATTGTCTCGACACCAGAATCTGCTGCCTCCATTATTGCATCAGCAGCAAAACTTGCTGGAACAAATATAATTGAGGTATTGGCTTTAGCTTGTTCAACAGCTTCAGATACAGTATTAAAAACTGGCTTATCTAGGTGTATTTGACCACCTTTTCCGGGTGTTACACCACCCACAACATTAGTTCCATAAGCAATCATTTGCTCTGCATGAAACGTTCCTTCACTTCCAGTAAAACCCTGGACTACAATCCTAGAGTCTTTGTTTACTATTATACTCATATAAATAAATAATTAATTTTTTACTCTCTCTAAATAAGAACCTTTTTCAGAATCTATTTTTACTTTATCTCCCTCGTTAATAAATAAGGGAACGTTTATTTTAGCTCCTGTTTCTAATATAGCCGGCTTGGTGGCATTAGTAGCAGTATTACCTTTAACACCAGGTTCAGTTGATGAAACTTCAAGAATAACACTTTGAGGCATCTCAACAGATAAAGTTGAACCATCTTCGGTATTTGTTAAAACGGTAACGATTTCACCTTCTTTTAAAAACCCAGGAGATTCTAATAGTATTTCTTGAACTGTTATTTGATTGTAATCGTCAACATTCATAAAATGATACGTCTCAGAATCCTTATATAAATATTGAAATTTATTAGTCTCCACTCGAACATCATCAATTTTATGACCAGCTGAAAATGTGTTATCAATTACTTTTCCATTAGTAACACTTTTTAATTTTGTTCTTACAAAAGCTGGACCTTTTCCAGGCTTGACATGTAAAAATTCAACTATTTTGTAAATATCATTATTGTATCTGATACAAAGTCCTTTTCTAATATCTGATGATGTTGCCATAAATTAATTTTTAAAATATCCTTTCATTATTCCCCTTTGAGAATTTTTAATAAACTGAATTATCTCATCTCTTTCTTTTGTTGCTTCCATTTCAGCCTCCATGATACTGACTGCTTGAGTATTATTATATTTTTTTTGGTACAAGGTTCTATATATTGATTGAATCTGCATAATTACTTTATTGTCAAACCCTCTTCTTCTTAAACCAACGGAGTTAATACCCACATATGAAATTGGTTCTCTAGCAGCTTTTACATAAGGTGGAATATCTTTTCTGACCAAAGAACCACCAGCAACAAATGCATGATTTCCAATTGAACAAAATTGATGAACGGCAACCATTCCAGCAAGAATAACATGATTCCCAACTGTTACATGACCTGCCAAGGTTGAATTATTAGAAAAAATACAATTATCTCCAATAAAACAATCGTGTGCAACATGTGAATATGCCATTATTAAACAGTTTTTTCCAATTTTTGTTTTATTTCTGTCACTAGTTCCCCTGTTTATGGTAACACACTCTCTTAAAGTTGTATTATCTCCAATCACAGCAGTAGTATCCTCCCCTTTAAATTTTAAATCTTGAGGAACAGCAGAAATTACTGATCCTGGAAAAATAGAAACATTTTTACCAATGCGAGCTCCACTCATAATAGTTACATTTGACCCTATCCATGTTCCCTCTCCAATAACAACATTTTTATCAATTGAAGAAAAAGGTTCAACAACAACGTTTTTTGCAATTTTTGCCCCAGGATGTATGTATGAAAGTGGTTGATACATTATGCTTCAGTTTTTTTAATAATTTTAGCTAAAAGTTCTGCCTCACATGTTAATTTACCATCAACAAAGGCTTGACCTTTCATTTGCATTATACCTCTACGAATTGGTGATAATAACTCTAATTTAAAAATTAAAGTATCTCCAGGAACGACTGGAAGTTTAAATTTAGCATTATCAATTTTTGCAAAAAAAGTTAAATAATTTTCAGGGTCTGAAAAGCTGTTTAAACATAAAACTCCTCCAGCTTGAGCCATTGCTTCAATTTGTAAAACACCAGGCATTATTGGTTTTCCAGGAAAATGTCCTTTAAAATAATCTTCATTCATTGTCACATTTTTTTGTGCAATAATGTGATTTTTAGACATTTCAATAATATTATCAACTAATAAAAAAGGAGGCCTGTGAGGTAAAATTTTCATTATTTGATTTACATCCATCAGAGGAGGAACTGACAAATCAATAACAGGTGCTATATTTCTCTTTTCGCTTTTAATTATTGATGAAAGCTTTTTTCCAAACATTGTATTTACGTAATGTCCTGGTTTATTTGCTATAACTTTTCCTTTAATTCTAGTACCTATAAGAGCAAGATCACCGACTACATCTAACAATTTATGTCTTGCTGCTTCATTTGGATAATGAAGGGTTAAATTATCTAATATTCCGTTGGGTTTAACAGAGATTTTATCTTTATTAAATGCTTTTTTCAATTTACTCATGGTTTCTTCATCCAATTCCTTATCTACATAAACTATGGCATTATTTAAATCCCCACCTTTAATTAAACCATTATCAACAAGCATTTCTATTTCGTGTAAAAAACTAAATGTTCTTGCATTTGAAAAATTATCTTTGAATTCACTTAAATTTTTCATTGTAGCGTTTTGAGTACCTAAAATTTTAGTACCAAAATCAACCATTGCTGTTACTTCGTATGAATCGGCAGGTAATACAGTAATATCACTGCCTGATTCTTCGTCATGATAAGAAATTATTTCTTTAACAACATATTCATTTCTATTCTTTGATTGTTCCTCAATTCCTGCATCAATTAATGCTTCCACAAAAAATTTTGAAGACCCATCCATAATTGGAGGTTCAGATGCATCGATTTCAATTAAAACGTTATCAATCTCAAGTCCAGTTAAAGCTGCTAAAACATGCTCAGAAGTTTGAATATTAACTCCATTTTTTTCAAGAGTCGTTCCTCTTTCAGTACTAACTACATAATTAACATCTGCTTCAATGATTGGATTTCCAGGAAGGTCAGTTCTACAGAACGCATATCCAAAGTCTTCGTTTGCAGGTTTGAAGGTTAGATTAACCTCATTACCTGAATGAATTCCAACCCCTTTTAAAGAAACAGGTTTTGATATGGTTTGTTGTTTATTCATCAGTATTTTTTATAAAATTATCTAATTTATTTACAATCTTAGGGAGATTTTTAAAATGAACATAAGATTTATTATAATCTCTATATTTAATAGCAGGATATCCCATTAAGGAAAGATCTGAACCAAAACTTCTTAGTACACCAGATTTAGCCTGAATCATTACTCTGTCGCCAATTTTTAAATGACCTGAAATTCCTACTTGACCACCAATCATACAATTTGACCCAATAGAGGTTGAGCCTGCAATTCCAACTAAAGCAGCAATTACAGTATTAGTTCCTATTGTAACATTATGAGCAATTTGAACCAAGTTGTCAATTTTAACTCCAGAGGATATCTTAGTAGAACCTAATGTAGCTTTATCTATTGAGGTATTTGAACCTATTTCAACATTATCTCCCAACTCAACATTTCCATTGTGATATACTTTTTTTTGTTTTCCATCCTCGCCGATATTGAATCCGAAACCATCCGAACCAATAACAGTTCCAGAGTGTATTATGCAATTTTTCCCAATTACTGTATTACTATAGATTTTTACTCCAGGATAAATAATAGAGTTATCACCTATATGAACATTTTCACCAATAAAAACCTGTGAATGAATTTTTACATTTTTTCCAATGTTAGAATTTTTTTCGCACACAGAGAAAGCACCAAAATAAATATCATCTTCGTAGGTAACAGTTTCGTCAATTGATGACATTTTGTGAACACCCCTTCTCTCACTATCATTTTCAGCAAACAAACTCAACAGTTTAGCAAACGATTTGTTTGGATCTTTAACTCTAATCAGAGTTTGTTGAACAGGTTTTTCCAAAACAAAATCATCTTTAATAATAATTATTGAAGAATTTGATGAATATAAATATTTATTATACTTGGGATTACCCAAGAAAGACAAAGATCCTTTCTGGCCATTTTCTATTTTAGATAAACAGTCAATTGAAATCTGATCATCTCCTTCAACGTTTCCATTCACTAGATCAGCTACCTGATGTGCTTTAAACTTCATCGGTGCAAAAGTATGAAAATTAATTAATTTTGAATAAAGATGATAAAACTATAGACAAGAGTTATATTTTTGTGAATTAAAACATTTTGGTTGGAATTAATTTATAAATTATCAGAGATAGAAAAAGCAAGTAATTTTGTTTTAAAAAATGTTAACCGTGATGTTATTTTAATCACAGGAGAAGTTGGCACGGGAAAAACCACTTTAATTAAAGAATATTGTAAATTAATTGGTGTTGAAGAAATAGTGAACAGCCCAACTTACACTTTAATAAATGAATACCAGAACAAAAGTGGCAAAATAGTTCACATGGATCTATACAGAGTTGAAGATATAAACGAAATAAATGAATTGGGCTTATTTGAATACCTTGATAAAAATATTGTTATAATTGAATGGCCTGAAATTATACTAAAAATGATTGACATTAAATATTCACTGATTAATATCACATTTATAAACGAAAAGGAACGTAAATTATCAATTAAAAATTTATAA
>CACEGG010000028.1 GCA_902559035.1 uncultured Bacteroidota bacterium
ATTTGATTCTATTGAAAACTTTGAGCTAAACTTTTCATATTCAAAACACAATCAAAATAGTTATTACGGATCAGATTATTACCAGGCGAATCAGGATATTTTTTTCTCTCAATTTACTCTTAAAAGAAAATATAAAAAACATGATTTATTATACGGCTTTTCAATAAAAAATAATTTATATGATGATAATACTATTGCAACACAAAAAATAGTTGATGGACAACTTATAAATAATGAGTCTAATCAATTTATACCAGGATTATTATTTCAAGATCAATTTAATCCAAATGAAAAAACATCTATTGTTGGGGGGTTAAGAATAGATCATTTCAATGAACATGGATTTGTTTATGCTCCAAGTTTTCATATAAAATATAATCCAGGAGATTGGCTAGCTTTTAGACTAAACTTAGGAACTGGCTTTAGATTAGTTAATTTATTTTCAGAAGACCACGCATTTGTTAGTGGACAAAGAGAAGTCAAGATTTTGGAAGAATTAAACCCTGAAAGATCTAGAAGTGCAATTCTAAATACAAATTATATTTATACAGGTTTAAATGGGTCAGGAAATTTAGATTTTGATTTATTTTATACTTATTTTTCAAACAAAATCATTCCAAATTATGATGATCAAAGGTATATTGTTTATCAAAATACTGAGGGCTATTCCTTTTCAAAAGGATTTAGTGGTGCATGGAATCATACATTTTTAAACGGAATAGCAATTTCACTTAATTTTAATCATCAATTAGTAAAATATTCACAGTCTCAAAATAATAAAAGTGTTCTTTTTGATGTTGAGCACTCTCCAAAATGGACTGCGGGTTTAAACTTAAAATTTCCATTAAATAAAAATTGGTCTTTAAATTCTTCTTCAAATTTTGTAGGAGTAATGCAATTGCCAAAGGTTTTTGACCTAGATCAAAATGGGGAACTTAATTTGAAATCAAGACCTGAAAAAAGTAGACCTTTTAGTATTCATAATATTAATATTGAAGGAAAGTTGAATTCCAATAGTGAAATTTATTTTGGGATACTTAATCTATTTAATTTTAGACAAAAAGAATCACCTCTTGTTGGATATAATGATCCAAATTTTAATAAAGGATTTAGTCCTTTTTTTGATACATCCTATAACTATGCCCCTAATCATGGGCTAGAGTTTTTTATTGGTTATAAATTTGGACTACAAAGGAAAATTGAAAAATAATTTTTTTATTTTCTAGATGCTTTTGCTATGTCTTCAAAATCTACCTTTTTATATGTAAATGTTGAGTTTTTGAAAAGAGAATTTCCATATGTTTTGTTCCAGTCGTTATGTAGAGCTAGTTCAATATTAGTTGGAGGGACAATTGAAAACTTTACGGTATATAAATCATCAATTTTTCCAGGAAGAGAAATGTTTCTGGCATAATGAAAATTATCAATGAGGTTAATATGGGCAAGTAGGTCAATAAAAGTACTGAGCCCAGTTTTTTCATTTATAATCTGTGCAGTTATATGTAAATAAGGAATAAAACCGCCAGATGGAGCACCTTTAGGAATATTAATTGTATCCCAGTTTACTCTTGCCTCAATATGAACATTTGTTTGTTTTTCTTCTAAGTGTAAAGAACCAGGAGAAACATGATCTTTAATAGCACCTTCAAAAATAAATAGCAATCCAGGTTCAACTCTTTCTTCTCCAATTATAAGTTCCTGAGCATTTGAGTAAAGGGTAAAGGTCAATATAGAGACAATACCAAAAATAAATTTTTTCATTTTAGTAAGAATTTTTAAGAATTTTAATATCATTTAAAAGTTGATCCATTTCTTTAGAATTAGTTCCGTCATAAAAACCTCTAATTCTTTTTTCTTTATCAACTAAAACAAAATTTTCAGTGTGAATCATATCATATTTCCCTCCATCACCGTTAGTTTTTGCTACTAAATAAGATGTCCTAGCTAAGTTGTAGATATCTTTTTTATTTCCTGTAACTAAATTCCATTTAGAGTCGATGACATTTTTTTCTAAAGCATATTTTTTTAATTGTTCAACTGAGTCAATTTCAGGGGTTACAGAAAATGAAAGTAAAAAAATGTCAGAATCATTTTTTATTTTTTCTTGGATATAACCCATATTTTCTGTCATTATTGGGCATATCGTAGGGCATGTTGTAAAGAAAAAATCAGCAACATAAATCTTATCATTGTAAAATTCTTGAGTTATGGTTTCACCGTTCTGATTTTTCATGGAAAAATCTTTGATTTTGTGATATTTTTTTATGAACTGTATATTTTCCTCGACTAGCTCTTTAGAGACCATAGAGGGGCTATAAATAGGTAGAGTCTCAATAGGTTTATTAACATAATAAAATGAACTAACTACAAAAGCAGAGAAAATAGTCATTGTTATAATAATAGGAGCATACCTTTTTAATAATTTTTTATTGAACATTCTTAATAAATATTTTTTATGAGTTCATCAGATCTTCTATTTCTTCAATTTCAATTGGAATATTTTTCATTAAATTTAAAGGGTCAGCATTTTCTTGAACTACAACATCATCTTCAAGCCTTATGCCAAAGTTTTCCTCCTGAACATATATTCCAGGTTCAACAGTAAAAACCATATTTTTTTCAATAGGACGATTTAAGTCTCCATAGTCATGGGTGTCTAAACCTAAATGATGGGAAACGCCATGAGTGAAATATTTTTTAAAAGCAGGGTTTTCTTTTGTTTGATTTTGAATATCATTTTTGGATAAAAGACCAAGCTTTAATAATTCTGAGGTCATAATTTTTCCCACCTCAGCATAATGCTCTTTCCATAATAATCCTGGCCTTAACAATTTGGTTGCCTCATTTTTAACTAGTAAAACAGAATTATAAATAGCTTTTTGTCTTTTTGTAAATCTTCCTGAAACAGGAATGGTTCTGGTCATGTCACTAGAATAATTTGCATATTCTGCTCCAACATCCAATAATAAAATATCTCCTTCCCTACATTGATTATTGTTTTTAATATAATGTAAAATATTTGAATTAATGCCAGATGCAATGATAGGAGAGTAAGCAAATTTTTTAGATTTATTTCTCAAAAATTCATGAGAAAATTCAGCTTCAATTTCATATTCCCAAACACCAGGTTTTACAAAATTTAGGATTCTTCTAAATCCTAATTCAGTGATGTCACAAGCCTTCTGAATTAGTTGAATTTCAATAGGGTCTTTAATAGATCTTAATCTTTGAAGAATAATATTGCAACCCTTAGTTTCTTTACTAGGGTACTCTTTGGTAATCCAATTATTAAATCTTTCTTCTCTAGTTTGTGTTTCAATCTTAGCTCTGTAATGTTCGTTTTTATTTAAATAAAGGATTTGGACTTCTTTCATTAAAGCACCAATAATCTTATCTAATTCATTAAGCCAACAAATATTGTGGATACCTGAAATAGATAAAGTTTTTTTTCGATCCAATCTTGCACCTTCCCAGTGAGTTAAAAGATCATTTGGTTCGGTTAGAAATATAATTTCTTTAAATTCTTCATTTGATTTTTTAAACAATAATAATACTGTTTCCTCTTGATTTATCCCAGAAAGATAGAATAAGTCTCTGTGTTGTTCAAATGGGAGAGTAGTGTCAGCACTAACAGGGTAATTGTCGTTAGAGTTGAAAAATGCGATACTATTATTTTCCATTTTATCAATGAATTTTTTTCTATTCTTAATAAAAAGAGAATTCTCTATTGGGGAATATTTCATAATGATTTTAAAATTCAAAAATAGTATATTTAACTAATAACATAAATTTAAATAGATCTTTATGAGATACGTATTCACTTTTTTTATATTCCTAATAAATTTTATTTCATTTTCACAAAATCCTTCCAGTTCACGTGAAATAAAAGAAAGTATAAATCAACAAAATCAACTTATAGAAAATTCTATAGTAAAAAATTTAAAGTTTGAAAATATTGGACCAAGCGTAATGAGTGGTAGAGTGACAGATATTGAAGTAAACCCTAATAACTCATCTGAATTTTATGTTGCTTATGCATCAGGTGGATTGTGGCACACTACAAATAACGGTACCACTTTCAATCCTATAATGGATAATTCTAACACACAAAATATTGGAGATTTTGATGTCGATTGGAATACAAATTTAATTATTGTTGGAACAGGTGAAAATAATTCTTCAAGATCATCATATGCTGGAATTGGAATTTTGAAATCAATTGATAATGGAGAAAATTGGGAAAACATAGGTTTAGTTGACTCTCATCACATTGGAAAAGTAAAAATCAATCCAAACAACCCTGATGAAATAATAGTAGCCTCTTTGGGCCATTTGTATTCTAGCAACTCAGAAAGAGGAATTTTTAAAACTACTGATGGAGGAGTTTCATGGAAAAAGACATTATATATTGATGACAGCACAGGAATAATTGATCTAGATATTGATCCAAATAATTTTAAAACTCAATTTGCATCATCTTGGCAAAAAGATAGAAAAGCATGGAACTTTAACGGAAATGGTAAAAAATCAGGTATATATAAATCAATAGATTCTGGGGATACCTGGACACTCATTTCTGATGCAGATAGTGGATTTCCTAATGGAGAAGGTGTTGGGCGAATAGGATTAGCAGTTTACGATAGTAAGACTATTTATGCTGTTATTGATAATCAATTTAGAAGGCCAAAAAGTAAAAAACCTTCAAAAACTAATGACTTAACCAAAAATGATTTTGAATCAATGTCTAATGAAGATTTCTTAAATATTGAAGAATCAAGCTTAAATTCATTTTTAAGAAAAAATAGTTTTCCTAAAAAGTACACAGTTAAATCGATAAAAACTTCAGTAAAAAATAATGAGCTTAAACCATCTGACTTAAAGCTCTATTTGGAGGATGCTAATACTGTTATGTTTGAAACTCCAATTATTGGCGCACAAGTTTATAGAAGTGATGATGGTGGAATTAGTTGGACTTTGAAAAATTCATATTACTTAGATCGCTTATATAATACATATGGGTATTATTTTGGAAGAATCCATGTGTCGCCAGTTAATAAAGATCACATTTATATTTATGGAGTTCCTTTTATAAAATCAATTGATGGAGGGAAAACCTATAGTTCTATAGATTACCCAAATGTACATGTTGACCATCATGATTTATGGATTAATCCATCAAACCCAAATCATTTGATAAATGGTAATGATGGAGGTGTTAATATAAGTTATGATAATGGCGAAAATTGGATAAAATTGAATCAGCCTAATGTTGGCCAATTCTATACTATTAATGTTGATAATGATACACCTTATAATGTTTATGGCGGATTACAGGACAATGGAGTATGGATGGCAAGTAATGAATCAGTTGAAAGCCCAAGATGGCACCAAACCGGCCATAATAATTGGACGTCAATTATGGGTGGCGACGGTATGCAAGTTCAAATTGATAATAGAAATACAGATATAATTTATACTGGTTCTCAATTTGGAGTATATTATAGATTAAATAACAAAACAGGTAAAAGAACTTACATCAAACCAAAGCATGATCTTGGGGAGTCTCCTTTAAGATTTAATTGGCAAACCCCAATTTTATTATCTCCCCACAATCAAGATATATTATATCTGGGTAGCAATAAATTACATGCTTCTTATGATAAAGGTGATAATTGGAGTTTCAAAACTAAAGATCTAACTAAAGGCATAAAAAAAGGGAATGTTCCATACGGAACCATTACAAGTATTGATGAATCAGTTTTTAAATTTGGCAAATTAATTACAGGCTCTGATGATGGATTAGTACAATTGTCAAATGATGGTGGTAACACCTGGATCATTATCTCTGATGATTTGCCTCAACATTTGTGGGTTAGTAGAGTAGTTTTATCTAGACACCAAGAAAATACAATATATGTTACACTAAATGGTTACCGATACGACGATTTCAATCCATATGTTTATGTGTCTAAAAATAACGGAGAATCATGGAAAAGAATAGACAATAATCTCCCGAAATCCTCAGTAAATGTAATAAAAGAAGACCCTTATTATGATAATATAATCTATTTAGGAACTGATAACGGGGCATATATTAGTTTAAATCATGGTGCTGACTGGAGTCCTTTTCAAAATGGTTTACAGAAAGTTGCTGTTCATGATTTAGTGATTCAAAAAGAACATAAAGATCTTTTATTAGCCACACATGGAAGATCCATTTATAAGATGAATCTTTCGGTGATTTACTCATATTTAGAAAAGACTAAATCCAACAATGAATCACATTATATTTTTATTGATAATATAAAATCATCTAATTCAT
>CACEGG010000029.1 GCA_902559035.1 uncultured Bacteroidota bacterium
TTCTTTCTATTTTCCCCATAATTAGTTCCATCTTTAAGTTTACCTACATAATAAGATTTAGGGTCATTTTCACTCCATAGATAATTTTTAATGACAATTTTTTTATCCTTTACTTCTTCCATACCCCAACTGTCAATTGGATAATTATCTTTTAGAAAATTCATCCCATTTTCATCAATTATTAATAATCTTTCTATACCCTTTACTAATTTTGTAACCCTATAGTATTTAATTTTTGGTTTTTTAATCTGTGATTTTCTTTCTATTGTTTGTAAAGAATTCATTTCTTCCCAATACTTACTATCCATTCTTTCACCATATACTTTTTTATACATCTCTAATTGTTTTTTTGTTTAAATCATTTAATACTCTAATTCCTATAGTTTCCTCATTTTCTTCAATATTTGAAACACATTCCATTATCTCTGATTTACTGAAATAATCCAATAACTCAGTAATTGTTAGTTTTAAATCCATTTTTCTATTTTTTTAATTATTATTTATTTGAAACTTATTTCTTAATTTTTGTATTTCAAAGATTTTACCATCACACTCATCATACCATTTAGGTAAGTCAAAATCTTCATTCCCATTTCTGTAAACACACATACTAACTTTCCATATATCATTAAAGTTTTCATCTTTACCATATAGATATTCAATTATAATTGGTAGTTCTAACACATCTAATAATTCATCCTTTGGTAATTTAAAAGAGACTATATTTTGTTGTTTATATTTCCCACTTTTAACTAATTCTAAACCTTTTTTATTTGGATTATCTGATTTATAAATCTCCTTATTATAGGTTATTATAAATTCTAATTCATAGGTTTTTGTTGTTTCAATTGTTTTTGTTGTTTCCATTTTGTTTATAGTTTTTGTTTGTTTTTTAATTATACTCTAATATAAGATTAGTCTATATCTAAACTTAAATGACTATCTTTGTTTGGATAGAGTAAATATTATGAGTGATTTTAATTGGAAGAATATAGGTGGTAGAGAAATATATGATACACTCCCCACTAAGTTAAAAGAAGAAATGAAGTTGTATTGGAGAACAAAAACCCAAATCAAACAACTTAATAAGAAAAAGGATAAACTAAATTTTCAAATAAAGAATATTATTGAAGAATTAAAACAACTTAGAAAACAACAAACCAAATCACTACCTAATATTAGATATGTAAATAAAAACTTTATACCTACTATTTCATTTTCAGTTGATAAAAGAAGTAACACTATGATTTGTGTTATTAAAATAAAAGGTACTTCCAAATCATTCTATTTAGGTAAAGAAGATAAAATCAAAAAAGAAATAATGGATAAATTAAATGAAGATTGGTCAGATTATTCAACCAATAAATTAAAGTTTAGTTTAAGAAACATTATTGAAACTGTTATAATGGATTTTATTGATGTAAAAGATATTTCATCTTTATGGAACAAATCAGATTTGAATTTTGAAAATGTATTAGATAAATTTAAATCTAAAGTATCAGTATAAAGATATAATAGAGATTTTGGGTAACCAAAGAAGTAATGGTTAGTTACATTTTCCCATTCTCAATCATAATGTAAACCATTAACCCTATAAAAAGAACAAAAAGTGTAACAAAACAACCACACCCCTTAGATAGAGTATCCATTGTACTATCTCCTTTTTTTCTAATGATTAAACCCAATATTAGACATAATCCTAAAAAACCTAATATCTCCATTATTCTATATTAACAAAGTGTCTTATATAACCCCATCCCTCACTAATCATAAAACCAATCTTACCTTTATACTTACTTTCACTACAACTATAACATACATAATCCAACTCCTCCTCATCTTCAGTTGTATAAGTTATTATATCAAAATATTTACAATTCTTTTTAATTTCTTTGATGATTAAATCATATTCATTCTCACTTCTATCTTCTTTAAGATTTAGAAAAGTGTTTAATTGAGTATTTCTACTGAATGATAAAGTAAAACCATCATCATCTCCTCCATATCTTCCCCACTTAGTACTTTTCATCCCATCTATACTATCTCTTACTATATCAAAACCATAAACTATATCAACCTCATCTGATTGACCAAACTCATACCCATTTTCAATCATAACTTTCTTAAACATTTTCTGACTATTAATACTCATAACATCCTTATAAGATATTTGAGAATATGAAATGATTGGTATTAACAATAGTAGTAGTAGTTTTCTCATAATATTTCAAATCAGTGATAGGTTAAATCAAAGAAATATAAAGTCTAAAAATGGTAATCAATGGTATGGTAGTGGAGTTAGAAATGTGTTGAGTTATTATTAGTATTAGTAAAATTTAAATAATCTAAACCTCACTTTAATTAGTGGGGTTTTTTTTATCCTATAACTCTATCCAAAAAGTGTTTTGTGTTTCAGTTTAGATATAGAGTATGACTATATTGAGGTATAATTAAAAAACAAACAAAAACTATAAACAATTAAAAACAAAAACAATGGAAACAACAACAACAAAATTCAAAACATTACCAAAATTAACATCATTACAACTACAATTAAATATGGGTAGAATTGATTTTAAATATGGAAGAATTGATGGGTATGATTTAAACTCATTAGAACTTAAACTGAATGATTACTTACAAAATGAACACTCTATCCTAATGAGATAGTGTGTTTCAGTTTAGATATAGACAAATCTTATATTAGAGTATAATTAAAAAACAAACAAAAACTATACACAAAATGGAAAAAACAAAAACAAAAACAATGGAAAAATCAAACAACTACAAACTAACATTTTCAAACTTTTATTACAAATCAAATGGAAAACATATTGATGATGGAGAATTATCTGAAAGTGGAAATGAATGTGGGATTACAGAATCAATATCAATTGAAAAGTTTAGTGTAGATAACATAAATAAAATTCTGAATACAAATTATGATGAAACAAACACTAAAGAACTTTTACAATTCTATTTAGAGGAATGTGATGTAGACAATATTGATTATAAAGTGGAAATAAATTACTCTATCCAAAGTAACCAACTATGTTCAGTTTAGATATAGACTAATCTTATATTAGAGTATAATAATTAAAACAACAGAAATAATGGAAAACACAAAAACAAAAACAATGGAAATAACAAAATATGAAAATGAATTTAAACAATTTAAAACTGAGATTAGAGATACAGAATTCAATTTAGAAGATCAATTATATATCCTATTTGGGGATAAAATACCCAAAATAGATAAGATAAAAGATTTAATGGATAAATGTTTAATTCCTTACAATGAGAATGAATTAATTAAAATATTAACTAAATAAAAACAACAAATATGAAAACAATGGAAACAATTAAAAACAAACAATCAAAACTATTTAATGGAATTAGTGTAGATAAAATTCAAAAAGTAATGGATGAATATATCAGTTACTGTGATAGTAGAATTCAAAGTATGGAAGATGAATTTAGTGGGTTATTAACTGACTTAATACTAAAGGAAACAAATTTAACTGAAGATGATATTGATGAAAACTATGAGGAATTAGGTCAATTTAGGGATGAGTATAATTGGGGTAGTAGATATGGTCTTATGGATGATGAAATTGATATAATTAAAACTATTAATAACATAAATAAATAAAAACAATGAAAACAAAAACACAAAAACAAAGATTAAATGAGTATCAAAAATTTATTGATAGTAATGTTACTGATGAGAATGGAAGATTAAAACATTGGTTTGTATGTCAATTAGATGGATTTATGGAAATGATAGATTTACCCATTGATGAATTTGATGATGAAGATTGGAATAATTGGGAAAATGGAGATTGTGATTTAGTAAATCAAATGGTTATTGAATCAGTATTTAAAATGTATTTAAAAAATAAAAACTAAAACAATATGAAAACAATGAACAAAGTAAACACAGTAGAAAAAGTAGATTTAAGTAATTACACTTCAAAACAAAAACAATCATTACAAAAAGGATATAAAATTTGGTGTAGTGGATGTTTGAGTGGGGATTGGGAAGATGAGGAATTTAGGAATAATAATATTGATAATTCAGATTGGATATTCTTTAATAATGTATTTGGTAAATGGTTAACTGATTGTGATTTTGAGTTGACTGATAAGGAATTAGATATGGAAGTTGGTTTAGAGGATATATTATGGAATAGACATAATATTCTTACTAATACTTTTGAAATAAACCATCACACAAAAAGATATAAAAATGTATTTGATTATATAGATAATGTGTTGGAATGGTTTGGTGGAGGACATTTATCAAAAGATGATATAGAAACAACATATTCATAGTGTATGTGACCAATTGAATGTTAGTATATGATCTAACCAACAATGTGTGTGTAACTATATGTGGTGTGGAAACAAAGGTTTATATATGACTTTTATGGGGTAGTGAATAATTAGATAGTATGGTGTTTTTAATTGAGTAGTAATACCAACTTATCACAATGTATGACCATACCTAATAATATATGACCAATATGGTATTATGTATATAGTATGAATATACCCCATAAGTGTTGATGTCCATATATGATGGTATTATGGAGAAAAAGGTTGGGATATTAATTCAGTTCAAATACAATTTTTTTGATATATGAAGTATATACTTATATCCTAAATAAATGAATAAAAGAGATGTGTAGAATAATGTGGAGTGGTTAAATAGGGGTCATACATTTATGGTAAGAATTGGGGTTTGGTTGTAAGTGGAACCCTAAATATATAATGAGATTTGATTCTGATGGTCCAACATAAAGATATGAAAGAAGTTTTGGGGAACCACAAAAGATATATGACTTCTCAATCAGATTTCAATATGTATAAGTATATAATAATGTTTAATAAAAAGTAATAGTATGAACTTAGAAACAAATTGGATGTCAAAGTCTGAACTCAGAGATTATTTAGGATTCTCAATGGGTAAAATTGAAACAATGATGAAATCAAATGAATTACCATATTACAAAGTAGGTAAGAATGTGAAATTCAAAAAAGAATTAGTAGAAGAACAAATGGAAAATTATTTAGTAAAATGAGTTTTAAAATGTTTGGAGTTGAATTTGATGGTCAGAAAGACTGTAATTCAGTAGGAGAAAAAAAGATGGATGAGGTTTGTCAAATAGTAGGAACAAAACTTATCAAAGAATGGGTAAAATATGGAAAACATATAGGAAAAATAAAATC
>CACEGG010000030.1 GCA_902559035.1 uncultured Bacteroidota bacterium
TTACCTTGGAAATACTTCAAAAAGAAGAGGTTTAGATATGGTTATTAATTCTATTGTTACATTGAAGAATTTAATTCCAAACTTAATGTTAGTTGTAGTCGGTTCAAGTTCTTACGATAATAGTTTAAAGTCATTAGTAATAAAAAATAAAGTCAAAGATTTCGTATCCTTTGAGGGTTGGAAAAATGAAACCGAATTTCCTTCGTACTTATCAATTGCTAATATTGGAATATCTCCTTTAACTTCAAATATTCATCACGATACAACTTATGCAAATAAAATTTTTCAATACATGTCTTTTGGATGTCCATTAATATGTAGTGATGTTTTAGCTCAAAAAGAAATTATTGAAAAATATAAAGTTGGTGAATTATTTAAAACTGAAAATTCAAATGATTTTTCAAAAACAGTTCTTGAATTATATAAGAACTCTGAAAAATTGAAAACCTATAGTTTAAATTGTAAAATTGCAATTGAAAACCATTTAAATAATGAAATTGTTTCTCAACAAATTGTAAGTATGTATGCGAAATAAAAAAATATTATTAATTACATATTATTGGCCACCAGCGGGTGGTTCAGGTGTTCAGAGGTGGTTATATTTTGCTAATAATTTAGCTGAAATGGGATACGATGTCTCTGTTATTACATCAAAATCTAAAAATTATCAATTATTTGATCAAGAATTAGAAAATTATGTAAGTTCCAAAATAAAAGTTATTAAAATTTCTTCATTTGAACCTGCTAAATTTTTTAAATCAAATAATTCAAATTCTGATAATATTAATTCTGATGGTTTATTTAATAAGATAAAATTATTTATTCGTGCTAATTTCTTTTTCCCTGACTCAAGAAAATTTTGGATTAATAAAGTTGTAAAAACAGCTATTAAATACATTAACTCAAATGAAATAGACTATTTAATTACTAGTTCACCTCCTTTTAGTTTAAACATAATTGGATATAAAATTAAATCTAAAACAAATATCAAATGGATTTCTGACTGTAGAGACCCATGGTCTGATTTTTTTCAATTTAGAATAATGCCAATGTCTAATTATATTTTTAATAAGCATTTAAAATGGGAAGAAATCTGTTTAAAAAGTGCTGACTCAGTTATCGTTACATCTCCATCTTTAAGAAATGCATATTCAAAACTTAACTCAAATACTTATTTAATAAATAATGGTTTTGAAAAATATAATGAGGTTAATAATAGCGGGTTATTTAACATAGTTTACTCTGGTGTAATGAAATCTTCTCAAAATCCCATAATGCTATGGAAAGTATTAGCTGATTTGTGTAAATCAAATGAGTCCTTTAAAAATGATTTAAAAATTAAGTTAATTGGGGATTTTGACAACTCAATTTTTAAAAATAAGAATATTATTGAGTTAGAAAAAATAGTCAGTTTTATTAAATATACAAGTAAGTTAAATCTTAATGCTCATCTTTGTGATTCTAGCGTATTTCTTTTATGTGATATAAACGATTCAAAAGGAGGTAATTTGATTCCAGGAAAATTTTATGATTACTTATCATATAAAATTCCAATTATTGCATTTTCTAATAAAAACAGTGACACATATAATATTGTGAAAGAAACCAATTCAGGGAATGTATTTGACTTTTCAAATGAGTTTGATCTAAAAAATCATATTTTAGAACTCTATTCTAATTTTAAAAACAATAAGCTAATTTTAAGTAAGAATAGTTCTAATAAATATTTAATTTCAAACTTAACTCTTGAGTTAAACAAACTACTTAAAAAATTAATCTGATAATGGGAATAGTTTTTAAGCAAACTTCTTGGAATATAGTTACTATTACTGTTGCTATTTTAATTGGTGGTATCAACACTTTATATTTTTATCCTGAATTTTTAAGGGAACAATATTATGGTTTAGTTGTTTTTTTATTAGCTACTTCAAATTTATTACAACCTCTTATGTCATTTGGAGCACAGCACACAATAATCAAATTTTTTAGCTCTTTTAAAAATATTAAAGAAAAAGATGAGTTTCTATCAAGTATAATTTTTTTGCCTTTATTTTTTATTTTACCTGTCTGTTTTTTAGTTGTTCAATTTCATGATTTAATTGCTGAATTTCTTTCTGTAAAGAATCCAATTATAAAATCATATGTTTGGGTTATATTTCTAGTTTCATTTGCAACGTCATATTTTGAAGTTTTTTATGCGTGGTCTAGAGTTCAGTTCAAATCTATTTTCGGAAATATTCTCAAAGAAATATATCCTAGAATAGCTGTATTTATTTTACTTTTTTTGGTATCCATTGACATTTTAACAAAGGAAAATTTTGTATGGTGGCTAACAGGACTATATTACATTAGATTAATTATAATGATAATCTACTCATTGTTCTTATACACCCCAAAATTTTCTGTAAAAATTCCAAATAACTTCAAAGAAATACTCTCGTACTCAATATATATTTTATTAGCTGGCTCTGCTGCTAGTTTTTTAATTGATATTGATAAATACATGATTCCTCAGAAACAGGCAATAAGTCAAACTGCGTATTATGCTGTTGCGGTTTTTATAGCAACTGTTGTTGAGATACCAGGTAGAGCTATGTTTCAAATTATAAACCCTCTAGTTGCAAAAGCTTTAAATGAAGAAAATTTTATAGAATTAAAGAATTTGTATAGTCAAAGTTCTGAAAATTTGTTGATAGTATGTGGTCTTTTTTTTCTTTTAATTAATTTAAATATTGACTCTTTTTATATGTTGTTAAATAATCAAGAGTACTCCAACGCCTCATTAGTTGTATTGATTATATCATCAGCAAAATTAATTCAAATGAGTTTTGGATGTGGACCAGCAATTTTAGCAACTTCAAAGTTTTATAAAATTACTCTACCATTTTCAATAGCAATGGCTGTATCTGTATATTTTTTAAATGACTATTTAATCGATTTATACGGGATTAATGGAGCAGCGATTTCAACTTTTATTGTGCTTTTAATCTTTACAGTGTTAAAAATTATTTATATCAGATATAAAGTTAAACTACAGCCTTTTAATTTTAATTCAATAAAAATCTTTACTTCAATTGTATTAATTTATTTTTTTAATAGCTATATCAATTTAGAATTAAGCCCATTGATTGAGATTATAATTAGATCAATAATAATATTAATAACATATGTCTTTATCATTTATTTTTTTGGTGTATCTAAAAAAATGAAAGATTTACTAAATACTAATTTTTGATTTTAAGTATTTAGAAAGTTGAGATTTTTTATTTTTGAGAATATCACTAGGTTTTCCATTAAAAATTAAATTTCCACCTTCTTCACCCCCCTCAGGTCCAAGATCGATAATGTTATCAGAACATTTAATTAAGTCCAAATTATGTTCAACAACTATTATCGAATGTCCATTATCTAAAAGAGAGTTAAAAGATTTAAGTAACTTTTTTATGTCGTGAAAGTGCAATCCAGTAGTTGGTTCGTCAAAAATAAACAATGTATTTTTTCCTTTATTTCCCTTTAGTAAAAAAGTAGCCAATTTTATTCTTTGTGCTTCACCACCAGATAGAGTAGAAGAGGACTGCCCAAGTTGAATATATCCCATCCCAACATCTTGAAGAGGTTTTAACTTTAAAGATATTTTGGTGCTATTGTTTGAATTAAAAAAATCAATAGCTTCATCTACTGTCATTTTTAAAATATCGTCTATGTTTTTTTTATAAAATTTTACTTTTAAAACTTCTTTCTTAAATCGTTTTCCTTTACAAGTTTCACACAGCAAGTTTACATCAGCCATGAATTGCATTTCAATTTTCACTGTACCTTCTCCTTTACAGTTTTCACAACGGCCACCATCAACATTAAATGAAAAATGTTTTGCTTTAAAGTTATTTAATTTCGATAGTTTTTGAGATGCATATAGATTCCTAATATCATCATAGATTTTTAAATAGGTAACTGGATTTGATCTTGATGAAGTCCCTATGGGTTTTTGATCAATAAATTCAACTTCACTTATTTTATCTATATCACCGCCTAATGAATCAAATTGGCCAGGTTTAACTTTAAAAATCCCTTTTTCTTTTAAAAGAGCTGGATATAAAATTTTCTTTACTAATGTTGTTTTACCACTCCCTGAAACACCTGTGACAACTGTCAAATTGTTCAAAGGAAATTCAACATTTATATTTTTAAGATTATTTTCTCTTGCACCTTTTACAACTATTTTTCCAGAGCTAAATCGTTTTTTTGAGGGAATCATGATTTTTTCAAGGTTATTTAGATACCTTGATGTTAAACCTTCAGAATTTAAAACTTTTTTCAATGTTCCTTGTGCAACTATTTTTCCTCCATTTGATCCTGCTTCAGGACCAATATCTATAATTTGGTCTGCTGATCTAATAATATCTTCATCATGTTCAACCACAAGTACAGTATTTCCTAAATTCTTCAGCTCTTTAAGTACCTCAATTAGTTTTTCAGTATCTTTTGAATGTAGACCAATACTTGGTTCGTCTAATACATATAAAGAGCTTACTAATGAGCTTCCTAATGATGTAGCAAGATTAATTCGTTGAGATTCTCCCCCAGATAGAGTGCTTGAACGTCTATTTAAAGTTAAATATCCTAAACCAACTTTATTAATAAATTTTAATCTGTTATTAATTTCTTTAAGTATTCTTTTTGATAATTCAACTTCATATCTAGATAAGTTTAATTTAATAAAGAATGATTGTAATTCACTTACAGGGATTTGAACTAGATCAGTTATTGATTTTCCATTTATTTTT
>CACEGG010000031.1 GCA_902559035.1 uncultured Bacteroidota bacterium
TTTGTTTGTTGTGTCTTGTTCTAAAGAAACAATAAAATATACTTTAACAACAAGTATTATCCCTGCAAATAGCGGAACTATAAATCCAAATGGCGGTACAGTAGATGAAGGACAACAAGTATCAATAACTGCTGCTCCAACTGCAGAATTTGTATTTGATAAGTGGACAGGTGCTGCTTCTGGAAGTAATGAAACAGTTTCAGTAATAATGGATTCAGACAAGTCAGTTACTGCTAATTTTATTAAAAAGAAATACGCACTAACTACAACTGTTGAGGGTGAGGGAACTGTAACTGAAAAAGTAATAAAGGCAGGAGCTGCTACAGATTATAATAGTGGAACAATAGTGGAACTTACTGCTGTTCCAAGTGGAGAATGGTTGTTTGTAGAATGGAAAGGAGATGTAACAGGATTAGAAAACCCTACTCAAATAACAATAGATAAAGCTAAATCAGTTACTGCTGTATTTGTAAAAAAGCAGTATCCACTAACTTTAGTAATTGAAGGAGAAGGAACAGTTACAGAGAAGGTAATTAAAGCAGGTGCCGCTAATGATTATAATAGTGGAACTATAGTGGAACTAACTGCAACACCTAGTGATGGATGGGAGTTGAAAGAATGGTCAGGTGATATTACATCAACAGAAAATCCTGTTGAAATAACTATGGATAAAGCTAAAACTATAAAAGTGAAGTTTGAGAATGATGAACCTAAAACTTATATTACAACTGAACATATTAAATTTTCTGGCTTTGGCAACGCTTTAGACGAAATTGGAAATCCAAATGAACAAAGAGCACTTATAAATGGTTTGAATATAGGTCATAATAATGAAATTATAATAACTGATTATTTAAATTACAGAGTTCTTAAATACAATGGAACAAATTCAACTGGAAAAGTTATTAGTACAGCTGAAATGATAGGTTTAGATAATGCAAGTTTATTCACTAATGGAGTATTGATTGGAGATTATTATGGCGTACTAAATGAAGGAATTAATGCTGTAATAAATGTTTCCCCTTTTGCGGATTCAAAAAATGAAATAGTTTTTGGAAACAATGGTAGAGGAGATGAACTAAATCAATTAAAAAATCCTCAAGGAATGACTTCAAAATATTTAAGTTCAGGATTATATATGTATGTGGCTGATACAGGAAATCATAGGGTTTTGCGTTTTAAATGGAGTGAAAAAATAGGCGAAGTTGTTGCAGGTGGTAACGGAGGAGGTAGCGAATTAAATCAATTGTATAATCCTTCTAATGTTGAAGTAGATAATGATGGTAATGTATACGTTGCAGATATGGGGAATGGCAGAATAATTAAATGGGAACCAAATGCAAATGAAGGATTAGTTGTTTCTGAAATATGTGGTTTTGATATAGCAATGGATGATAATTACTTTTATACAGCTATTCAGGGGAATAACCCAGGTATTCATAGAATCAATAAAAATGACAAAGACGATGTAATTGTTATTTCAGGAGGTAATGGTAAAGGGTCAGAAATAAATCAATATGAAAATCCAATATTTATAGATATAGATTACAATGGAAACATATTCGTTAGTGATGATACTAATTTAAGAATAATGAAAATCTCTAAAAATTAAAACTTTAATCACAATTCAAATTATAAATACTAAACCATAGGCATATCTTCTTCTTTTAATTCAGCAACTTCAAAGACAAGCTATAATGACGAGTTATAATCGTCCTGTATTATACAACAACATAGTCTTATATAAAAGGAGTAGATTAATAAGGTTTAGATAATTGTTATATTTAGAATATGAAAGTGCTATTTCTTGTATTAGGTTTAATATTATTTGGTTTTATTACTGCCTTACAATACAAGCACCTATGGAAAGATGTTCCAGAACTTTTTAAAGATTTAAAAAAGAAAAAAGATAAATGAAAAAACTAATTCTACTATTACTGTTTATTTCTTGTAATAATCAATCTGATGAAAACAATGAACCAATTTTAAATCAACAAACTGTGGAAGTATATTTATTAAATACACTTAATGATTCAAGAGGGTATTGTATAGATATGAAGGGTTATAAAACTGATGCTGATATTAATAAATCATTGCAAGCACATTCTTGTTATTCATATCAAGGTGAAGTTTCTGTTGACCAAGGTTTTGATATGGCTAAGATTACTAATGAAGAATTTTATATAAGTCATTTTAAGGTTTGTATGGAAGCAGAGTTTTTGGATAATCCATCCTCTTTAAAATTAAACAGTTGTAATAAAAGTAATAAACAAAGGTTTATTTTACAGAGTGATGGTAAAATTCAACCTAAAAGTGATTTAAACTTGTGTTTGACTGTTTCTGAGAATTTTAGTGAAGGTGGTGGTGGAACCCCTGTACACTTAATTCGTTCTCTTTCTTTGGAGGACTGTAATGATGCATTATCATCTTATCAAAAATGGGGTATCAGAGCAAACTAAACCATAGGCATATCTTCTTCTTTTAATTCAGCAACTTCTAATCCACGTAAGCTGGTTAAGCCCTTCAAAACTATCACTTATAAAATTTTTTGTAATTTAAGGTATATGTCAGTCATAAGTTTTAAAGGTCAAGTAGTAAATGATGATGAAAAAAATTATCAAAAGATATTAGTTAAGGACTATATGTCTAAAGATGTTATCACTTTTCTTAAACATCATTATATTTTTGATGTTATGAGAGTAATGTCTGAAAAAAAAATATCAGGTGCGCCTGTAATTAGCAAAAGAGGTAAACTTGTTGGAATAATATCTGAAAGTGATATTATGAAAAATATAATAGATAGTCAATATTATAATATGCCTGTAGAAAAAATTAAAGTTTCAAAATATATGTCAAAATTTACAGACTTTGTTTCACCAAACGATTCAATTTTTGAAACTGCATCAAATTTTCTAAAGTTAAAAAGGAAAAGATTTCCTGTTCTTGATTCGGGAAAAATTATAGGAATTATTAGCAGAATTGATATTATTAATGCTGCACTAAATATTGAAAGTCAAAATTGGTAAAAAAACTATTATTAGAGATTTAATCCAATTTGTTTGAATAAAAATCAATAATTTTTCTCGACTCTAAAATAGGCATATCTTCTTCTTTTAATTCAGCAACTTCTAATCCCAAAACTGCTATAATAACCAGCAACAAAAGACCTGTATTATACAACAACATAGTCCTCTATAAAGGGAGTAGATTAATAAGGTTTAGATAATTGTTATATTTAGAATATGAAAAAACTAATTCTACTATTATGGATATGAAAAAATGGCAATCGTGGTTTAAAATGGCAATTCTTGTAAGTATTGCATTTACAGTAGGATATTATGGAGGCTCTTTTATTACTGAATGGTATTTAAGCTAATGAAAAAACCGTTATACACAATTGCGTCAGTAATAACGATATTATTTATTGGTGAACGAGCCCTTGATGTTTTTTTTGATGTTGGGCCGTTTGCACCAAAACCTATTAAACTTTTATTTATAGTTACTGCTATAATTTTATTTATAATTCATTTTTCCAAAAAACCTAAACCATAGTTTGTGAAAAAACTAATTCTACTATTACTGTTTATTCCACTTTTATTTTCTTGTTCAAAAGGAGAAACTATTAAATATAATTTGAATGTATCATCAAATCCAATTAATGCTGGAGATTTGAGTCCAATAGGTGGTCAATTTGACCAAGGACAAGAAATAACATTAACTGCTTATCCAAGAATGGAGTTTAATTTTGATAAATGGACTGGTTCAGTTTCAGAAACATCCAATCCATTAAAAATATTAATGAACTCTGACAAGACAGTAGTTGCTAATTTCACACCCAAAACACCAACAAAAGCTAGATATGAACTTACAGAAGTATGGAAAAATATTGAAGTTCCAATTAAAAGTTCACTTTCTGATGGATGTGGTGGGCGTTATTATTTAGCCGATGGTAATAAATTATGGATGAATTCATACCATCACTACTCTGTTGACTCTTTAATTATTGATTTCTCTAAAGATATCTTCACTGAGGGTTATTCTTGGGGCACTCAACAAAAGACCAAAGACATAAAACTATATATTCCAAATAATACTTCTGCTAGACGATATATACCTTCAAAAATAGGATACATAAAAATTATTGGGGATACAGTTAATAAAAGAGTTTTTTGGGAATTTAATAGATATATGTATCAAAACACTAAACATCTTCCAATTAAATATGGAGATTCTAATATTGACTTTACTGATTTAATATATGAAGGACTATCAATATGTGCTACATCTCCTAGAAAAATAAATAATAACTCTGACTTTGTTTTTTTTAAAAAGGAGGATGTTACCAAAACAACATCTGTAAGAGAGATTCCATATTTAGATGACCAGGCTAATTGGAAAGTTGGGGATACTATAAGTTTTGGAGATAGTTATGGTTTTGTTAATCATTATTGGATACAAAGTATAAAATATCTCTATGATTAAACCATAGGCATATCTTCTTCTTTTAATTCAGCAATTCTTATATTTAAATTGTGAAAAAACTAGTTCTATTTTTACTTTTTATTTCATTTGTATTTTCTTGTTCAGTTGATGACGAAAAAGAATTACCCTTTTATGTTGCAGATAATGGAGTGACAATAAAAGCTAGAGATTGGGTTCCTATAGGAAAAAAGGCAGATCTAAAAGGAATAGTTTTTGGATTTAATGGAGGAAATGGAGGAACTGATT
>CACEGG010000032.1 GCA_902559035.1 uncultured Bacteroidota bacterium
ATCAACTTCACAGTTGTTTTTTGAAATAGAACTGATCTTACCATTAAAAAAAATATTCTTTCCGTTTGTAATTAAAATTGTGTCATTAATTTTTTTTCTCAATACTTTAAATAAATGCTTGCTTTCTTCTTTTAAAAAAGTAGCTTTTTTTGAGTTTTCGTCAAGATTAGGTAAATAAAATAGTTGCATATTAAAATTTAAATCGAGCTTCTGCGCCTTTCTCTAATGATGAAAAATCATTGTTTTGATATTTTAAAAAACCTACCATGGCTATCATTGCTGCATTGTCAGTGGTATATTCAAATTTTGGAAAAAAAGACTTATAATTTTCATACTTTTCGTTCTTTTTAAACTTATTAATTATTCCACTGTTACAAGAAACTCCACCTCCAAAAACTATTCTATTAATTCCAGTTTGTTTGATAGCTTTAATTACTTTTTCATATAAAATCTCAATTATAGTATGTTGCAATGAGGCACAAAGATTATTTAATTCCGATTCAATAAAATTTTCATTTAATTGTTTTTCCTTTTGTAAAAATCGCATAAAACCTGTTTTTAACCCGCTAAAACTATAATTTAGATCTTCAACTTTTGGTTTTGTGAAACTATATTTTTTTATGTCCCCTGACTTAGATTCTTTATCGATATGTGGACCAGCTGGATAGGGGAGACCTAACATTTTTCCACATTTATCAAACGTTTCTCCAATTGCGTCATCTAATGTTTCGCCTATTATTTCCATTTTGAAATAATCTTTCACTAAAACAATTTGAGTATGGCCTCCTGATATTGTTACTCCAATAAATGGAAAATTTGGTTTTGTCTCTCCACAGTCTTCAATAAAATGTGCCAAAAGATGTGCTTGCATGTGATTTACCTCAATGAGAGGAATATTTAATCCCATCGAAAGTGATTTTGAAAACGAAGATCCTACTAGAAGTGAACCTAGTAATCCAGGTCCTCTTGTGTAAGCGATAGCATTTAACTGTTTTTTATCGATATTTGCATTAAGAATTGCTTGATTAACAACTGGAATTATGTTTTGTTGATGAGCCCTTGATGCTAATTCTGGAACTACACCTCCAAAAGATTTGTGTATTTCTTGATTTGCTATAAGGTTTGATAAAACTTTACCATCACAAATTACTGATGCTGAAGTATCATCACATGAAGATTCAATTCCAAGTATATAAGTGGGCATTATAATTGTTTATTACAAAGATATAATATAATAGATATCAAAAATTTTTTTAAAAAATATAAATTAGTTGTTTTAGGAATTTTATTGATGACTCTATCAATAATTTTTTTAATCACAAGTTCTAAATTTCAAACCTCTTTAGCTAACCAAATTGCTCAAGAAATAAATGATGAGTATGGAACAGAAATAGCAATAAATAAAGCAAGTCTTAGTTTAAACGGAAATGTTGATCTAAATGATTTTTTGATTAAGGATCACAAAAATGATACTTTGGTTTATTTTAAAAACCTTTATTTAAGTCCAATTAGTTTGGGTAAACTGGTGTCCAATGATTTAAACTTCAGTTCAGTATCATTTGATGGACTAGATTTAAGAGTTTCTAATTATAAAGGTGATAAGTTAAATAGTTTACAAATATTTCTTGAAAAATTAAAAATTGATAAAGATTTTCCAATAAACGAATTTGATAAATCCAGTTTCGCTTCAAAGGTTTTTTCCAAAAATTCTAAAATTGAATTCATTGATTATCAGAACCAATCAAAAAGCATCAAAATTTCGAATATTAATTTTTTAATTAACGATTTAAGTTTTTACAATTCTGATTTTGATTTTAAAATTGAAGATTTAAATTTTAAATATGGAACAAATACTATAATTGATGACTTGTCAGGAAATTTTATGAAAAAAGACTCTGTTATCAATTTTTCTAATTCAAAAATTATTTTTGGAGAATCAATAATTAATGGTGATTTAAATTTGGATTATTCAGATATAAAATCATCAAATTTACCTTCTAAGGATTTTTTAAACTCTTTACAATTTGATGTGCTAATTAACGACTCTCAGATTGTTTCGACTGATATTGGTCAGTTATTTTCTTCATTTGAAACAAATTATAAGGAAACATGGATGATAAAATCAGAAATCACTGGATATTTAAATGATCTTGAAATCAGAAAATGGTTCTTATCAAACAAAAAAAATAATATTGAACTGAATTGTAAAATCACAAACATTCTTGAAAAGGATTATTCTTTAATTTTTGATATTTTGGAATTTAATGTAGATTCCAAAGAAATTAATAAAGCTTTCCCTAATTTTTTTGGTTCAATACTTCCTTCATCACTTAGATCGTTTGGTAGATTTAATATTGATGGTTTAATTTCTGTAAATCCAGATGATGTAAAATCAAAATTTAATTTTCAAACTAAACAAGGATTATTAATTTCTGATTTAAATATTTTTGATTTTAAAACTATAGACAACGCTTCTTACATCGGAGAAATTAAAGGATTAGATCTCGATTTATCAAGTTTTTTGAATGTAAATTATATAACCAAATCTGACTTTAATTTTAAAGTTGAGGGTAAAGGTTTTACAAAAGAATATCTCAATTCCACCTTGACCGGAAGCATTGAAAATGTTGAATTGTATAATTATAAATTAGAAAATATTGATCTTTCTGGAGACGTAAAAGATCAAATTTTTGATGGAAACCTTAAGATAGATGATAAAAATATTTCTTTATTTTTTAATGGATTGGTTGATTTTTCCGATGATTTAGTTGATTTTGATTTTGATCTAGATTTGCTAAAAGCAGATTTAAAAAAAATTAACGATGAGTACGATACTTCAATAAGTGGTTCTGCAAATGTAAAGTTAAGAGGTTCAAGAATTGAAAATTTGATAGGAGACCTATCAATTAATAATTTGAAATTTACAAATACAGATAATGATACGACATTTAAAAAATTTGATGCTCAGTTAAGATATAATAATGATATTAGGATAGTTAACTTAACCTCTTCTGACGCAGTGAGTGGTATTATAATTGGAGAGTATGATATTTTTAGTCTTAAAAAAATATTACTGAACAGCATAGGTTCTCACTATTCAAATTATAAGCTTAATGATAATATTGATTTTCAAAACATTTCTTTTAATATAAACATAAAGCCTAAACTAGCTTATTTAATTAATAATAAACTTGATTTAGATCAAAGTACATTTGTTTCAGGTAATTTCAAATCTGATGGAGATTACGAGATAGGTGTAAAATCTAATCACATTAATTATGACAATATAGAAACAGAAAATATAGATTTAAAATTTTCGAACAATGGTGGGGTTTTTAAAATAAAGAAGCTCAAATCTAGCCTAGTTGAGGGTACTAATTTTTATGTAGATTCAACTTTTAGTGAGGACACCTTGTATGTAAATTCTAATTATAAAACTTTTGCAAATAACCAAAATAAATTAAATTTTTATCACACTATCAATGAGAAAAATAACTCTGTTTTTGGATTTGTTAATTTGGATTTAATTTTCAATAAAAAAAACTGGTCTTTGAGCAAGAACAGTGACCCAAAACTTATTATTAACAATAATTTACAAAGTTTTAATGCAAATAATATCTCATTTATCAATGAAAACCAAGAAATAAAACTTGATATCTCAAATTCAGAAAATGAGTCAAATTATAATCTGATTTTTAATGAAGTTAAACTAAATAGTTTCACTAGAAAAAGTAGCTCTATAATTTTTGATGGAGTTTTGGATGGAGATGTCTCTTTCTCAAAAATTGAT
>CACEGG010000033.1 GCA_902559035.1 uncultured Bacteroidota bacterium
GAGGGTGTCAAAATTAAATGGTCTTAGAATTAAGGTTATCGGAAGTTCTTTAATTATATCTACAAAAGTGATTAAAAATGCGATAGCAATAGCAGATTTGTTAATTGGAAGATGAATTGATTTAAATAATTTCAATGGACCCATGCCTAAATTAACTGCCGTATCGTCATAAGAACTAGGATGTTTCTCAAAGCTAGATTTAAGTGGAGAAATGCCCACAGCCATATAGCGCATTACATATGCATAAATTAAAACTACAAATGATCCTATCAAAAATTCTGACTTTAACGGGTAAGAAGTAAACATAATTATAAGAGACAAACCAATTACAGCACCAGGAAGAGCATATGTCAAAGATATGGCTTCGTTAAAAATAGTTAAGATTTTATTTTTTATTATCCTTTTTAAAAACTGAAAATAAACTGCAATAAATATTATTATAGAGGATGCAATTAAAGAAACTATAAATGTATTTGAAGTTAAGTCTATTACCTTTTCGAAATCAATTCTATCAAATTCATAAACAACATTTCCAATTATAAATAGTATCGGAATAATAAAACCAAATAATATAGGAATCAAACACATTAAATGAATGACTAACTTTTTGAAATTTGTAGGATCTTCTGATTTGAATTTTTTTGTATTAGGCTTATAATTAAAGTTGTATCTGGAATTAAAGAATCTTTCTAGTGAAAAAAATAGCATTACTATGAAAAATAAAAAAACTGCAAGCATTGATGCTGTTTCTACATCTTGCATTGAATACCAAGATCTAAAAATTCCGCTTGTAAATGTATTTACTCCAAAATACTTGACAGCTCCATACTCATTTAGTACTTCCATTATAACTAAGAAAAGTCCCGAAAAAATAGAAACTCTAGACAATGGAATAACAATTTTATAAAAAGTTCTAGTTCTTGACATTCCCAAGCTCCTAGACAGATCAATATAATTTGCGCCGACTAAAGAAAATGAAAGTCTACATGCCGTATAAATATACGGGTAAAGCGCTAATGCCATGATAATTCCCAATATTTCAATTTGTAGATAGTCTTGATTCAAAAAACCTGCAAGATCAGGGAAATAATCCCTTGCAAAACTTTGCATAGGACCAGTGTAACTCAATATATCGCTATAAGTAAATGCCATAATATACACTGGAATTGCTAGGGGTAAATAAAGTAAGATATCATAAATATTTTTCCCTTTGAAGTTATTTGTGCTAATGTACCAAGCTGGTAAAACTCCAAAAAGTAATGAAAAGAACGAGGTGATTGAAACTAAATATATTGTATCAAAAGAATAATCAAACAATAAATTATTCCATAAATATTTAAAATTTGATGTATCTATGTTTACCGTGCTTATAATTAAAGCAACTATTGGAAAAATGACAATTAATGAAAGAAGAACAGTAGAAAGTATTAACTTTCTACTGTTAGAATGATATTTTTTATTTATTTCCAACCTGTTTTGTCAAATATACGAATTGCTTCATTTCTATTTGTCCCCAAAGAGTTCAAATCTACAGGGTCTTTTTTAAATTCTCCCCATGCTTGAACAATTTCATCTGGCTTAACATTTGGGTTTACAGAATATTCGTAACTATTATTTACGTAAGTTTCTTGAGCCTTAACAGTATTCAAATATTTTATAAGCTTGATAGCGTTTTCTTTATTTGGTGCATTTTTAGTTAAAGCTATTCCAGAAACATTGATATGAGCCCCTCTTTCTCCCTCTCCTTGATTAGGAAAAAAAACAGATACTGCCTTGCCTGCATTAATTTCTTCCTCCTTTTCGGAAGATAAAAGTAAGCCGATATAATATGAATTTACAATAGCTAAATCTCCCTGTCCAGCTGCAATTGCCTTAACTTGGTCCCTATCATTACCCTTTGGATTTCTTGCAAAATTTGCAACAACTGACTCTGACCATTTAGTAGTTTCTTCAGACCCCAAATTTTCAACAAGCGATGACATCAAGGCTTGGTTATAAGCATTGGATGAAGATCTAACTAACAACCTTCCTTTCCATTTATCGTTTGATAAATCTTCATAGGTTGATAATTCATTTTTTTCAACTCTTTCATTACTATAAACAATTACTCTAGACCTGTAAGTTAATGGGACCCAATAGCCATTATTATCTAATAATTGAGGATCAATATTGTTAAATACAGATTCGTCCTCAAATTTTTGAAATAAACCCATTTCACCACCTTGCCAAAGTTTACCAACATCAACAGTAATAAAAAGATCAGCAGGAGAATTATTACCCTCATTTTTCATTCTTTGAATTAACTCGTCAGCATTAGCTTTTGTAACATTAACTTTTATACCAGTCAATTTTTCAAAATTTTCGTACTGAATTTCATCAACATTATAATGACGTTGACTGTAAATATTTATTTCGTTCGAATTTTTTTTATTTGGCATACAACTTGCAACTAGGAGTATTGTAAAAATGTATATAAATTTTTTCATATTCTTAAAATTTTAGCATAGCGAAAGTACTTTAAATTTAAATAATAAAAAAACTTATTTTTATTTAGACTAATTATAAATAATAGTATATATTAGCGGAAAATTTAAAAAATATGAACAATTATACTACTATTTTAAGGTACTTATTTTTACTAGCTTTCCCTTTATTTATCATCTCTTGTGACTCTGATGATGAGGAAATTGCAATTGAAATCACAGTCCCTGCTAACTATGAATTCTTGAGAGATGGTATTTCTTCTGTATCATTCTCAGGACAAACTACTAGGTTAAACCAAGTTGATGAAATTTACGGTGCACTTAATTCAGATTCTTTCACTGAAGCTCAAATTGATGGAATGTTTGCAGATGGTGATGGTTTTGCTGATACATCATTAAACGGAACTGGAAAGAAAGTTAGAAGTAAAACTTCAGCTGGTTGTGCTGCTGGAAATTCAGCAACTCAAGCTCAATTTGACGAACAAATTGCAGATTTTGCAAATAATGTTGTTCCTGCTTGGTCTAATGACGCAAGTGCAGGAGTCGCTGGAAAACTTACTGATGCTACAAGAAGTATTCATGTAAATGCAAAAGGACATGAAATTGACCAAACTTTTGTAAAAGGATTAATTGGTGGAATGGCTTTAGACCAAATAGTTAATAACTACCTTCAACCTTGTCAATTAGATTCAGGGACAAGAAAAGAAGATAATACAAATGGTGTTATGTCTGGAGACAAAAACTATACTGATATGGAACACAAGTGGGATGAGGCTTTTGGATATTTATATGGTCAAGAAGAGGATGCTAAAAGATCTGATCTTGGTACTGCTCCAAATGGAAAAGGTACTACATTGAATAAATATTTCAAAAAAATTAACGATAGCAATCAGCCTGGTCTTGCTGAAATTGTATTTAACGCGTTTAAAACAGGGAGAGCAGCTATCGTTGCAGGAGACTATCAAGTAAGAGACGCTCAAGCAAACATTATTAAAATTCATTTATCTAAGGTTATAGGTTATAAATCAGTTGATTACTTAAATGGATATATGTCAAAAATGGCTGCGGGAAATACAGCAGATGCTTTCCATGCACTTTCTGAGGGATATGGTTTTGTAATGAGTTTACAATTCACTAATAACGGAAACAATGCACCTTACTATTCAAAATCTGAGGTTGATGCTATGCTTGCAAAGATGGATGATTTCTGGACTGTTCAAGATGCTG
>CACEGG010000034.1 GCA_902559035.1 uncultured Bacteroidota bacterium
TGATGATTTAAGCGATAAAGAACCCGAGATTACAAAAAGACTTAAACAGAGTTTAGAAAATTGGAGACTTAAAGAAAATGCTTTTATACCAAACGAAAAGAATCCGTTTTACAATTCTATTTTTTAAAAAATAATCTTAGTGAGCCTGTAGACCATAAAGCCCAAAATACAAGTATTGGCTGAAATAACAATCTTAAAATTCTTTGTTTTTCTGAATATAGCCTTAGAGCATCAATTTCATGAATGTACTGATTTATATTTCCAGGGAAAATGATTATATAAAAAGCTGCTAGTGCAATTCCTGTTTTTGCTTTCAATTTACCACCAATGATCATCATTATCCCAAAAATTATTTCAATATAACCTGAAACAACAACAACAAAATCAATCCAAAACTCATCTGTAGTAAGCCACACTGGAACCTGAGCCTGAAATTCAATTCTTCTAAAAGACAAATGAGCAATTCCAATATATAACATTATTAAGCCTAGTAAAACTCTGAATATATTTTGAGAAATTGATGTGTTATTTTTCATATTAATAAAATTCTCCTCAAAATTATTCTAATTTTTCTTTTAACTACTCATAATTATTATATTTATTGATATGAAAAAATTAATACTAATTGCTATTATCTCTGGAATTTTCTTAGGCTGTCAATCTGAAAAATCTAAGGAACTAACGGTTTTGAAAAATTCTGATTCAACTGAAATAACCTTTATTTTAGAATTAAATACTAAAGGAAACTCTGTTGAAAACGTAGAAAGTTTTACCCAATACTTATCTGATTTTATCGTCGAGAGAGAACCATCAACAGTTTATGGATATTATATCTCAAAAGATGGTAAAAAAGTAACTCTAATTGAGAGATACAATAATAGCCAAGATGGCATTAAACATGGAGAAGATTTTATAAGTGGTCCAAACTTTCAAAAGTTTTTCGAAATATTTGAGATAGAATCTTTTATTACAATAGGTAATGCATCAGATGAATTCAAAGAATTTGCTTCTAGCAATGGTTTTGAAATTGAGTATAGAGAGTCTATTGGAGGTTATGTTCGAAGATAAAAAATGATTGAACAATATTTTGACTGTCCACATTGCTGGGATAACCAACTTAAGCTTGTAGATTCTTCTGTCCCAAATCAATCTTTTATTGAAGATTGTGAAACTTGTTGTAATCCTCTGGAATTTCATATTGAAATTCGAAATAATTTTGTAGAATCTTTTAATGTAAATTCGATAGAACAATAAAAGAGTAGATTTTTATCAAAGTTTATTTAATAATTTTTGATACTAGAATTGCTGCTAGCCCTAGAATTAATATTACTAAATTATTCTCCAATAAAAAATCAAAAAGGGCAAGAACAATTGCTATAACTGTTAGAGTAATCCCAATATTTCTAAGAATAAATTTCATTATTTTTTTTCAGTTTTAAATAAAAAAACCGTGTGCATTAATGTCGTTGCTAACTTGTTTTCAGAATTATAAATCTCTCCTTTAACTGTTGCCATATTTTTACCTATTTGAATTGTTTCTGCAACAACAGTTACTTTTCCTTCAAAAAGAGGTCTGT
Source organism: uncultured Bacteroidota bacterium (assembly GCA_902559035.1). Lineage (GTDB taxonomy): Bacteria > Bacteroidota > Bacteroidia > Flavobacteriales > Flavobacteriaceae > MAG-121220-bin8. The sequence goes on from CACEGG010000034.1 coordinate 1,578, forward strand.
GGTGAAGGCTATTAAGATTAGTAGAATTTGGATAGCTTTTTCCATTCGTATCTAATACAAGAAGAATACTTGTAGCATCATCGAGCATTGATGTCATCTGACCTCCTTGAACATTTTTATTAGGGTTTAATGTTGGTGGGCCAAATTCTGCTTCTAATTTTAGGTAGCCCTTTTTGTATTCAATAAATTTAAAATTAAATAATTTACCTGTACCCTCATTATTTTTCCAAAATTCTAGTAGCTTTTCAAATTCTTTTTTCATTAAATATTTATTTCAAAAACATAAAAATAACTCATTTAGATATTATATTTACTAAGGGATGAGAAAAATAGAAACTTTTGATAGTGGGCGTTGGAAAGCTTTTTTTAGATGTTCAAATGAATTGTGTAAAGCTTGGTTCCCTTATAAAGTGATTGAAACTTTTTATGATGAGACCTTAATTCAAGGAACAGAAAATAAAACAAAGTGGCAAAAAATTTTTCATTCTGAAAAATATACAGGTACTGTTAAAAGAAAAAGGTGTAAAAAATGTAGAAATGAAATTCTTGTTAGAGAATTAAACAATAGTCATGATGGTGGAGGGGGATTTCATAGTGGTTTTTAACCAAATTAAATTTAAGAATTATGAAAAAAATATTTGAAAATTTAACTCAAAGTAAAAATTTAAAATTCCTAATTGTTTTTGGGCTTATTAAAAAACTAGTCGTTTTACTAATATTGATTTTCCCTCTTTTTTCAGGTGGACAAACTAACCCTTACTCGGATAAATTTGCTCACACATATTCAATTGTAGCAAAAGATGCTAAAACTGGAGAAATGGCTGTAGGGGTTCAGAGTCATTGGTTTTCAGTTGGTACTTTGGTTAGTTGGGGTAAATCTGGGGTTGGTGTAGTTGCAACACAATCGTTTGTAAATCCTAGCTATGGACCACAGGGTATAAAATTAATGGAGAGTGGTATTTCGGCAAAAGATGCATTAAAACAACTTACAGATAAAGATGAGGGGAGAAATTACAGACAAGCAGCCATGGTTGATATAAATGGTTCTGTTGGATCTTTTACTGGAGAAAGTTGTATAGAAAGTGCTGGTCATTATATAGGTGAAAATTTTTCTGTTCAAGCCAATATGATGTTAAATGATAAGGTCATTCCATCAATGAAAAAAGCATTTTTAGAAAACTCTAATTTACCTTTAGCTGAAAGAATTATTAAAGTCTTTGAGGCAGCTGAAAGTGTTGGAGGTGATATAAGAGGCAAACAATCTGCAGCACTTATTGTTGTTGGTAAAGAAAAAACTGAGAATATTTGGCAGGATAAAAAAATAGATCTTAGAGTGGATGATAGTGAAGATCCAATTAAAGAAATTAAAAGACTTTTAAAAGTTCATAGGGCATACGAACATATGAACGAAGGTGATTTAGCAATTGAAGAAAATGATATGGATAAAGCATTAATTGAATATGGGAAAGCTCAAAGTCTGTTTCCAGAAAATAATGAAATGAGTTTTTGGAAGGCAATAGCACTATTAAATAACGGTAAAAAAGAAGAAGCAAAAAAAATATTTGATATAGTCTTTAAACAAAATCCTAATTGGAAAAAATTAATTTACAGGTTACCTAAGTCAGGAATAATTTCAATGACCGTTAAAGAACTTGATTTCTATTTTAAAAATGATTAAAAAAACATTCGTTAAAGAATTTTTTGCTACTTTTAAATTTCTAATCAAAAAAAATAAAATGAAAAAATTATTACTACTATTTTTTGTTTCAGCTATGTTCATTGGCTGTAATACAAATCCTAATTACGAAAAGAATT
>CACEGG010000035.1 GCA_902559035.1 uncultured Bacteroidota bacterium
GCAGGAACTTTAAATTTATCTCTTGATGCTGCTGTCACTACTTTAGCATTTGCAGATAACTCATCAGCGGAATGGGGAACAGGAACCCTTGCTATAACAGGTGCCGGAGTTGATGAAGTTTCTTTTGGAACAAGTGATAGTGCAATAACTGCTGATCAGCTTAGTCAAATTACAATGGATGGATTTTCTTCTACAATTAGTGCATCTGGAAAAATCAATAGTAATATTGCTCCTATAGCTATCGAAGATACGTTAACAGTAGCTGAAGATGCCACACTTACTAGTAAAGATGTAATAGCTAACGATACTGATGCAGACGGAAATACTCTTTCTTTAACAGCTGTTACAACAGCTGGAACTGGAACCGTAGCGATTAATGCCGACGGTCTTTCAATAGATTATACCCCAGCGGCTGACTTTAACGGTACTGAATTAATAACCTATACTGTTTCCGATGGTGAAAGATCAGATACTACTGGATCTTTAACTGTTACAGTAACACCTGTAAATGATTCACCTGTTGCTAGCGCTCAATCTGTTACAACTATTGAAGATATTTCTATTGAAATTACTTTGTCTGGAAGCGATATTGATGGAGATTCATTAACCTATGAAATTGTAACTAATCCAACAAATGGATCTGTTGCTATAGCAGATAATAAGGCAACATATATTCCTAGTTCTGGATATTTTGGAACAGATTCTTTTACATACAAAATAAATGATGGAACTGTAGATAGCTCTATTGAAACAGTTTCTATTTCAGTAACTAGTAATGATTTTGATGAGGATGGTATTTTAAACCAAAATGATGAATGTCCCGATACACCTGAAGGAACAGTTGTTAACTATAAAGGATGTCCAACATTTGTACTTCCTGAAAATAATAATAAAGTAGAAATTACAAGCGCAACTTGTATTGGTTACAATGATGGATCAATTGGACTGAGTGTTGTTGATACATCTCATGATTATACTATAACTATCACTGGAAAATCTGATGTGCTAATTAGTGGAAACAATAATACTGCTTCTGTTACTGGATTAGCTAAAGGTGTTTATACTGTATGTTTCAAAGTTGACGGAGAGCCTGATTACGAACAATGTTTTGATGTTTTAATTGAAGAACCTGATCGCATCTCTGCTTATATAGATATTAATGTTGATGAAAGAACTAGTAGTTTTGAATTAAGCGGCTCTAATAATTATAATATAGACATAAATGGAACTGTTTACAATGTTAAGGAAGATAGGTTCACTGCTTCTTTACCAACTGGTTTAAGTATTATTAAAGTTTATACTGACTTAGAATGTCAGGGAATTATTGAAAAAGAAGTCTTTATCTCTGAAGAAATAATGTATTATCCAAATCCAACAATTGATGATGTAAATGTTCATATATCAGGAATGGATAAAAAAGTAATGATAAACATATTCAGTGAAAAAGGAGATTTAGTTTATAGAAAAGAACAACAAGTTCAAAACCTTTCGAGATTAACCGAAATAGATCTGTCGTTACAAAGCACCGGAACTTACATTGTTGTAATGGAAGGTAAGACAGTAAGAAAAACCTTTAAAATTGTTAAAAAATGATAAAATCATCAAAATACTTTAGTTTAATTTTTACTTTAATATTATTAATTAGCTGTGAAAGTGAGAGTTTTAATGCTCCAGGAAAAACTACATTAATAAGCCCTGAAAATGTTCAAACATGCGAAACAGGTGTCTCAATTTCAGACACTCAAAGTGAAGTTACTTTTAGTTGGAGTGAATCTGAATACACAGATTATTATGACTTGAATATAATAAATCTTAATTCTAATCTTGTTATTTGGAGTTCTAAAAATATACTTACGTCTGATAAAGTTGTTTTAGTTAAAGGTCAACCTTATTCTTGGAAAGTAAACACTAGAAATAGTGAAGTTTCTGAAATAACATCAAGTGATACTTGGAAATTTTATTTAGGTGGATTAGGAGTTATTAACTTTGCCCCATATCCGGCAGCATTATTAGCTCCTAATAACAGTTCAACTTTAGAAAGAAATTCAAATGGTGAAATAACTTTTAAATGGGACGGAAGTGACCCTGACGATGGAGACGATTTAGTTTACACTTTATATGTTGATACTATTGATGGAAAGCAAACTCCTGCGGCATCACAAACCGATTTATCTGTTAAAACTTTAAACGTAGCCTTAGACGCAGGAACCACATATTATTGGAGAATTAAAACTTTTGATGGGAAAAACAATAGTTATTCTGTTGTACGTTCCTTTAAAACAAAATAGTTGTTAAATTGTTATTATAAGTTTTTATATAATCTACAGTTCTATAACTTTATCAAAAAAATATAAAATATGAGGTTTTTAATTTACAATTTTGTAATTCTTTTCTTTTCTTTCAATTTAACTTTTTCAAATGATTTGGTTAATATTTTTTTAGCAAATTATACTATTAATGTTACCGCTTCAAGTAATGCAAATTATACTTTATCTGGAACTGATGTTAATGGAGATGTTTCAGGAAATGATCCAGATCTTACTTTCAATGTAGGTGATCAAATAACCTTCTCAGTTAATGCATCTGGACATCCCTTTTATTTAAAAACAGTGGCAGGAACTGGAACAGAAAATCAAGTTAATGTTTCTAATAATGGTACTACAAGTGGTAACATTGTTTGGACTCCAACTAGTGCAGGAACTTATTACTATCAATGTTCTTTACATTCTGGAATGGTTGGAACTATAACTATTAATACAACTGAAGTTTCCGAATCCACTTTTAATAATGCTGGTGGGGATAATTTATGGTCTAATGCGGCTAATTGGTCTGCCGGAATCCCAACCGTTGACACTGCTAAGATAATTGTTGATACGGATCTTATTGTTGATAGTAATAAAACAGTTGCCCAGATTAAAACTAATAATACTAGTTCTGCTGCTTCTGTAACCATTACAGCTACAAACAGTTCAGTCCTCACAATAACTGGTGCTGGTGTAGGACAACCCATTCAAAATAATAAAAATGCAGGTAGTTTTACTTTTAATCTTCCAGTTGTTTTTGATTCTTCAGAAGACGCAACGGAAACTTTAAGATTCAATAATGGAGGGGACCAAAGTATCTCTTTCTTAAGTTCTCTAACTTTAAACGATCCTTTAACTGTTTCAGGAACTAATAAGAATCACGATTTAAATTTAAATGGATCTCTTTTGGGTTCTGGTAATTTAATTTTTGGCGCAAAAGCTCAAACTAACTTTGGAGCATCATATGATGGTTCTTCCTATAATGGAACTCTC
>CACEGG010000036.1 GCA_902559035.1 uncultured Bacteroidota bacterium
TTATTTGTTAAGGAGTTATTCATTATTTCATTAAAACCCAATGGTATAAGTAAATTTGAAATAATATTTTCTGTTTTATAACTCAAGCTCAAATTTTCTTGATTTACAGGTATTGATAATTTATTGGAAAGAGAGATTTTGTTATATCCATAAATTCTTAATATTTCTTCAACAACATCACACTCTCTAGTTACATCATGTCTATAAAATGGAACAGTTATTCCAACACCTGTTTCAGTAATATTATTAATTTTGAAATCTAATGAAGTTAATATAGATTTTATTTCTTCTCTTGGAATTTCTTGACCTATTAATTTATTGGTTTTTTCAAAATTTAGTAAAATAGACGTCTCTTCAGGTCTTTTAGGATACTCATCTATTATATCACTAGAGATTTTACCGTTACAAATCTCACAAATCAAAATTGCAGCTCTTTTTAAAGCATATTCAACTGTATCAATACAAATTCCTCTTTCGAATCTAAATGAAGCATCAGTATTTAAGTTATGTCGTTTTGCTGTTTTTCTAATCGAAACAGGATTAAAATAAGCGCTTTCAAGAAAAACTGAGCTAGTTTCATTAGAAATACCATAATTTATTCCACCAAAAACACCAGCTATACACATGGGTGAATCTTTATCACATATCATTAAGTCTGATTTGTTAAGTTCTCTTGATTCACCATCAAGAGTTATAAATTTAGTTTTGTCTTTTAGGGTTTTAACATGAACTGTTTTTGAGGAAATTTTATCTAAATCATATGCATGTAAGGGTTGTCCTATCTCATGTAATACATAATTAGTTATGTCTACTACATTATTTAATGGAGACAGTCCTATTGATTTGAGTTTGTTTTGTAACCAAGTTGGTGAATCTCCAACAATAATATTATCAATACACACACCCATGAATCTTGGACAACGTTTAGAATCCTCAACATTAATTGTAACCTTTTGTGTTCTGGAATTTACATGAAATGACGACACTGAAGGCGTTATAAGTTCATATTTTAACCCTTTGTGAATCAAAGCGGCTCGAAGATCTCTAGCTACACCAGCATGACTCATAGCGTCAGATCTATTTGGTGTTAATCCGATGTTTATTATTTTATCTGAATAGTTACTATATAAATTAGAAACTTTGGTTCCTTTTTTAACTTTATCATCTAAAATGATTATACCATCGTGTGAATTTCCTACACCAATTTCATCTTCCGCACAAATCATTCCATGACTAATTTCACCACGAATTTTACTTTTAGTGATTTTAAATTGATCATTATTTAATGGGAAAAGAGTAGTTCCAACCTTAGCTACAATAACTTTTTGATCAACATTAACATTAGGTGCACCACAAACAATCTGTAAAATTTCATCACCAATATCAACCTTTGTTAATTTTAATCTGTCAGCATTTGGATGTTTTTTACATTCAATTACATGACCAACCACTAAACCTTTTAATCCGCCCTTTAATTCTTCATAATCACTTATCCCTTCAACTTCGAGACCAATATCAGTTAATATTTCAGAAAGTTCTTCAATTTTTAGGTCAATTTTCAGGAACTCATTAAGCCAATTGAATGATATATTCATTTAAATAAATTTTGATAAATATACAATTAAGTAATTTTAAAAATAAACATTAAATTAACTAATATGTTTCCAAAGTAGACTGTTTTTTCTCATAGACAAGAATTCTTTTTTAATTAATTTATTTTCTAGGTTGGAAAGACTAGGATCGATTGAAATTAAATTTTTTACATCTTTTCTTGCTGATTCTAGTATTTCCTTATCTTTAATAATATTAGCAATTTTAAAATCAAGTATTCCACTTTGTTGAGTTCCTAAAAGATTCCCTGGTCCTCTAATTTCCATGTCTACTTCAGCTACCTTAAAACCATCATTTGTAGAGGTCATCGTTTTTATTCTTTTCTTGGCGTCATTACTAAGCTTGAAGGAAGACATTAAAATACAAAAAGAACTTTCAGATCCTCTACCAACTCTTCCTCTTAATTGGTGTAGTTGTGATAAACCAAATTTTTCGGAACTTTCAATAACCATTACTGAAGCATTGGGAATATTTACTCCAACTTCAATAACCGTAGTTGAAACCATTATTTGTGTTTGACCATTTTTAAACCTTTCCATTTCATAGGCTTTGTCATCAGGCTTCATTCTCCCATGTAAAATACTAATTTGATATAGTTCGTTAGGAAATTCTCTCGAAATACTTTCATAACCATCCATTAAATCTTTATACTCTAATTTCTTTGATTCTTCAATTAAAGGATAAACAATATAAACTTGCCGCCCTTTACTTATTTCTTCTTTCAAAAACTTGAATACATCTAATCTGTTTTTATCTGTTCTATGCACTGTTTTAACTGGTTTTCTCCCCGGCGGCAACTCATCAATAACAGAAATATCTAAATCTCCGTAAACACTCATTGCTAAAGTTCTAGGAATAGGTGTTGCAGTCATTACCAACACATGAGGAGGTGTATTGTTTTTTTTCCAAAGCTTCGATCTTTGAGCCACACCAAATTTATGTTGTTCATCAATTATAACATATCCTAAATTTTTGAATATAACGTTGTCTTCCAAAACAGCGTGTGTTCCTACAAGAATATTTATATTACCATTTTGAAGATTTTCAAAAATATTTTTTCTTTTTATTTTACTTGAAGAACCGGTTAATATTTCAACTTTAACATTAATTTTTTTTAATGAATCGTTGAGACTATTAAAATGTTGTTGAGCTAAAATTTCCGTTGGTGCCATAAAACATACTTGATAATTATTATCAATAGCGATTAAGGACGTTAAAAGAGCTACAACTGTTTTTCCTGATCCAACATCCCCTTGCAAAAGTCTATTCATTTGCGCTTTTGAAGAAAAAT
>CACEGG010000037.1 GCA_902559035.1 uncultured Bacteroidota bacterium
TAATGGTACTTTTGAAGAAAAATTCACCATAAAAACTGATGATCCTCTTTCAAAAGACACAGTTCATGAATTCATTTTTAAAGCGGTTGCTTACAATGAAAATAAATTAGTTGTTGAAAAAGATGTTGTTTCATATAATGATCAGGAAGCTACAGTTAAAGTAGGTATTAACGGAGACGAGGATATTACTAGTTTTCAATTTGATATTGATGTACAGGACGAAATTACTTTAAAGGACAGTAGTGCAAAATTATTAATTACAGATACAGACCATGTTATTTCATCAAAAATAAGAGAGAATAGTGATGGTAAAACTGTTCTTCGAGTACTTTCTTATTCTCCCACAAACACTACTTTCAAGCAACCTATTGGAGATATAGTGGAATTTACTTTAACCCCATCTATGTTAGGTCCTGGAACTTATCCAATAAATATCAGTAATGCTGTTTTAACTAATTCAGGACTTGTAAATGTGACGTCTGGTTTAGAAAACGGTAGTTTAAACCATAGAAGTGGACAATTGTCTTTTATTCCTTCCCAGCAATTTGATATGGGTGATGTTTATAAAAATTCTTTCAATGAAAGGAATTTTACAATTAAGAACTCAGGTAATTTATCAATGCAAATTTCTAAAATTAATTCAACAGATCCTGATTTAAATGTTGTGAATACCACACCTATTGATTTAGATCCAAATAGTGAGTTGTCAATTGACTTTTCATTAATACCTAGTACAGCTACTAAAGACTATAAATCATATATCAAGTTTGAACATAATGGTGGAAAGGGTATAGATTCTCTACTTGTTACTGGAAATGCTATTTCAAGAAATGAAATTCATTTGCAAGATGAAGTAGTTTTAAAAGGAGAAATTAATAATATTCCATTGTCTCTTATTAATTCAGATGAGATTAAGGGAATGCAATTTGATATTAATTTACCAGCTGCAAAAAAATCATTTACTTGGACATTGACAGCTGAATCTAATGCGGCATACAATTTTCAAGAAATTGATGGTGCCGCTAATCCAGGAATTTCACATTATGTTGGTGATGAGATAAAATTTATAAATAATGCTGGTAGTACACATCCTTTATTTATTGTTTCCAAATTAAATGATGATGGTGGATATAGCGTTGAAAATCAAGTTACTGGTGTGCAAAATCAAGGAGCAACTTCTGGGGAGGTTATAGTTAATTTATCTTCCTTGTCCCCTGGAACTTATTATTATATATGTGGAAATCATAAGGCAATGAAAGGTACAATCACTGTAAGCCCTAAATTTTCAATTTCTATAAGTAATGAAAATTTAAACCTTGATAGAGTACAAAATTTTAATGTAACACAATCTATTCTTGGTCCTTTGAAATATAGGTTTTTATTATACTCAGATTCAAATTCTAACATAGTAGAAAATAAAGGAGTTATTTTAAATATCCCCTTAAGTCTTAGTTCTATTAGCAATGAGTCAATGGATTTTGATGATGGTAACTACGAAATTGGAATTGAAAATATAGTAATTTCGGGGTCTGACAATACTGATGTTTCTACAACAAAAAATACAAAATCAAGTATCATAATTTCATCTGAAAACTTATTTGATCCTGTCATTGATCCTAACCAATCTGTCAGTCTTAAGGAAAATCCTATAGCAAATACTATTTTTTACAAAGTAAAAGCATCAGACTCTGATACCTATAGTGTTTTAAAAGATTTTAAGATTGTTTCTGGTGATTCTGATAATTCATTTGGAATTTTTTCAAATTCCGGTGAGCTGTATGTAAATAAACCTGAAAATATTGACTTTGAAAGTGTTTCCAATTATTCTTTAGGAGTTACTGTTTCAGACGGTACTAAAACTAGCGCAGAGGAAATCATTACTATTAATATTACAGATGATCCAAATGCTTTTACTGTTGATAATTTCACTGTCCAAGTTTATCGTGACGGTACTAAAACAGGTATTGTAAACCCTAAAGGTTCATCTTATTTTTCATCGAAAGAAGAATTTTCTTACGAAATTGATGGTGGAAATGATGGAGATTTGTTCACAGTAGATAAAAGCTCTGGGTTGGTGTCATTTAAAAACCCACCAATCTTTTCAACTCCTCTTGACAGTGATTTAGATAATGTTTATGAATTTAAAGTTAAATCAATAGTTAATGACGATACTATCGATGATTTTCCTACAATTGATTCAGAAAAAACCGTTTCCTCTATTGAAAATGAATCAGATTTTTTAACAGTAACCTCAATCTTATCTACATCAAATTCAGATATTGATAATGATGGAATTTTAGACGTTAATGATAATTGTCCTTCAACTTACAATCCAGATCAAGAGGATTATGATAATAATGGAGAAGGTGATGTTTGTGAGGATTCTGATGGTGATGGTGTTTTAGATTTTGAAGATAATTGTAAATACATTCCTAATCCTAACCAAGAAGATGCCGATGGTGATGGTGAGGGAGATGTATGTGAAGATGCAGATAATGATGGTATTATTGATATTAAAGATAATTGTATAAATACTGCTAATATTGACCAAGCCGATTTAGACGGTGATGGTATTGGTGATGTTTGTGATGACGATAGGGACGGAGAAGGAGTAGTAAAT
>CACEGG010000038.1 GCA_902559035.1 uncultured Bacteroidota bacterium
CATTTCTCGTCAACAGCTGGTTACTGGTCTGGTGATAGATATTTTAGAAATGATGGATATGCAACTTCTCTTTGGGACCGTTATTACCCATCAGCTGTTAAAGAAATTGAAGACATTAAAGCTCAATTAACTGCTGAAGGAAATAGTGGATCTGAAATGGGAATGACGCGTATATTAAGAGTATTTATTTACTCTAGACTTACTGATCTACATGGGGACATCCCTTACAGTGAAGCTGGTCAAGGATATACAAATGGAATTTTAAAACCTAAGTATGATGCTCAAAAAGATGTCTATATGGATATGCTTAAAGAGCTTGAAGAAGCTGTTGCTCAAATAACATCTTCAACCACTATGGGAGTTTCTGATGTAATGTTTCAAGGAGACACTGCAAAGTGGAAAGCTTGGGGTAATTCAATGATGCTTAGATTAGCCATGAGATTAACAAAAGCGGATTCGGCTACTGCTAAAGCTTGGGCTGAAAAAGCTGTTTCTGGTGGAACAATGACTTCTAATGATCATATCGCTATGGTTCCTCATACTGATGGACCAGAGGGAATTAATAAAAATGGTCACGGTGAAGTATTTGATGCAGATGGTAATCCAAGAATGAGTAAAACATTCGTTGATTGGCTAAAAGACGATCCAAGATTACCAATCTTAGCTGCTAGAAGATCTGACAAGAGTACTGCTGTTGCAGATTTAATTGGAATGCCAAATGGAAGTACAGGTGCTACAGTTCCTGATACTTCGATTTATGCAGAACCAAATAGAAACGTAATTACTAAAAGAGACGTTCCTATGGTTTTCCAGACTTATGCTGAAGTTAGACTTTTAAAAGCTGAAATGGCATTTAGAGGTTGGTCAGTCCCTGGAGACGCTAAGACTCATTATGAAGCTGGAGTAAAGGCCGCCATGCAGATGCTTAGTCATATTTATCCAAATGCAGCTGCTATTTCAGATGCTGAGGTTGCTGCTTATTTAGCATTAAAACCATATGACGCAGCAAAAGGATGGGAAATGATCAGTGAACAATACTGGGCTGCTACTCTTTTAAATGAGTATGAAGCTTTCTCTAACTGGAGAAGAACTGGATTCCCAACTCTAACTCCTACAAATGATCCTGGTAATGTAACAGGTGGAACTATTCCTAGAAGGTTAATTTATCCAACTGGTGAAGAGTCTACTAATGCAGAAAACTTTGCTGCAGCGATTGCAAGGCAAGGACCAAATGATTTTGTAACAAGAGTTTGGTGGGATAAATAAGAAAATTTTTGTTTTTTATATATTCAAAAAAGGGGGATTAATTTCCCCCTTTTTTTTATAATATGTAATTAAATTTTCTGAAGAATTTTTTTTTAGCTTGATTGCTGTTTTATTGTTATTAATAAACACTTTAGCATCAAAGAAAAAGACACTCCCAATTGAAACAGTAATTAAAGACCTATCATAATATCTAGATGTCAACACCAAAGGAATAGTATCATTGATGCTAATTTTCATTTCTTCAGTATTTATGTAAAATGTTTCCTCGTCTGAAACCCAAACCCCTTCAAGATCACTTACTTTTTCTAATTCACTAAAACTTTCTTGACAAGAAAAAAAGGTAAACAAAAGAGTTAGGTAAACTAATTTTTTCATTTCTGTAAGTATTTAATTAAGATACTTTTTAATATCAGACATATATTTACCACCTATGGTATAATGGTTTCTTTCAAGATTAACAGTACTTCCCTCAAAAGATGTTATAAAATCTACATTAATTACTGTTGATCTATGGATTCTGATAAATTTATCTTTTGGGAATTTTTTAATAAAGTTTGAAATATTCCCATGAACCATATATGTGTTTTCTTTTACAACTATTTTAGTGTAGTCTTTCATTGCTTCTAATGCAATTACTTTATCAAAAAACAATTTAACATCACTTCGATCGCTTCTTACAAAAATGTAATCTTTTTTAGATTCACTTTTTAAAGAAATTATGGGTTTTCTATTAAAAATTACAATCAAGATAATAAACAGGATAATAATTAAACCTATTATTATCCATTTTGAATTTATATTGGATTGTGATAGCTCAATTTTTTCATTAATCGATGAGTTTATCGAAAAGGGCTCCATTTCAATGGAATAAAAACTAACAATATTTTTTTCTAATTTGTTGTCGAAAAATTCAACTGTATAAGCATAAAGTTTGTTGTTTTTCTTCTCATAAAAAAGGTTAAAATCATTTGCAATAATTGAACTATCAAAATTTATTGATTTTCCTAAAGAAACACGATTGCCATTATTTACTGAAACTTTTTTTAAACTTATAGCTCCATTCTCTCCATTATTGACTAAACAATAAAAAAAATATTCAGTTTTGTCAAAAATTAAATTTTTAGAAATAGAATTTTGAGCATAATCGTATTCTTTTTCCCACACAAGATTAATAGAATTGTTATTTAAGTCAATTCTGTATAAATCATTAAAAGGAATTTTTCCAATACTTTGGTCTCCCGAAAGATTTCCTTCACCACCATATAAAAATAGTGTACTGTCATCAAGATTTCCCATCCCCG
>CACEGG010000039.1 GCA_902559035.1 uncultured Bacteroidota bacterium
TATAAAGAAAGCAAAAATATTTATTCCACAAATTATTTTACTTGACGTTATGATGCCTGAGATGGATGGAATTCAAGCATGTTCTTTAATTAAAGAAATACCAGCTCTTGTTGATACTAGAATTGTTTTTTTGAGTGCTAGGAGTGAAGATTATACTCAAATTTCTGCATTTGATGCAGGTGCAGATGATTACATTACCAAACCTATAAAACCAAAAATTTTATTAAAAAAAATTGCTTCTATTTTTAATAGAATAAATAGTTTATCTAAAAATCACCAAATAATTGATCTTGGAGAAATTAAAATTGATAAAAATTCATATCTAGTTACAAAAAATGATATAAAAATTTCTTTACCTAGAAAAGAGTTTGAGTTACTTCATCTATTATCCTCTGATCCTGGAAAAGTATTTAGAAGAGACGAGATTATGAGTAAAGTTTGGGGTTCAGATGTTATCGTTGGTGATAGAACTATTGATGTACACATTAGAAAATTAAGAGAAAAAATTGGAGATTTGTATTTTAAAACTGTAAAGGGAGTAGGATATAAGTTTAATAAGTTTTAGTATGCCTTCATTAAGTAAAATAAAATTAAAATCCTTTGTATTTGCTTTAGTGTTAAGTTTTATATTAACTGCAATAATTTATTTTCTCTTTTCATCTGAATATTTTATGTCATTAGACACTTTTGTTCAATTGACAATATTATTTTCACTTGTTTTATTAGTTTCTTTTGTTCTAACCCATGTTTATTTAAAATTATTTATTGAAAATAAAATAAAGGAAATATATAAATCAATAATACCACAAAAAAAAATAAGCTCAAATAAGCTGATTTCAACTAATATGGAAGATTTAGTTAATCAATTAAAAACATATTCAATAGAAAGTCAAACTGAAATAAAGTCAATGCAAGAAAAAGAAAATTTTAGAAGAAATTTTATTGGAAATCTTGCTCATGAATTAAAAACACCATTATTTACCTCACAAAGTTATCTATTGACTCTCATTGATGGAGCTTTGAAAGATGACAAAATAAATTTAAAGTACTTAAAAATTGCTGAAAAGGCTGTTGAAAGATTAATATTCATTGTAAAAGACCTAGACTTAATTACAAAATTAGAGTCTGAAAATATGAATTTGGAAAAATCCAATTTTAATTTAGTTTCTATAATTAATAATGTGTTTGAAATGTTAGAAATTCAAGCCAAAAAAAAGAATATTTCTCTAATAATTGATAGTAAATTGAAAAGGGTGAATGTTAATGCTGATCAAGAAAAAATTCATCAAGTTCTTACAAATTTGATTGAAAACTCAGTAAAGTATGGAAAACAAGATGGGACTACCGAAATTTCAATCGAAGATTTAATTGAGGATAAGCTAATTATTAGGATAACTGATAATGGAAAAGGAATTAAAAAAGAACACTTTGAGAGATTGTTTGAAAGATTTTATCGAGTTGAACGCTCTGGAAATAGATCTACCGGAGGTTCAGGTTTAGGTTTGGCGATCGTAAAGCATATAATTGATGCACACAACGAAAAAATTTACGTAGAAAGTGACTTTGGTGTTGGTTCAGAATTCTCTTTCTCTTTACAAAAATCCAATTAATTATATTTACATCTCAAATTCATTAACGATTGGGAAGTAAAAACAAACTAAAAAGATTTATTGAAAATGAAAGTTTTCATAATGTCATACAGCCATCAAGAGATGAGCTAATTAATAACGATTTTAAATTTTTGGGGAAATGGAATGAATTAGTTTTTAAAAATACTAATCCAATTGTACTTGAACTCGGGTGTGGTAAAGGGGAGTATACAGTTAACCTAGCTAAATTAAACCCGAAAAAAAATTATATAGGAATAGATATAAAAGGAGCGAGATTTTGGAGAGGAGCTAAAACAGCCTTAGATGAAAATCTTGAAAATGTATGTTTTATTAGAACACAAATTGAGTTATTGGGCTATATTTTTGATAAAAATGAAATAGATGAAATTTGGCTTACTTTCCCAGATCCACAAACAAAATATCAAAGAAGAAAACACAGGTTAACCAATCCAGATTTTCTTTCAATTTACAATTCTGTATTAAAATTAAATGGAATAGTTCACCTCAAGACCGATAGTGAATTTCTCCATGGTTATACTCTGGGCCTTTTGCAAGGAATGTCGATAACTCCAATATTTTCCAATCACGATGTTTATAAAAATCTTAATGCACCAGACGAGGTAGTTAAAATTCAAACTCATTATGAGAATATTTATTTGAAGGAAGCGAAAAAAATATCTTATTTAAGCTTTAGATTTAATGAATAGTAAGACTGACTTCTTTGAAAAAGTTTATGCTGTAGTAAAGCAAATTCCTTGTGGAAGAGTGACTACATATGGTGCGATAGCTAATTATTTGGGATCTAAAAAAAGCGCT
>CACEGG010000040.1 GCA_902559035.1 uncultured Bacteroidota bacterium
ATACTTGATCTTCTTAATTTGAAATTTAAAAAATATTCTCCTTTATCAAAGTTTCCAACTGTTAACAGAGAATTAAACTTTTTAATTGATACCAAAATTGATTTTAGTTCAATTCAAAAATTAATTATGAAACAATCTCACATAAAAAATCTAGAAAGCATGAGTTTATCTGATGTTTACCAAGATGACAAACTTCCCGAAGGTAAAAAATCTTATACCCTAAGTTTCAATTTAATGGATAAAACAAAAACTCTTTCTGAAAAAGAAATCAGCTCAAGTATGAGTAAAATTCAATCTAAAATTGAAAATGAGTTCAGCGCTTCATTAAGATCATAATATGGTGACAAGTAAAGAATTAATTTTTAAGGGATCTTTTGTTGAGGTTAAAAGAGTTGAATCTGAACTTATTTCTAATGGAATTAATCCTATTATAATCAATAAGAAACAATCTGCAATACTATCAGGTTTTGGATATAATCCAAACGATCAGATACTTATTTATGTATTTAGTGATCAATTAGAATTAGCAAAACAAATAATTAAAGATTTAGCTATATAATTTATTTCTTAGTTCTTTAATTTTTGGATCAGATATATATGAATCAAATGTTGTTAACCTATCGATTACTCCGTTAGGAGTTAATTCAATGACTCTGTTACCTACTGATTTTGCAAATTCAAAATCATGAGTACTTAAAATAACTGTTCCTTTAAACTTTTTAATTGAATTATTTAAAGCTGTAATAGATTCAAGATCCAGATGACTAGTTGGTTCATCAAACATTAATACATTAGATCTTAGCATCATCATTCTAGAAAGCATACATCTGACTTTTTCTCCCCCAGAAAGAACATCACAATTTTTTAGTGCTTCTTCTCCACTAAAAATCATTTTCCCAAGAAAACCTCTTATAAAAACTTCTTCTCTTTCCTCATCGTTCTTAGCCCATTGTCTCAACCAGTCAACTAAAGATATTTTCTGAGTAAAATAGTAATTGTTATCTAACGGTAAATAGGATTGACTGGTTGTTATTCCCCAATTAAACTTTCCACTATCTGGTTTTAAATTATCATTTAGTATTTCATATAATGCTGTAGTTGCTTTAGTGTCTTTTGAATAAAGAATTATCTTATCACCTTTATTTAAGTTTAAGCTTATTTTATCAAAAAGTTTTCCAGTAGCATCAGAGTAACTTAGATTATCAATTGAAAGTATTTGATCCCCAGCTTCTCTTTCAGTTGTAAAAATTACTGCGGGGTATCTTCTGGAAGAAGGTTTAATATCTTCGATATTTAGATTATCTAGCATTTTTTTTCTTGATGTCGCCTGCTTTGATTTTGAGGCATTAGCACTAAATCGAGCAATAAAATCTTCAAGTTCTTTTTTCTTTTCTTCTGCTTTTTTATTTTGTTGGGTTTTTTGCCTTAACGCAAGCTGACTTGATTCATACCAAAATGTATAATTTCCCGAAAAATGATTTATTTTACCAAAATCTATATCTGAAATGTGAGTACATACTGAATCTAAAAAATGTCTATCATGTGATACTACTATTACTGTATTATCATAATTTGATATGAAATTTTCTAACCATTTTATAGTTTCAAAATCCAAATCATTTGTAGGTTCATCCATAATCAAAACATCTGGATTTCCAAATAGAGCTTGAGCAAGTAAAACTTTTACTTTTTGAATTCCGTCAAGATCACTCATAAGATTATAGTGTAAATCCTCTTTAATATCAAGATTTGATAGTAGTGCTGCTGCAGAACTTTCAGCGTTCCATCCATCCATTTCCTCATATTCCAATTGAAGAACACCTACTCTATCACTGTCTTTATCTGAAAAATCAGGCTTTGCATATATTTTATCCATTTCAGATTTGATTTCAAATAATTCTTTATTTCCCATAATCACTGTCTGAAGAACTTCTTTGTCGTCAAAAGCAAAGTGATTTTGTTCTAAAACTGACATTCTTTTTCCAGGCTCTAAAGAAACATGCCCTGAATTTGGTTC